>JAUNRQ010000019.1 GCA_030535605.1 Pseudoxanthomonas suwonensis
AAGGCCGCGGCAAAGAAGTCCACGAAGAAGGCTGCGAAGAAGGTCGTGAAAAAGGCCGCTGCGAAGAAGGCCGCCAAGAAGCCGACGGCCAGGAAGAGCACCGCCAAGGCGGCAAGGAAGGTCGCCAAGAAGCCCGCGGCCAAGAAGCCGGCTGCGAAGAAGGCTGCACGCAAGAAGACCGCAAAGAAGGCTGCGCCGGCAGCGATGCCGCCAACGGCCCCGGTCAACGTGATGTAAATCCGGCAGCAACCGGAGCGCTCATCGATACCTCCCCGCAGGCCCAGGCGGGGAGGTGTTTTTTTGGAGCAAGCGGTGCCGGTCCGTTCGTCGCCCACGACGACGCCGGGTCAAGGCCCGGCGTCAGGGATGGTTGCTTCCGGCGACGCCGGCAAATGAATCAATGCGGGGCCGCGTTGGCCCGGTGCGACTGCGCGCCGGCAGCCGGGTTCTGCCCGTCGGCGTACATCGCCTCCGGGATTTCGCCGACATCCAGCCATGCCTGGTACGGCATGCCGATGGCACTGTCGAGGATGGTCGGCAATAACCCCGACGGGGCATTGCTTTCACCGTTCCAGAGGATGGCGACGCCGATATCCCGCTCCGGGATCATCGCGATCACGCCGCGGTAGCCCTGCACTGCACCACCGTGGAACACCATGCGGTGTCCCGCATAGTCGTAAACGCGCCAGCCCATGCCGTAGCCGGCACTGCCAAGGCGCTGTCCGCGCCACGAGCGGCCGCGCACTTCACCCGGGGTGTCGACCACCGGTGTGTGCAGGGTGGAGAGCAACGATTGCGACAACACGTCCGGGCGATGGCCGGTCTGTGCCAGCAGCCACTGCGCCATGTCGCTGGCGCTGGCATTGACGCCGGCGGCCGGACCGACGCGGTAATAGGTCGGCTTCGGCGACACCGGACTCCAGCCACCGCCGGCGCGCACGTGCGGACGAGCCCAGCGCGGGCTGGATACCAGACCTTCGAGGCCGACGCTGGCGTCGTTCATGCCCAGTGGCATCAGGATGCGGCGCGCGACCGAATCGCCGTAGAACTGCCCGGTGGTGGCGAACACCACGTCGCCGATCAGGCTGAAGGCCACGTTCTGGTAGGCATAGCAGTCGCCGGGCATGCAGTTCATCGGAAGGCTCGACAGCCGCTGCACGAGGCTGGCGTAGCTGGCATTGCGCTCGATGTCGCGATCGAATGCGTTGCGGCCGATGCCCACCCGGTGACTGAGGACGTCGGCAACGGTCAGTTGTTGCGCCGCGCCGGGCGAGGACAGTTGCAGCGACGGCATGTATTCGGTGATGCGGCTGTCCCAGCGCAACGCGCCGTCGGCCACCAGCATCCCGGCGAGCGTGCCGGCGAACGGCTTGGACAGCGAGGCCAGCCGGAACACGGTGTGCGCGTCGACCGGCTGGCCGCCGCGCACGTCGGTGACGCCATAACCGCGCGCACTAAGGACGCGCCCGTCCTGGACGATGGCCATGGCCAGACCCGGAACACGCTGATTGGCGACCAGTGCCTGTGCCAGGACTTCGAAATGATCGACGTCGAATCCCGATGCGACCGGCGTGGTGCTGTGCGGCGGCGGGACATAGCCGATGTTGCGGTTGACCGCGGTCGACGACGCCATGTGCGCCGGCGTTCCGGGGGCCGCTGCGGCCTCGCTGTTCCAGCGCAGACTCTGCGCCGGCGTGGCCAGTGCCAGTGACGTGCACGCCATCAGCACGGCCGCCTTCAGGCCGTGGCGGCGACGCGAGTGCTTCGATGGGCGGGTTGCTTTCATCTGCTCCTCCCCGTGCGTATGCTAGGCCGACGGTCCGATGATATTCCGACAGTGGCCGCTTTGCATGAACAAGGGGAACTGTGATGGCTGGTGTTCTGATCCTGCTGGCAATCGTGGTCGGCTTGGCGTTGTTCGTCGTCGGCATCTACAACGGCCTGGTGACCGCCCGCAATGCCTTCCGCAATGCATTCGCGCAAATCGACGTGCAACTGCAGCGGCGCTTCGATCTGATTCCGAACCTGGTCGAAGTGGCCAAGCAGTACATGAGCCACGAACGCGAGACGCTGGAAGCCGTGGTCGCGGCCCGCAGTGCCGCCCAGTCGGGTCTGGCTGCGGCCAAGGCCAATCCCGGTGATCCGGGAGCGATGGCGGAGCTGGCGGCCGCGCAGGGCGCGCTCAACGCCGGGCTCGGGCGGCTGCTGGCCATCGCCGAGGCCTATCCGGACTTGAAGGCCAACCAGAACATGATGCAGTTGACCGAAGAGCTGACCAGCACCGAGAACCGGGTGGCGTTCGCGCGGCAGGCGTACAACGACGCCGTCATGCAGTACAACAACAAGCGTGAAGTGTTCCCGTCCAGCGTGGTCGCGGGCATGTTCAATTTCGCGCCGGCCGCGCTGCTGGATATCCCGGTCGAGAAGCGCGACCTCGTGCGCGAGGCACCGAAGGTCCAGTTCTGACGCCGGACATGGCCGGTGCCATGAACTTCTTCGAGCGCCAGGCCGCGGCGCGTCGTGCCAGCAACCGGCTGGTGCTGCTGTTCGCGCTGGCGGTGATCGGGATCATCGCCGCGGTGTGCGTTGCCGCAGCGGCCGTGGTGGGGCCGGATCCGGGTGTGCTGGCGGCCGCCGCCCTGGCCACGCTGCTGGTGATCGGGCTGGGTTCGCTGTTCCGCATCACCACGCTGCGTGATGGCGGTAGCGCGGTCGCCCAGCAGATGGGAGGGACACCGGTCCCCGCCGACACCACCGACCTGGATCTTCGCCGCCTGCGCAACGTGGTCGAGGAAGTGGCGATCGCCTCCGGCGTGCCGATGCCGCAGCTGTTCGTGCTGGAGAAGGAAGCCGGCATCAATGCCTTCGCCGCCGGCTACGCGCCGGCCGATGCGGCGGTCGCCGTCACCCGCGGTGCGCTCGACCGGCTCAATCGCGACGAGTTGCAGGGCGTGGTCGCGCACGAGTTCAGCCACGTGCTCAATGGCGACATGCGCTTGAACATCCGCCTGGTCGGGGTGCTGTTCGGCATCCTGATGCTCAGTACCATCGGGCGCAAGGTGTTGCAGCTCGGTGGCCGCAGCCGCGAACGCGGTGCCGCCGCCGTTGTGGTGGCCGCGCTGGTGGCGATGGTGATCGGCGCGATCGGGCTGTTCTTCGGGCGCATGATCAAGGCCGGCATCAGCCGCTCGCGGGAAATGCTGGCCGATGCCTCGGCGGTGCAGTTCACCCGCCAGCCGCAGGGACTGGCCGGCGCCCTCAAAAAAATTGCCGGCGTGCAGGAAGGCTCGCGACTGAACGAGCGCGCCGACGCCGAGGAAGTCAGCCACATGCTCTTCGGTGATGGGGTCGGGTTGCGCGGAATGTTCGCCACCCACCCGCCGCTGTTGCAGCGCATCCAGGCACTGGAACCGGGTTTCGACGATGCCCGCCTGCAGCAACTGCGGCGGCAATGGCTGGATGTGCCTCCCAGCGGTCTTGCCGAGGACCGGTTGCTGGGGCTGGATCAGGTCAGCGTCGAGCCGCTGCCGGCCAGCGACGGTACCTTGCAGGTGACGCCGCCGATGGTGTCGGGACAGGTCGCCAATCCGGCCACCGACGACTACCGCCGCGCCGGACGCCTGCACGCGGGGCTTGGCCCGGCATTGCGCGCGTTGGCGCGCGAACGCGATCAGGCGATGCCATTGCTGCTGGCCTTGCTGCTGGATGCCGCTGCCGGCACCCGCTCGCGCCAGGACAGCGAGATCCGGGCACGCCTGGGTGAGGACGTGCTGGCCCGCGTGCACGAGCTGGCCGACGGCCCGCTGCGCGAGTTGCACCCTCTGCTGCGGCTGCCGCTGGCCGAGCTGGCCTTTCCGGTTCTGCGACTGCGGCCACGGCCGGAGCTGGAGACGTTCCTGGACACCGTGGATGCGGTCATCCACACCGACGCCGAAGTCTCGCTGTTCGAATACTGCTTGGGCATGTTGTTGCAGGTGCAGGTGCGCGAGTCACTGGATCCGCGGCGCTTCGCCCGCTTCGGTCGGCGCCGCCTGCGCGATGCCAGCGATGCCGCGGCGACGCTGCTGGCGGTGGTCGCCGACGTCGGCCATCCGCACGATGCCGCGGCGGCGCGGCGAGCCTACCTGGCGGGGATGCAGCGCCTGCTGCCGGATCTGCACCTGCCCTATGCGACGCCAGCGGAGCGACTGCGCGCGCTTGACCAGGCATGGCCGGTACTGGATGCGCTGGACCCGTTCGCCAAGCAGTTGCTGGTCGAGGCGATCACCGTGGCGATCGGCCACGACGGACGCATCAACGTCGCCGAAGCGGAACTGCTGCGCACCATCTGCGGCGTCCTGCACTGCCCGCTGCCGCCAGTGCTGGAGAGCTGAAGGCTTACAGTCCGGAGCACTGGCCCTGCCTGGACGCCGCGCGGTTGGCACCGCCGGCGGGGGCGGGCACGTTGCCCTCGCATTGCAGGTTGCCGTCCATCACGTTGTTGCGCAGAGTCACGCCGCCACGGTTGTCCTTGACCTGCAGGTTGCCAGCGACGCGGTTGCTGGTCGCGACCACCGAGGCGCGATGGTCGTCCAGTTGCAGGTCGCCTTCGATCGCGGCGTTGCTGATGCGGGCGCTGTTGCCTTGGCGCAGTTGCACGCTGCCGTCGATCGAGCCGCCATCGATGGTGATCGCGCGTGCGCCCTCGGCCTGGACGTTGCCGCCGATGCGCGAGCCGCTCATCGACAGGCTGCCTCCGCGTGCGACCACCACCGATCCACTGGTCCGCACGCCCTGCAGATTGCAGGTGCCGCCGGTCCGGACCGCGATGTTGTCGTGGTCGCCGCTGAGCGTGCCGTCGCAGCGGCGCTCGTCCGCATGCGCGGCACCGGTCAGGCCGGCGGCAAGGATGGCCAGCGGCAACAGGCTGGCAAGGACGGTTCGCTGCATGGCCATGCGGGTTTCTCCGATGACGGGCTGTGGCTGCAAGGTTGGGAGGTCCGGGCCGAATTGCAACTGAACCGATGCCGGCGCGTGGACACGGCTGCCATTGTCGCCGGAGCGTCGCGCCGGCCGGTGGCGGCAGCTGCCGGCTTCGGCTACCGTTCGCGCAGGCCGGATGCACTGTCCGGTGAGCACGATCCGGATGTCCGAACCCTCCCCGACCGCCTTGTCGCGGCTGCGCGCCGAACTGGCCGACTCACCGCCGCTGTGGTGGGCGTTGCTGTATTTCTTCAGCCTGTTGTGCGGGTACTACGTGTTGCGCCCGGTGCGCGATGCGATGGGGGCGTCGGCGGATGCGGCGACCCTGTTCCCGGATCGGCTGCTGGCCTGGTCTGCCACCGTCGGCATCGATCTGCATGCGTACACGCTGCAGGTGCTGTTCACGCTCACGTTTCTTGTCATGGTGGCGCTGCAGCCGCTGTACGGATGGTTGGTGTCGCGCTGGCCGCGGCGGGTCTTCCTGCCGGTGGTGTATTCGGCCTTCATTGCCTGCCTGATGGCGTTCTGGTGGGCCTTCGACCGTGAACTGCCAGGGCGTGGCGTGCTGTTCTTCGTCTGGGTGGCGGTGTTCAACCTGTTCGCGGTGACGGTGTTCTGGAGTTACATGGCCGATGTGTTCGACAACGACCACGCCAAGCGCGTGTACGGCTACATCGGTGCCGGCGGCACCATCGGTGCGCTGACCGGACCGGCCATCACGCGGATGCTGGTCGGTACCCTGGGCGTTGATCGGCTGCTGCTGGTGTCCGCCGGCTTCCTGCTGCTGTGCCTGCTGTGCATCGTGATGCTGCGGCCGTGGGCGATGCGGCGTGAGCAGCGTGAAGGTCGGGATGGGCGTGGCGCGGCCATGGGCGGGTCGATCTGGGCCGGGCTGCGCTTGGTGGCCGCCGACCCGCTGCTGCGCGCACTGGCACTGCTGATGTTCTTCGGTGTCGGCGTCGGCACGTTGCTGTACAACGAGCAGGCGGCGATCGTGCGCCAGGCGTATCCGACTGCCGAGGCGGCAACGCGCTTCTACTCCAGCCTGGACTGGGCGATCAACGGGCTGACCATCGTCATCCAGTTGTTCCTCACCCGTTGGCTGCTGCGTCGGCACGGTGTGGGGCCGGCCCTGCTGGTGCCGGCATTCGCCATCCTGGTCGGCTATTGCCTGCTGGCGGCCTCGCCGCTGCCGTTGCTGGTGGCACTGGTGCAGATCGCCACCCGCGCCGGCGAGTTCTCGCTGTCCAAGCCTGCGCGCGAAACCATCTACACACGTGTCGATCGGCAGTCGCGCTACAAGGCCAAGGCGGTCATCGACACTGCCGTGTACCGGTTCGGTGACCTCACCTGGGTGTGGACGCACAAGTTGCTGTCGGTGATCGGCAGCAAGCTGGTGTTCCTTGCCGGCATCGGCATTGCCGCCGGACTGGTGGTCGGGGCGTGGAAGGTGGTGCGTGAGCAGCGCCGGTTGCCGGAGCAGGCCGGGGCGGCCACGGTGCGGGCCCCGGCGCGAGACCCGGCGCTCGGCTGAGTCGGCGATCCGCCTGGCCCCGCGTCGTGAGCGAGGCCACTGCGGATTCCGGATGGCTGTTGGCCGACCGTGGCGGAAAGTGCGTTGCTGTGCGTTGCTGTTGCAGCCCGCGACAGTGCTGGAGATGCTGGACGCCGACGCGCTGATTGCCTGCCCCCGGCGCTTGCCGGGGCAGGCATCAGGCGGATCATGCGACCGCGCGCGCGGGGTTCGGCTCCGCGTTGCCGTCGTCGCCTGCCAGCAGGGCCGCGTAACCGGCCGAGCGCAGTTCCTCGGTGTCGAAATCGTCGACCATGATCGCGTCCAGCGTCAGCGAGCGGAGTTCCAGCAACTGCTGGCGTTCGTCCGCCGTGATCCAGCCTTCGCGCACGCCCTCGTCCAGTTGGGCGTCGAAGTCCAGCGCTTCGATGTCGCTGTTCTTCAGCGCCTTCTGGAAGCGGCGTTCCACCGGCTCGGCGGCGATGAAGGTCTCCAGATAGCTGGCGATGCGGCCACCGGGGTTGTTCGCGCAGGGGGTCAGGAACACGCCATCGGCCAGCCGATCACGCGCATCCGAGGGGTTCATCAGCACGCTGGCGGCACGGTGGCCAAGGCGATCCGAGGGAGGTGTCGCGCGGCGACCCCACGGGAAGATCATCGGCCACAGCAGCCAGGCCACCGGACGGATGGGGAAGTTGCGCAGCGCCCCGGACAGCGCGGTTTCGATCTTGTTGATCGCATCGTGGAAGGCCCAGGCCAGCAACGGCTGGTCGGTTTCCGGTGCACCTTCGTCCTGGTAGCGCTTGAGCAGGCTGCTGGCGATGTACAGCTGGCTGAGCACGTCACCCAGGCGTCCGGACAGCGACTCCTTGAATTTCAGCTTGCCGCCGAGCAGCAGCATGGAGGTGTCGGCCATCACCGCCAGCGCGGCCGAATAGCGGTTGAGCTTGCGGAAATAGCGGCGGGTGTAGGCATCGCCCGGGGCACTGCCGATCTGCGTGCCGGTCAGGCCGAACCACCAGCTGCGCACGGCGTTGGAGATGCCGTCGCCCATGTGTCCGAACAGCGCGTGGTCGAACTGGCGCAGGCCCTCGCGGCGGTCAGGATTCTGCGCGGCCTTCATCTCCTTCATCACCCACGGATGGCACAGGATCGCGCCCTGGCCGAAGATCATCAGCGAGCGGGTCATGATGTTCGCGCCTTCCACGGTGATCGCGATCGGCGAGGCCTGCCACGCGCGTCCGGCGAAGTTGCGGGGGCCGAGGATGATGCCCTTGCCGCCGACCACGTCCATCACTTCCTTGGCCACTTCACGGCCCATCTCGGTACAGTGGTACTTGGAGATGGTCGAGGGCACGGCGGGGTTCTCGCCACGGGTCACCGCCGCGGCGGTGGCCTGCGACAGCGCGCTGATGGTGTAGGCCTTGCCGGCAATCCGCGCCAAGGCCTCCTCCACGCCTTCGAAGCGGCCGATGGACAGGCCGAATTGCTTGCGGATGCGCGCATAGGCGCCGACCACCACCGCACCGGACTTGGCGCCGCCACTGGCGGTGGAGGGCAGGGTGATGGAGCGGCCGATCGACAGGCACTCCATCAGCATGCGCCAGCCCTGGCCGGCCATTTCGCGACCACCGATCAACTGGCTCAGCGGCAGGAAGATGTCGCGGCCGGTGATCGGTCCGTTCTGGAACGGCGAGTTCAGCGGGAAATGGCGACGGCCGATGGACAGTCCGGGAACGTCCGCCGGCATCAGCGCCAGCGAAATGCCGATGTCGCGGGTATCGCCGATCAGCCCGTCCGGATCGTACATGCGGAAGGCGACGCCGATCAGCGTCGCGACCGGGGCCAGCGTGATGTAGCGCTTGTTGAGGGTGAGGCGGATGCCGAGCACTTCCTGGCCGTTCCACTGGCCCTTGCAGACGATGCCGTAGTCAGGGATCGAGGTGGCGTCTGAGCCGGCGAACGGGCCGGTGAGCGCGAAACAGGGCACCTCACGGCCATCGGCCAGCCGCGGCAGGTAGTGGCGCTTCTGCGCTTCCGTGCCGTAGTGCATCAGCAGTTCGGCCGGGCCCAGCGAGTTGGGCACGCCGACGGTGGAGCTGACGACGGTGGAGATCGACGCCAGCTTCTGGATCACCTTGTGGTTCATCAGCGCGGAGAAGCCCAGCCCGCCGTATTCCTTGGGAATGTTCAGGCCGAAGAACTTCTCGCGCTTGACGAAATCCCACAGCTCGGGCGGCAGGTCGGCACGGACGTGGGTGATCTCCCAGTCGTCGACCATCCGGCACAGCTGCTCGGTCGGCCCGTCCAGATAGGCCTGCTCCTCGGCGCTGAGTTGCGGCTTGGGCTGGTCGAGCAACTGCGACCAGTCCGGCTTGCCGGAGAACAGCTCGCCTTCGAAGCCGACCGTGCCCGATTCCAGCGCGGTGCGCTCGGTGTCCGACAGCGGTGGCAGGATGCGGGTGTAGAACTTCAGCAGCGGCGTGGTGATCAGCGCCGTGCGCACCGGCGGCAGCAACAGCGGCAGCGCCACCAGCGCCAGCAGCACCGCGGCAACGATCGTCGCGGTGGGGTGCGCGCCGGCGAGGCGGGCGATGACCAGCAGCACGACCGACAGCGCTGCCCAGTGCCACAGTCGCAGGCGGTGGTAGGCGGCGAAGCCGGTCGCAAGCAACAGGGCGAGGAACGGTACGACGATACTCATCATGGACTCCGGAATGCGCGCCCGGCAGGCATGGTGCCTGCCGGCTGGTTAACATACGGTTGAGTATGGACAGTGCGCGGCCGCAGTGTCAATGTGCGGTGCGGCATCCTCTGGCCTGACCATACGGTTACACTGGCCGGATGAGCGTGAAGCCGAAGAAGCCCGCGCGCCCCGGGCGCCTGAATGCCGAGGACTGGGCGCAAGCCGCGTTGGACGTGATTGCCGAGGCCGGGGTCGGCGCGGTGGCGGTGGAGCCGCTGGCGCGGCGGCTGGGCGTGACCAAGGGCAGCTTCTACTGGCACTTTCCCTCCCGAGACGCGTTGCTGCAGGCGGCGCTGGACCGCTGGGAGGCGCTGGAGGAGGAAGCCGTGTTCGGTCCGCTGGAAGCCATCGAGGAGCCACGTGAGCGCCTGCGCGCCCTGTTCCAGATGGTCGCCGCCGAGTTCACCTCGCACGTGATCTATTCCGAACTGCTCAAGGCCTTGGACCACCCGACGGTGGCCCCGGTCATCGGCCGGGTCTCGCAGCGCCGCCTCGACCACCTGACCGTGCTGTTCCGCCAGGCCGGACTGGCCGGCAGCGATGCCACCCACCGCGCGCGCCTGGCCTATGCCGCCTACGTCGGCTTCCTGCAGTTGAATCGTCAGTTGCCCGGTACCCCGAAGATGCAGCACGAGCAGTTCGACGCCTATGTCGAACACATGATGCAGACGCTGATTCCCGCCACCTGACGTTTGACCCGCACCATTCGACCCGAACCACCGCACTGAACGAGGATTCCCCGCTGATGACCAGCCGACTGCCCGCCCTGAACGATTGGGTCGACCAGGTTGCCGCTTTGACCCGCCCCGCCGCCATCCACTGGTGCGACGGCAGCGACGAGGAGAACCAGGCCCTGGTTGCCCGCATGCAGGCCGATGGCACGTTGTTGCCGCTCAACGCCGACACCCACCCGAACTGCTGGTTGCACCGCTCGCACCCCGAAGACGTGGCCCGGGTCGAGCACCTGACGTTCGTGTGCACCGAGGACCGTGACGACGCCGGTCCAAACAACCACTGGATGAGCCCGGCCGACGGCCATGCGCAGATGGACGAGCTGTTCGAAGGGTGCATGGAAGGCCGCACCATGTACGTGATCCCGTACTGCATGGGGCCGATCGATTCGCCGCTGTCGCGCTGTGGCGTGGAAATCACCGATTCGCCCTACGTGGTCGCCAACATGCGCCTGATGACCCGCATGGGTGCGCTGGCACTGGCGCGGATCGAGCGCGAGGGCAGCTTCGTCAAGGGCCTGCACTCCACCGGTGAACTGGATCCCAAGCGCCGCTTCATCATGCACTTCCCGGAAGAGCTGACCATCAAGAGCTACGGCTCGGGCTACGGCGGCAACGCGCTGCTGGGCAAGAAGTGCCACGCCCTGCGCATCGCCTCCTGGCAGGCACGCGAGGAAGGCTGGCTGGCCGAGCACATGCTGATCGTGGGCATCGAAAACCCGCAGGGCCAGACCCACTACATCGCCGCGGCCTTCCCCAGCGCCTGCGGCAAGACCAACCTGGCCATGCTGATCCCGCCGGACGCCTATCGCGAGGCCGGCTGGAAGGTGTGGACGGTGGGCGACGACATCTGCTGGATGCGTCCCGGTCCCGACGGCCGCCTGTGGGCGATCAACCCGGAAGCCGGCTTCTTCGGCGTGGCGCCGGGCACTTCCGAACAATCCAACCCCAATGCACTGGCCAGCCTGCAGAGCAATGCCATCTTCACCAACGTCGCGGTGACCGACGACAACCAGCCGTGGTGGGAAGGCCTGGACAAGCGCACCCCGGCCATCGACTGGCAAGGACGTGCGTTCGACCCGGCCAACGGCCCGGCCGCGCACCCCAACGCCCGTTTCACCGTCAGCGCACGGCAGACCCCGAGCTGGTCGGAGAAGGCCGAAGACCCGCAGGGCGTGCCGATCTCGGCGATCGTCTTCGGTGGCCGTCGCGCCTCGCTGGTGCCGCTGGTGTTCGAAGCCCGCGACTGGGCCCACGGCGTGCTGATCGGCGCCTCGATGGGCTCGGAAACCACGGCCGCGGCGACCGGCGCGGTGGGCGTCATGCGCCGTGATCCGATGGCGATGAAGCCGTTCTGCGGTTACAACTTCGCCGACTACTTCGGGCACTGGCTCAGCTTCGACGGCGATGAGGCCAAGCTGCCGAAGATCTTCCATGTCAACTGGTTCCGGAAAGGCGACGGTGGCGACTTCCTGTGGCCGGGCTTCGGCGACAACATGCGCGTGCTGGAGTGGATGATCGGCCGGGTCAAGGGCGAGGCCGAGGGCGTCGACACGCCCATCGGCATCCTGCCGACCCCCGAAGCGCTCAACCTGGATGGCGTCGATCTGACCGGCGAAGCCCGCGAAAAGCTCTTCGGCGTCGACACCGACGGCTGGAAGGCCGAAGCCGCCAGCATCGGCGAATACCTGTCCAGCTACGGCGAGGCCATGCCCGACGCCCTGCACGCGCAGCAGCGGCGTCTGGCGGAGGCGCTGGGCTGAGCGGCCGGCAGCTGTCCCGCACCATCGCTTGACGCCCTCCGCGCAGGGATTTGACGTCAATAGCCGTCCCGTGGGCGGCCCGGCTTGTCCGTTGGGTCTCAAGCTCGGTTGACCGGCCATGCCGGGATGCGTCGTGCATTGTCGCCGCATGATTGCGCAATGCACGCAAACCCGTGCTGGGATACGCTGCGCCTTGCGTGGCTGATCATGGAAGGAATCCGGGAGTGTCATGAGCGAGCAGGTAAGCGTCCTTGTCGAACGCGCCGGTGCGGCAGCCGCGGCCGGACGCTGGCAGGAGGCGGAGCGGCTGTGGGGGCAGGTCCGACTACGCGAGCCGGACAACGTGCAAGCCCTGTTCAGCCTCGGCGTCCATGCGTTCCAGCGCGGTGACGCCCGGGAAGCCCTCGAGTTGCTGCAGCTGGCGCGCACGCGCTCGCCACGTGAGCCGATGCTCGCGCTGACCGTCTCACGCGTCCTGCGCGAGTTGGGCCAGGTGGACATGGAATGGTCTGCGATCGTCGAGGCATTGCAGATCGACCCGTACTTCCTGCCGGGCTTGCTCGGCAAGGCGGAGTTCCACGAACGCCAGGGCCGGCCGCGCGCGGCCGCCGACGTGTTCCGGAATGCCTTGAAGGTCGCAGCGGGCGAGTCGCAGTGGCCTCAGGCCTTGCGCGGCCGGCTCGTCCACGCCCGCGACGTCGTGCAACGGGACACGGAGGAACTGTCCGGCTACCTTGCCCACCGTCTGGCAGCCACCCGTTCGACCGTCGATGCAGTCACCGCTGACCGTTGGGACGAGGCCGCCTCCATCCTGGCCGGCAAGAGTCGGCCGTACCATTCGCATTGCAACCAGTTGCACGTGCCGCGCCTGCCGGCGATCACCTTCTACGACGATGCCCTTTTCCCCTGGATGGAGGAGCTGGAATCGCGCACCGAGGTCATCAAGGGCGAACTGCAGAGCATGCTCGCAAGCCGTGGCGATGAATTCGTTCCGTATATCCAGTACCGGCCGGATGATCCCGTCAACCAATGGGACAAGTTGAATCATTCCCGCAACTGGAGCGGCTTCCACCTGTACAGCCACGGTCGGCCGGTCGAAGAGCACCTGTCCCAATGTCCGCAAACCGCCGAGGCTCTGGCGCTGGCGGACACCGCGGACATTCCCGGTCTGTGTCCGAATGCGATGTTCTCCGCGCTCTCACCCGGGGCGCACATCCCGCCCCACACCGGCGAAACCAATGCGCGCCTCGTTGCCCACCTGCCGTTGGTGGTGCCGGAGAAATGCAGCTATCGCGTCGGCTACGACTGGCGCCAATGGCGCGAGGGCAAGTGCTGGGTGTTCGATGACACCATCGAGCACGAGGCCCGCAACGACAGTGACCGACTGCGCGTGATTCTCATGTTCGATGTCTGGAATCCGTTGCTGAACGCGGCCGAGCGGCAGATGGCCGCAGAGCTCGCCTCGGCGATGGGTGACTGGCGCGCGGGCTGAGGCCGTGGTGAAAGCCATGCATGCTCGCCGGCTGGATCCGGCGCAGGCCCGGCGCTTCCTGGAGGCGCGTCAGCTGCTGAGCGCCGGCCGTATCGATCAGGCTCTTGGACTGGCCGAGGCCCTTGTCGCGCAGGCACCAGATGCCGCCGATGCTTGGCAGTTGCTGGGTATCTGCCAAGCCGAAGCGCATTGCCGGAGTCAGGCGATCGCAGCATTCGAGCGTGCCATGGCTTTGCTTCCCGGCGAGACGACTGTGGCGCGCAATTTCGCGGTATTCCTGTCTCGCGAGGGAAATGCCCTCTGTGCACATGCCCAGTGGCAGGAAGCCGAGCCGTTGCTGCGCAGGGCTGTTGCTCTGCAGCCCGGGCAGGCATCGGCTTGGGTCGATCTCGGCCTGGCGGTGCGTCATCTCGGGCGTGTCGACGAGGCATTGGTGGCGCTGCGCCAAGCCGAACGATTGCTTCAGCGGGGCGGGCACCGCTCCAGCGCATTGCAGGACGCGATCAACGGCGTGCTGGCGGACGCCGGATGCAGCGAACAGGCGCTCGCTGGTGCGCGCGAGCTGGTCAGCCGTGATCCGGCCTATGCGCCGGCCCATGAAACGCTCGGCCAATTGCTTTGGGAGAACCGTGCCGGATTGTCTCCTGGCGAGGATCCATTTGACGAATTTCGCGCCGCCGCCCGTGCACAGCCCGGCAACTGGCCGCTGCAGTTAGCGCTCGCTCGCATGTTGATGTCGGCCAATCGTCCGGAAGAGGTACTTGCCTTGTTGCACCCACTTCGCCGAAACGACCCGGGCGACCCGGTGCTGGAGTGGTACGCCGCCGACGCGCTGGATGCGCTGGAGCAGCATGCCCAAGCCGCGCAACTGTATGCAAGGGTGGCACGCAGCGAGCAAGGCGACACACCTGCGTTCCTGAATGCACATGCGCGCCATGCATTCCGGACGCAACGGTTCGATCTGGCACAACACTGTGCCCAGCGCTGCGTTCAGCTGGATCCGCGCGATCAACAAGGCTGGGCCAACCTTGGCACCGCCTGGTGCCTGCTGGATGACGAGCGGGAGCACTGGCTGTTCGACTATGAGCGGCTCGTGGCGTCCATCGAAGTGGGCATCCCCGAGGGCTTCGGCGACAGGCAGGCCTTTCTGCAGGCACTCGGCGCAACTCTGGAATCGATGCATGGGGCCAGTCGCGAGCCCATCAACCAGAGTGTGCGAGGTGGTACCCAAACCGCCGGGCGGCTGTTCGGCCGCGACAACGCGCTCCTGCGTGCGACCGAGACGGCGCTGCGCACGGCCATAGAAGCGTGGCTGGCGACACTGCCGGATGATGCCAACCATCCATTCCTCGCACGCAGGAACCGCAGTGTGGCATTTGTCGGCTCCTGGTCGGTTCGACTGTCATCGGCCGGGCATCACGCCAACCACATTCATGGCGACGGATGGGCCAGCTCGGCGTTCCATGTCTGGCTCCCTCCAAGCGTGTCCGAATCCGATGACGAGTCTCGTGCCGGGTGGATCCAGTGCGGGCAGCCCCCGGACGAGCTTGGACTGAACCTTGCTCCGCGTCGCGTCCTGAAGCCGAGGGCGGGTTGGTTGGTGCTGTTCCCCTCGTTCATCTGGCATGGAACGGTGCCATTCCAAGCAAGCACGCCGCGACTGACCATCGCCGTCGACATGCAGCCCGGCAAGTAGCCCCACGATCGAAGCAGTGTCCTGAACAAGAAAGCGGCGGGCCGAAGCCCGCCGCCGTACTGCTTGGAACAAACGATAATCCAGGTCAGAACTTCATGTTGATGCTTCCAAAGAAGAAGCGGCCGGCCTGGTCATACCCGCCCAGGGCATTGGCGTTGGCGGCCAACGCACTGTCACCCACGAACGGCGGTTCCTTGTCGAACACGTTGTTCACGCCCAGGCTCACCACGGCAGGACCGAACGAAACGCTTCCGTTCAAGTCGAGGTAGTCGTAGGCGTCCACGCCGGTGCCCAGCCAGATGACATTGGACAACGGGGTTCCATCAACCCCCTTGTAGTCCATGGCCCCCACGCGCCGCCAACGCAGGCCGGCGGTGAAGCGGTCCCACGAATACCCGGCCGAGGCCACGTGGCGCCACTTCGGCGTCTGGCAGTTGCGCGTGTCATTGACCAGGCCCTTGCAGTCGTAGGCCGTGCTGGACTGCGATGCGAGCGTCTGGGTGAAGTCCTTCAACACGTAGTTGCCCACCAGGCTGGTGCGCAGGCGACCCGGGCCGAGGTCCATCGCGTAGCTGACGGCCAGATCCAGACCCGAGCGTTCATAAAGGCCGATGTTGTCGGGCAGGTTGTTGATGTGGCCTGCGCCAGGGTCGGCGGCCAGGCCCACCCACAGGTCGTAATCACCTGCGCGCGCATCGCGATGGATGCGGTCGCAGTACAGGCTCTGCTCCATGCACAGGATCTGGATGGTGTTGTAGCCGATGCCGGCAATCGCGTCCTTGATCTTGACGTTGTACCAGTCCAGCGACAGATTCAGGTCCGGGATCGGCTCCAGCGCGAAGCCGACCGTGTAGGTGTCGGCGAATTCAGGCGCGAGATCCGAGTTGCCGCCGGTCAGCACGTTGTACTGGTTGGCGGGGTTGCGCGGCACAAGCCCGTACCGGTCGAGTGGCACGCCGGTGCGGGCGCACTGCTCGGCGGTGTAACCGGCCTCGGCGACCTGCTCGGCGTCGCCTGCGCACAGGTCCGTGCTGCTCAGGGCGATGCGCTGCGGGTAATACAGGTTGTTCAGGCTCGGCGCGCGCACCGCGTGGTTGTAGCCTGCACGAACCAGCAGCTTCTCCTCCCAGAATTTGCCGCTCAGACCCAGCTTGTAGGTGTCGTAGTTGCCCGACGTCTTGTCGTCGGAATAGCGATACCCCAAGGATGCGTCCAGACGGTTGAACAGTCCCCCGCCCACGAAGATCGGCAACGCGGCTTCCACGAAGAAGTCACTGACGTTGTTGGACGCGTCGACCGGCAGGTCGGCCGCACCGGCACCGGCGAAGTTGCCCGCGCGGGAGTCGGTGTCGTACTCGGTGGTGTAGGAATAGCTGCGGTGCTCGGTACCCACGGCCAGCCCGATGCGTTCGCCTGCGGCCCACGGGAAGCCCCAGCCCAGTTCGCCGTTGGCCTCCGCAGCCAGTGCGCGATAGCTGGTCTTGTAGATGGCGAAGCTGGTGCCGGCCATCGCCTGGGCCGCCTCCTCGGAAATGTTGTCGGTCCAGACATCCCAAGGCTGGCACCCTTGGAAGGTCCCATATGTCGGGTTGTTGCAGCCGGTCGCCGCCGATGCAATTCGGCTGATCAGGAAGTCGTTGGTACCGATGTCGATGGTCTTGGTCCGACCGGAAACCCCGGACACGTCCCAAGTCCACGACGAGTCGAAGAAGTTGCCTCGGACACCTGCGGTGATGCGATAGCTGCTGTCGTCGCTGGCATGGCGGCGAGGGCCGCCTTCCACGTTGCGCTTGTAGATGATGGTGCTCATCTCCGGGGTGAGGACTCCGGCATCCGCGCACAGGCTGCCGATCCGCGGATCGTTGCAGTTCAGCGTGACTGGCACGCCGAATGCCCCGGACTCCGCGATCTGCATCTCGGAACGGCGCTCCAGGAACATCGCCTCGATGTAGGGCGTCATGTACTCGTTGACATCGAAGCTGCCCGCGAAGCCAGCCGTCACACGCTGGTCGGGGCGCTGGTAGAAGTTGATCGGCGCGTAGTTGTACACGTAGCTGCCCGGGCGGTAGCCACCAGTACCGTCATAGACGAACTCGCCCCGGTTCACCAGAGTCGTCTTCGGATTGCCGTCTGCGTCCACGCCGTGGACCACGTCGCGCACGATGAAGCGAGCCGGATCGGCCGTGCTGGAACCGCCGCAGGCCGCCTCGTCGAACCACACCGAGCATGCGGAATAGTCGCGGTCACCATGGTACAGCGCGTCATTCTCGCGCCAGGTCAACCAGCCCATGGCGTGGCCGCGGTTGTCCGCAAAGCTGCCACCCAACACGATGTCGGCATTGCGGCTCTTGCCGTCGAAGCCGCTGTTGCCGGTGGGATACGGGAACCCGCGCGCGTCATTGAGCGCCCGCATTTCCTTGTTGCTGTTGTCGTGCTGGAAGGCAGACACCCCGTAGTTAAGGCTGATCCCCTCGAATTTGTCGTTGAGAATGAAGTTCACCACCCCGGCTACCGCGTCCGCACCATATACGGCCGAGGCGCCACCGGACAGGATGTCCACGCGCTTGATCGCGGCTGCGGGAATGATCGACGGGTCGGTGATCTCGTTGCGGCTGGCCGGAAGGCGACGGCCATTGACGAGGGTCAGCGTGCGCTGCGGACCCAGACCACGCATCGAGATCGTCGCATGGCCCCAGGAGCCGTTGTTGGCGAAGTTGTCGAAGCTCAGATCGATTTGCGGCATCTGGTTGACCAGATCCTCGACCGTGGTGGCGCCATAGGTGGTGAACTCCTCGGCGGCAATTTCCGTCACCGGACTGGATGCGGTGAACGTCTGGCTCTTGATGCGTGAACCGGTCACGGTGATGCGATCCAGTTCTCCGCTCGTTGCTGGTGCCTGTTGTTCCTGCGCAAGCGCCGTGTTGCCCATGGTCACGCTGGCGACAATGGCCAGGGCGATCGCGTCACGCAACTTGCTCGTCTTCATTCTCATGGTTGTTCTCTCCGGTAATGCGTTGGTGTGTGATCCAAACGACAATCCTTGTCCGGCCCGGAAAGCGGCCACTGGCAAGGCACACGGATGTTAACTCCATATTGCGAGGAAATTAAAGGGCTGTTAAGGAACGTCGGCTATCGGGTATTGCACGTGTGTCGCCATGCGCGATGCGGTATTCACCGTTACGGGCAGCGCGGCTTGTCGCGCGCCGACGGTGATCGGTGTGCAAACGCGTGGAGAGGGCTTGGGACATCAAGCGTCGCCAGTCGAAAGCCGTCAACGCACATGGCGTGACAGCGCTGCCATGCGTGCGCCAGCCGGATGTGCGATGGTAGCCGGAGTCGTCGGCTGCACGATCCATTAACTGTTGGAGCGCGCGGTGCGAAGTAACCACAGGTACCCCTTGCCATGCCTACTTCCCTGATCGTCGTCGACGATTTTCTCGATCGCGCGGGCGCGTTGCGAGAAGCAGGACTTCGCCTGAGCTACCCGGAACAGGATGGCGCATTCCCCGGTCGCAATTCACTGCAACGAATCGAGATCGCGAACCTTGCCAACCATGTCTCGCACATCGTGGGTGAACCTCTTCGGGTCATCAGCCCGTTGGGGTCCCACGCAAAGTTCCGGATAACCTTGGCGGACGATGTAGGTCGCGGCAGGGTGCATACGGATCCGGGATATTTTTCAGGCGTACTCGGCCTGAGTAGACCGGAGGATTGTCGGGGGGGTACCGATTTCTTCCGCCACAAGCGTACAGGCACCGAACGCCGTCCACTTGACCCCGTTGAGCTGCAAGCGACGGGCTACTCATCGATCGACGAACTGGATCGCGACGTCATCGAGCGCGACAGCATGCGCGACGAGGCTTGGGAGAGGACCATGAGCGTGCCAATGCGCTTCAACCGCCTCATCCTGCTCCGCCCGTGGTTGTGGCACACCGCCGGACCGGGATTCGGCAAGTCTCTGGAAGACGGACGATTGGTGTATCTGATGTTCTTCGAGCGTGCCTGAACCTGCAGATACGACAGATTCGCCTGTCTGACATGGCTTGGCCAGTTGCGCTATGGCATGCGCGTGCGGCTGTGCCCGTGGAACAGTAGCCTCACTGTCCTATTTCGAGCGGACACTTGTCAGCAGTTATCCGTCGCCCGCGGCGGAGTGTACCAATGCAGCCTTGGACAGCTTACGGGTGGCATCTCGGTCGGAGGCACGAGTCAGTACCGTGGCTGGCTGGCAGCGGCACGTTCGCCCAAAAAACACACGGCCCCTTTCGGGGCCGTGTGCTGGTGCGGATACAGCTGCAGCGACTTATCAGAAACGCTGCTGGTACTTCATGTACACGAAGCGGCCGATATCGAAGCCACCGTAGTACGGGTACTGGCTGTTCGGATTGGTGAACATGATCGGACCGTAATGGTTGGTCACGTTGTTTGCACCGACCGCGATGGTCGCATTCCACGGCGCCGACCAGCTGAACTGCACATCGTGGAACGTGTTGGAGCCAGTGCGGCGCAGCGCATCCGGTTCGCCATTGGCATAGCGGTCCGGATCGTTACACGGGCGGCCCGAGACGCAGCTTTCGTTCATGCTCGAGTAGTAACGAGCCATGTACGAGACGCCGAAATCGCCCATGTTCCAGTTCACGCCCAGGTTGGAGCGCAGACGGAAGATGCCCGGGGCACCGACCTGGCCGACCATGATGTCCTCACCGTCGGAGTTCTGGGCGGCCGTGTCGTACTTGCTGGTGTAGCTGTTCTGCCAGTCGATGGAGAACTGACCGACCGACGTTTCGGGCAGACGGTAGCGCACGCCCAGATCCCAGCCCTCGGTTTCCATCGCGCCCAGGTTCGCCAGCCCGAAGAACAGGCTGGTGATATGACCATCGGCAGCACGGGTCACGCCAGCCCGGTCGCAGCGGCTGCTGTCACCCAGCACGTAGCAGTCGCGCAGGATGCGGTTGACGCTGTCGCTGATGATCATGTTTTCCAGACTGTAGCGCCACCAATCCATCGCGATGTCCAGCCCTTGCACCCAGCGCGGGCTCCAGACCAGACCGGCGGTGGTGCTGCGCGAGGTTTCCGGCAGCAGGTTCGGGTTGGAGCCGGACAGGAACTGATCCGGCGTCTGGCAGGGGTAGGCCGTGCAAGGCACCAGGCCTTGGCCAAGCTGGACGTAGCCGACCGGCACGCCATCTGCGTTACATGCGGCGTTGCCGTTCACGCTGTTCACCGCTCCGGTACCGCAGGGGTCGGTGTAGTAGGCGAAGGTGCCGCCGGTGCCGCCGTACAGGTTGGCGATCGACGGGGCGCGGAAGCCTTCCGCCCACGTGGCGCGGACCAGCAGGTCATCGACCGGGCGCCAGGTGAAACCGAACTTGCTGTTGGTCGTGTCGCCGAAGTTGCTGTAGTCGGAGTAACGGCTGGCAACGTTCAGCGTCAGTTCCTGGGCGAACGGCACGTCCGCGAGCAGCGGAATCGACAGTTCGACAAATGCCTCGTTCAGCTCGTAGGCACCTTCGGTCGTGTCTGCAGGCAGACCAGTGTGCTGGCCGGACTGCGCGAAGGCGTCAGGCACGAAGCGACCTTGTTCCTTGCGGCGTTCGACGCCGACCGCAAAACCGAGCTGCCCGGCGGGGAGCTCAACGATCGTGCCGCTGAGGCTGCCGTAGAAGTTGGTGGTCTTGGTGGTACCCGTGTCGGTGTAGTACGGGAACAGGAAGTTCTGCAGATCCGGATCGCTCAGTGCGCCTTGACCGGCGACGCCGTTCGGCAGCAAGGGGTTCCAAGGCAGACAGCCGGAGATCGGAGCTGCTGCAGTTCCGCACTGCACGACGCCATTGGCATCAACAAAGGACGGGCCAAGAGCCTGCTGCGAGGCGAGGATGCTCATGTCGCCATGGCCGGTCTTGTTGA
This sequence comes from Pseudoxanthomonas suwonensis, assembly GCA_030535605.1. Classification (GTDB taxonomy): domain Bacteria; phylum Pseudomonadota; class Gammaproteobacteria; order Xanthomonadales; family Xanthomonadaceae; genus Pseudoxanthomonas_B; species Pseudoxanthomonas_B suwonensis_B. The sequence continues at coordinate 20,811 of JAUNRQ010000019.1, forward strand.
GGTTGTTGCGGTTCGACATGACGCCGACTTCCCAGTCCCAGGGATTCTGGCCGACTTCGAAGTAGCCCTTCAGCGCACCGGCGATGCGGAAGCTGTCCAGACGGCTGCGGGTGGTGCGCGGCACTTCCCAAAGGCGGCGACGGAACTCGATGTCTTCGCCAACCGGGTTGAACGCGCTGTCGCCCGAAAGCGGGGTGCCGAAGGCCAGCGACTGATACGGATAGCCAGCGACCATCTGATCGGTGATGCGCTGGTTGTACAGCACGTCCGCTTCGGCGGTGACGCGGTCGGTGACGTCGTAAGAGGTGCTCGCGAAGACGCCACGACGCTCGACGCCGGTGCGCAGGAGCATCTGCAGGTTCGAATTGGCGTTGTATTCGGCCGTGTGCGGCACATAGTCAGCTGCGTTCAACGGGTCTCCACCGGCGCGCAGGGTGCACCAAGCGTCGGCGCCGCCCGGGCCGCACGGCCCCAACCAGCTGCCGTTCTGGCTCACGGGGCTCCAGCCGGAACCCGGGTAGTCCGGACCGGCATTGCCAGCACCGCTGAACCAGCGATCACCGGCCAGGACGGGGTTTTCCTTGGAGTACTCCACCGACAGAGTGGTGCCGCCGCGCTCGTTGGTGAAGCCGGTGGTGAACGAATAAGTCTGGATGCCACCATCGCCATCACTGAACTGGCCGTAGTAGGCGTTGGCTTCGACGCCGTCGAAACGGGTACGGGTGATGATGTTCACCACGCCGGCAATGGCGTCGGAGCCGTAGATGGCCGAGGCACCGTCCTTCAGCACTTCCATGCGCTCGATCGCGCTGACCGGGACCTGGCTGAGGTCCTGCAGGCCGCTGGTGGTCACGCCCAGACGCTTGCCATTGACCAGCACCAGGGTGCGGGTGGCACCGAGGTTGCGGATGTCGATGTAGTAACCACCGACGTTTTCACCTGCTGCCAGCGCATCGGCACGCGAGATGTTGGGCGAACCGGCGGAGGTCAGGTTCTGCAGGATGTCGGCGACGGAGGTGAAGCCTTGGCGCTCGATATCTTCGCGGTCGATGACCGCCACCGGCTGAGCGGTTTCGGTCTCGGCCTGGCGAATGCGCGAGCCGGTGACCGTGATGCGGTCAAGTTCGCTGGATTGCTGGCCGGACTGCTGCGCAAACGCCACACCGGTACCGGCGGTGGCAACCACACCCGTCACGATCGCGAAGGTGATCGCGTCGCGGAGCTTGTTGGTCTTCAAAGTCATGTTGTTTTCTCTCTCCAAGTGAGTCTTGGTGTTCCCATGGGAACCTTGCTGGCAGGGCATCGCAGCGCCCAGGAAATGCAAGGTCGGGTCGATACTAGCGGTTGTTCGGACAAAATTAAAGTGTCGTTAAATGAATGCGGCAGGCTTGACGTTTCCGTTCCGCTTCGCGGCGCAACCACTTGATCGCGCGAGGGAACCCGTTTCGGTTCCAAGGCACGTGGTGCCGCGCAGCAAACTGCGGCGGGCGTGTCCAGCGGGCGTCGCAGTCCGCCATCCGGCGGGACGTCGGGAGATGGCGTCCTTCGGCGCGGCGCTCCCGCGGGGCATGGGCCGCCCGATGGTGGAGTGGAAGCGGGCATCGGCCAGCGTCAGCCAGCCGCATGCATCATGTGCCGGTCTTTCAAGCGTGTGCGCTACGGGCCCCATGCGACGACAGCCGCAAACGGCGGCTGTCAGTGGTCGGTGGCTGAAGAAAACGAGGTCCGGGTCAGACCTTCGTCTGCTTGGGCTCGCGGTTACAACCCCTGCTCGTACCGGATGTACGGCGTGGCGCCTTCGTCCTCGCCCTGGCGGGATGCGGAGAACGGGTTGCGACCGCGGGTGACGATGTTGTCGGCACCGACCGACAGCTGGCCGCTCCATGGCGTGCGCCAGGTGAGGCCGAGGCCGAGGCCTTCCCATTTGGGCTGGCCCGGGGTGTCGACCACATGGCCGACGACGTTCGCGCCGAAGTTGCCGAAGCCGCCACCGACGCTGAGGTTGCGGGTGGTCCATTGGTCGGAGGCCAGGCCGGAGGCGCGCGCGTCGGCCGGGCTCATCAGGCGGGCACGGGCGACGGTGCCGGCGATGGAGACGAAGCCCTGCGAGCCGACGTTGCGCTGGGCAAAGACGGTGAGATCGTTGACGTCGGCGCGCGCGGTGGCACCTGGGGTCAGCCATGCCGGCAGGGTGCTGCGGCCTTCGCCAAGCGCCACGCCCACGCGGTTTGCGCCGCGGCCGACACTGGCAGCGGCCTGGCGATGGCCGTCCTCGCCGTCCAGCGATGCCAGCAGGCAATTGTTGGCGAGGTTGCCGATGGAGCCGACGATGCCGCTCTTGCGATCGCAAAGCAGCGCCAGCGAGTCACCGCGACGCAGGCCGAAGGCCGCGTCCAGCGAGTTGTTGCCGAAACGCCAGCGGGCACCGGGCTGCTGGCCACTGGCTGGCTCGAGGACCAGATAGGCCTCCAGCCGACCGCTGGCGTTGTTCCAGATCGGCAGCACCGCCGTGTTGGCTGCGCCCCCGTCGCGCGTCTGTGCTTGCGCACAGGCAGGTGCCGCGCCGAAGGCGAGGAGCAGGACCAATGGCAGCAGGAGCGAGGAGACGGAACGCATGGCGCAGAGTCAGACCCGTGGGCAGCGTGGCAAGTTCCCGGACGACGGAGGATCAGTCTAGGGGGTTTATGTTTCTTTAACAATATCACCGGACGCCGGTGACAGCGGTGTCAATGCAGGCGTGCCGAACCGTCGGTCTGGACCATGGCGTCGGTGAAGAGGGCTTCGATCTGCGTGTCGTCGAACGTGTACTGCGCGCCGCAGAATTCGCAGCGCACCAGCGCGGTGCCGCCGGCATCGCGCACGGCCGCATCGGCCTCGTCGCGGCCCAGTGCCTGCAGCATCGCCTCCACCCGTTCGCGCGAGCACGAGCAGCCGAAGGCCAGCGCCTGCCGACCCACCACTTCGACGCCTTCCTCATGGAACAGCCGGTGCAACAGATCGTGTTCGGACCAGTCCAGCAGCTCCTTCGCGGTCAGCGTGGCGAACAGGGTGCTGGCGCGATTCCAGCCGTCCTCGTCACCTTCGTCGCCCGGAAGTTTCTGCAGCATCAGCCCGGCGGCCTGCGTTCCATCGGTGGCCAGCAGCAGGCGGGTCGGCAGCTGTTCGGATTGGCGGAAGTACTGCTCGAAGGCGTCGGCCAGCGCCGGGTGTTCGACCGGCACCACGCCCTGGTAACGCTGCGGCTCGTCCGCGCGCAGGCCGGGGTTTTCGATGGTCAGCACCAGCAACGCGCCTTCGCCGAGTTGGCGCAGGTCGCCGGCGATCGCGTCGGCACGGACCGGATCGGCATCGTCGGCCAGTTGCACGATGCCGCGCACGGTCCCGCCCGCCGTGCACTCGGCGAACAGCGTGCGGAGGGCGTCGCTGCCGCGCAGTTGCACCGACAGCCGTCCGTCGACCTTGGTGTGGGCAGTGAACAGCGCCGAAGCGGCCACCGCATGGCCCAGCAGCGCGGCCACGGCCGGCGGGTACTGGCCGTTGTCGCGGATTCGCGCCCATGCATCACCCAGGTGCACGCGCACGCCACGCACGCCGGCGGCCGGAAGGAGGAAGCGGGTCAACTGGTTGCTGTCTGTGCTGGTCATGGTCGGCAGGCAGGTGAGGCGTTGCCATAATGCCCGTCGGCGCCGGGCAATGGCGTGATGCGATGACGGAGGCGGCAGCCCATGCCGGAGGAACAACGCTTGGAACGGCCATCGCGGTGGCGACGCTGGCGGCGTCGGCTGCTGTGGCTGCCGCTGGTGCTCGCCGCGGCCAGCGTGTTGCAGGTGGCGGTGCTGCGCTTCGTCGATCCGCCGTTCACCAGCTTCATGGCGATCCGGCAGGTAAAGGCGTTGGCAGCAGGTGACACCGGGTTCCGCATCGCCCATGACTGGCGCTCCCTGGAGCGGATGTCCCGCAGCGTGCCGCTGGCGCTGATCGCGGCCGAGGACCAGCGCTTCGCGGAGCATCGTGGTTTCGACGTCGAAGCGATCGAGCAGGCGCGCGAGCGCAACGAGGAGGGCGGTCGGATGCGCGGCGGCAGCACCATCAGCCAGCAGACGGCGAAGAACCTGTTCCTGTGGAGCGGCAGCGGCTGGAACCGCTGGCTGCGCAAGGCGCTGGAGACCTGGTACACGTTCTGGATCGAGGTGTTGTGGTCGAAGTCGCGGATCATCGAGGTGTACGCCAACGTCGCCGAATTCGGTGACGGCGTGTACGGCGCACAGGCGGCGGCGCGGACCTGGTTCCGGCGTGACGCCGATGCGCTGGATGCCGCGCAGGCCGCACGTCTGGCGGCGGTGTTGCCCAATCCGAAGCGATACAGCGTTGCCAGGCCAGGTCCGTACGTGCAGCGACGCGCTGCATCCATCCAGCGGCAGATGCGCAACCTGGGTGGCGAGGCGTATCTCGAGGGACTGTAGGACAGGCGCCCCGGGCGGAAGCGGAGTGTCGCCCGCGACCCGTGCTTCGCGCCCGGTGCATCGGGAGAGGATGCGCGGACTGGATAGAATTCGCGCATGAGCATTTCCCCGGCAGAGCCTGCCAGCGCCGAGCGCCTGCGCATCACCGAGATCTTCCTGTCGTTGCAGGGCGAGGCCCGGGACGCCGGCTGGCCGACCGTGTTCGTGCGTCTGACAGGCTGCCCGCTGCGCTGCCGGTACTGCGACACGGCCTATGCCTTCCACGGTGGCCAATGGCAGGACATCGCCGACATCGTGGCGCAGGTGCGTGCGTTCGGGGTACGCCATGTGTGCGTCACCGGCGGGGAGCCGCTGGCGCAGAAGCGCTGCCTGCTGCTGCTGCGGCAACTGTGTGACGCGGGGCTGGTGGTCTCGCTGGAAACCTCCGGCGCCATCGATGTCTCGCAGGTCGATCCACGGGTGTCGCGCGTGGTCGACATCAAGACACCGGATTCCGGCGAGGTCGATCGCAACCTGTGGAGCAACCTCGAGGTGCTGACCGCGCACGACCAGCTGAAATTCGTGATCTGTTCGCGCGCCGACTACGAGTGGGCACGCGACGTGGTGCGTGAGCGTGCACTGGATGGCATCTGCCAGGTGTGGTTCTCGCCCAGCAAGACCCAGGTCGACGCCACCACGCTGGCGGACTGGATCGTCGCCGATCGCCTGCCGGTGCGCTTCCAGATGCAGCTGCACAAGCTGCTGTGGGACGACGAACCGGGGCGCTGACGCGCGATACACCGGGCGCGGCGCTGGCTCCTTACAATGCGACGTTCTGTCGGAATGGTCTGCTTGCGATGAAGAACGCCGTGGTGCTCGTGTCCGGTGGCATGGATTCGGCCGTGGTGCTGGCGCTGGCGCGTGAACAGGGCTTCGCCGCGCATGCGCTGAGCGTGGCCTACGGGCAGCGTCACCCGTCCGAACTGGCCGCCGCGGCGCGCGTGGCGGCGGCATTGGAGGCGGCCGCGCACAAGGTGGTCGATGTGGACCTGCGCAGCATCGGCGGATCGGCCTTGACCGACGACGCCTTGACCGTGCCCAAGGGCGGTGATGCATCCGCCTCCGGCGACGGTCGCATCCCCATCACATACGTGCCGGCGCGCAACACCATCATGCTGTCGGTGGCGCTGGGCTGGGCCGAGGTGCTGGGCGCGGCCGACATCTTCTGCGGGGTTAACGCGGTGGACTACTCCGGTTATCCGGACTGCCGGCCGGCCTTCATCGAGGCGTTCGAGCGATTGGCGAACGTGGCCACCAAGGCCGGGGTGGAAGGGGCGGGAATCCGCATCCACGCACCGCTGATGCGCATGGGCAAGGACGCGATCGTGCTGGAAGGCCTGCGCCTGGGCGTGGACTTCGCCGCCACCGTCAGTTGCTACCTGGCCGATGCCGAGGGTCGCGCCTGCGGCCAATGCGATGCGTGTCGCCTGCGGGCCCGCGGCTTCGCCGATGCCGGCGTGACCGATCCGACCCGGTACGTTTGAGCGGCGTTCAAATTGGCCCGTCGTCACCGTCGGCCATGCGTTAGAATGCACGCCCCGCGCAATGCGGGCATGCCCCGCGGCATGCGCCCGTGGGCCGTTAGCTCAGTCGGTAGAGCATCGGACTTTTAATCCGCTGGTCGATGGTTCGAATCCATCACGGCCCACCACTCGGCAATACAACAGTCGGTCTCGCACCCAGACTCGACCCGCTGGTCGATGGTTCGAATCCATCACGGCCCACCAATTCGGCGCTGCAGTCGGTCTCGCACCTGGACTCATGGCCCTTCATTCGATGACAACGCCGGTCTCGCATCGACCCGTTGGGCGCCTGCAAACTCCCGTTCGGGCGCAGGAGCGGATTTCTGTTCGACGGGATGGCCACGGCTTGTGAAACAGTTCGGACAGGTATCCTGGTGCAGCGTCATGCGTGTTCCTTGTCCCGCGAGGAATGCAGGCTGGACAATCCTGTTGTCGGTACGGTACGTTACCGTACAAGGAGGCTCCATATGACCGCCATTGCCGACCGTCTCGACCTGCGCCTGAGCGTCGAGGACAAAAAACGCCTGCGCCGCGCCGCCGCGTTGCACGGCCTGCCGGTGGCCACCTTCGTGCGTGAAGCCGCCCTTCGCGAGGCGGAGACCACCATCGCCCATCCACCGAAGGCACGCCGCGGCAGTCTGGCCGCCCGCATGCGCGGCCGCGCGACCACGCGCATGGGCACCGACGAGATCATGAAGCTGACCCGTGGTGCCTGAGGCGTCCGCGGTGACGACGCCCGCCGTCGCAAAGCGCATCCTGGTCGACGCCAACGTCCTGCTGGACGTGCTGACAGACGATCCGGACTGGTACGAATGGTCGGCGACGCAACTCGATGCCTGCGCCGACGCCGCCGAGTTGTGCATCAATCCCATCATCTACGCCGAGGTATCGGTCGGCTTCGACCGTATCGAGGAGCTGGACGCAGTCCTGCCGGGCGATGCGTTCACCCGGCTGGAGTTGCCGTGGGAGGCCGGATTCCTTGCGGGCAAGGCCTTCCTGCAGTACCGCCGCGCGAAGGGCGCGCGGACCTCGCCGCTGCCGGACTTCTACATTGGCGCTCATGCCGCCATCGACGGCATGGCGCTGCTGACGCGGGATGCGAAGCGGTATCGCACGTACTATCCGACGCTGAACATCATTTGCCCCTGAGCAGCGGCGCCGACTCGGCGCGCGACTGCCGCAAGTGATAGCTGGAAAACCCATGTTGCGTGTTTACCGCGCAGCAGAGGTGAGTGGTCGCCAGTTGTTCGGACATGGCTTCTTCGGGCGTTCGCCTTTCGGGGGAACTGCGCATCTGACGCATTTCCTCCGCGCAGCCGGAAAGTTCTTGATGTCGCGTGCTGGAGGCGGCGTGGCTTGCGGGGCCAAGCCGTCGGTTCAGTGTGGCGCCGCGTCCAGGCTGCCGCGCCTGTCGACCTGCACGGTGACGTGGTCGATGTGGTGGTGTTCGCGCATCAGTGCCGCGACCGCGCGGGGCAGGTCCAGCGGGTCGCTGCCATCGCTCGGGGTGACGTGGACGGTGGCGATCACGCTGTCGTCGGTGAGGGTCCAGACATGCAGGTGCCTGGCGCTTTCGATGCCGGGCAGGGCCGCGATGTCCGCCCGTACCGCATCCGGGTCGATGTGCGCCGGCACGCTCTGCAACAGCACCGCAGTGGATTGCCGCACGAGCTTCCAGGCGGAGCGCACGACCAGCAGCGCGACGAGGACGGAGAGGATCGGATCCAGCATCATCCAGCCGGTCAGCATGATGCCGATGGCCGCGCCGATGGCACCGACCGAGCCGAGCAGGTCGCCGACCACGTGCAGGAACGCGCCGTGCAGGTTGGCGTCGTTGCGGTCGCCGCGCGAGAGCACCCAGGCGCCGACGAGGTTGACCAGCAGGCCGATGGCGGCGACGACGAGCATCGGTCCGGCAAGCACCTCGACCGGCTGCCGGAAACGGGCGACGGCTTCCCAGACGATCCACGCCACCAGCAGCAGCAGGCCGGTGCCATTGGCCAGCGCGGCCAGCACGCGCACCCGGTGGAAGCCGTAGCTGCGCCGGGCATCCGGGGGCCGCGCGGCGATGCGATAGGCCATCAGCGCCAGTGCCAGTGCAGCGGCGTCGGACACCATGTGGCCGGCATCGGCGATCAGCGCCAGCGAGCCGGCGATCCAGCCGCCCACGGCCTGCACCATTGCATAGCCGGCGGTGAGGATCAGGACGAAGCGGATGCGGCCGGCGTTGCCGGCGGTCACGGTGGGCGCGTGGTGATCGTGGCCGTGGCCATGGCCATGCTCGTGGTCGCGTGCGTGCGTGGCACGACTGGTGTTGCCGGAACGGTGGGGAAGGGGGCCGGACATGGCTGCTCCGACGATCGGGTGTGCGACGAGGATGGTAGTCCTTGCCTGCTGGCATTGCCCGATGAGCGAAAACGCGACCCTTCGGAAAATGAGTTCTCTTGCGCGATGCCAGGAAACGCCTTGTCCGGTGCAGACGGCGGAATCCCGCGCGCAGGGCCGGTGCGTGTCCGCAAAGAAACGACCGTCAATGGCAGTCGCGTCGAGGCTCCTGCCACGGCGGCTCGCCAACGATGGGCGCTGTCGAGCGTCCCGGCTCGGTCTCGCGTTTGCCTTTTCGCGGCGTTGAAAATGGCGTCGGTACCCCTGATCGGGTGAACCGGCCACGACCGAACAGCGGAGCGCGCTGCGCTCCACGAGGTCGTGGCGGCTCAGTCCTGCTGCGGGGCGCCGGCGTGCTCCGACAGCAGCGCCAGGACCGGCTCGCCGTAGCGGTCGAGCTTGCTCTGGCCAAGGCCGGGCAGGCGTGCCAGTTCCTCGAGGTCGGGCGGGTCGGCTTCGGCAATGGCGCGCAGGGTGGCGTCGTGGAAGATGACGTAGGCGGGCACGCCCTGCTCGCGCGCCAAGCGGCTGCGCCAGTCGCGCAGAAGGTCGAAGCGTTGCTGCGCGTCGGCATCCAGCTCGATCAACGGTGCATCGCCGCCCGGCCTGCGCCGGCGTTCGCGGCGTTCGCGGGCGGGCGGCTCCTTGCGCAGGCGCAGCGTGGTCTCGCCGCGCAGCAGCGGGCCGGCTCGCTCGCGATGCAGGCGCAGCGCGCCGTGGCCATCCGGGTCCATCTCGAGAATGCCGGCGGCCAGCAACTGGCGGAACAGGCTGCGCCACTGTCGCGCGTCCAGTGCCGTGCCGATGCCGTGGGTGCTCAACTGCTCGTGGCCGAACTGACGCACCTTGGCGTTGTCGGCACCGCGCAACACGTCGATCACGTGCGCCGCGCCAAACCGCTGGCCGGTGCGATAGACACACGACAGCGCCATCCGCGCGGCTTCGGTGGCGTCCCACAGTTCCGGCGGATGCAGGCAGTTGTCGCAATTGCCGCAGTCGCCGTCATGGTGTTCGCCGAAATAGGCCAGCAGTTGCCGGCGTCGGCAGTCGCCGGCCTCGCCCAGCAGGGCGTCGAGCTTGGCGTGCTCCAGGCGCTTGCGCTCGGGCCCGGATTCGCCTTCCTCGATCATCCGCCGCAGCAGTGCGGCATCGCCCATGCCCCAGCACATCCACGCCTCGGCCGGGTCGCCGTCGCGACCGGCGCGGCCGGTCTCCTGGTAATAGCCTTCCATCGACTTGGGCAGGTCCAGATGGGCGACGAAGCGCACGTCGGGCTTGTCGATGCCCATGCCGAAGGCGATCGTGGCCACCATCACCACGCCGTCTTCCTGCAGGAAGCGGCGCTGGTGCTCGCTGCGGACGCTGGCCGGCAGGCCGGCATGGTAGGGCAGCGCATCGATGCCGTGCCCGCGCAGCCATGCCGCGGTGTCCTCGACCTTGCGTCGCGAGAGCCGGTAGACGATGCCGGACTGGCCACGGCGTGCGGCAAGGAAGCGCTGCAACTGGCCATGGCCGTTCTCGCGCGCGTCGACGCTGTAACGGATGTTCGGCCGGTCGAACGAGCTGGTGAAGCGGCGCGCGCCCTGCAATTGCAGCCGTTCGATGATCTCGCGTCGGGTCGGCTCGTCGGCGGTGGCGGTCAGCGCGATCCGCGGCACCTGGGGCCAGCGCTCGTGCAGCAACGACAGGCCGCGGTACTCCGGGCGGAAATCGTGGCCCCACTGCGAGACACAGTGGGCCTCGTCGATGGCGAACAGCGCCGGGACGTGTTCGTCCAGCAGCTCCAGCAGGTAGGGCGTGAGCAGGCGTTCCGGAGCAACGTACAGCAGGTCCAGGCGGCCACCACGCAACTCGCGCAGCACCTGTGCCGCTTCGCCACCTTCCAGCGCCGAGTTCAGGCAGGCCGCGCGCACACCCAGCTGGCGCAGTGCCTCGACCTGGTCCTGCATCAGTGCGATCAACGGCGAGACGACGATCGCGGTGCCTTCGCGCAGCAGCGCCGGCAACTGGTAGCACAGCGACTTGCCGCCGCCGGTGGGCATCAGCACGAGGGCATCGCCACCGCTGGCGACGTGATCGATGATCCGGGCCTGCTCGTCGCGGAACGCGTCGAAGCCGAACACGTCGCGGAGCAGCGCCAGCGCAGGGGAATCCATGCGTTACAGGGTAGCGATGGCGTGCCGTGGCGGCAAAGCGTCTGCGGCGAGACTGCAGGCCGGAAATGTCCTGATCGGCGCTGCCGTGGTTGCCGGGGTACGCGCGCATCGGTGACAGGCGCACGGCGAGGTCCGTCCGGGTGGCGGTCGGTCTGCAGCACGAAACGGAGCGAACTGCTCGCCGGACGTTCCCGGGCGCGGCCGGGCAGCGCCCGGCCTCTCTCCGGGGTCCGGGGAGGGAAAGGGTCGAGGCGTTACTGCAGCAGCGAGCGCAGCATCCAGGCGTTCTTTTCGTGCACCTGCAGGCGTTGGGTCAGCAGGTCGACGGACGGATCGTCCCCGGCCTTGTCGGCGGTCGCCAGCACGCCGCGCGCGGTACGGCAGACGGCCTCGTTGCCGACCGTGAGCTGGCGCACCATCTCGCGCCAGTCCGGCGCGTCGGTCAGTCCCGGCTCCTCGGCGATGGTCGAGAGCCGGGTGAACTCGGCATAGCTGCCCGGGGCGTTGTAACCGAGGGCGCGGATGCGCTCGGCGATCTCGTCCAGCGCCTGCCACTGCTCGGTGTACTGGCCTTCGAACATCACGTGCAGGGAGTTGAACATCGGCCCGGTCACGTTCCAGTGGAAGTTGTGGGTCTTCAGGTACAGCGTAAAGCTGTCGGAAAGGAACTGCGCCAGTCCTTCGGCGATCTTGCGGCGCTCGGCGTCCTTCAGACCGATGTCGATCATCGGCGCGGCAACGACGCCGGGAGTGGCTTTTCCACCGCTGGTGCGGGTCTGGGAGGGACGGCTTGCCTTGGACTTTTCGGACTTGGTCTTGGCCATGGGGAGACTCCTGTGGATGGCTGCAGCGACAATGGCTGCTTGCGGCCACGTTGAATTCTCCGGCCGCCGCCGCCATTTCCGCGCAGTCTATGTCCAGTCCCCGGAAGAATCCGTTAGCGCAGGCCAGGCGTGCCATCGATGGCGCGTTGACACGCGACCGTGGTCGACTGCTGGGTGCATGGTCACGCTGGAAGCAGCGACCGGGTGATGCGCCGTTGCAGGCGCGCTTCACCGCGATGCTGGCCGCGTCGGTCGATGCCCGCCAGGCGCGTGCCGCGGGCCTGCCCGCGGCCGAGGTCAACCCTGACTTGCCGATCGCTGCCCAGGCCGAGCGCATCGTCGACCTGATCCGCGAGCACCAGGTCGTCGTCGTCGCCGGTGAGACGGGCTCGGGCAAGACCACGCAACTGCCCAAACTGTGCCTGGCGGCCGGGCGCGGTGCGGCCGGCATGATCGGCTGCACCCAGCCGCGCCGGATCGCCGCGCGTGCGGTCGCGCGCCGCGTCGCCGAGGAATTGCAGGTGCCTCTGGGGGCAGCGGTTGGCTACCAGGTGCGCTTCACCGAACAGGTGGGCGAAACCACGGCCATCAAGTTCATGACCGACGGCATCCTGCTGGCGGAGATCGCCTCCGACCGCTGGCTGTCGCGCTACGACACCTTGATCATTGACGAGGCCCACGAGCGCAGCCTCAACATCGACTTCCTGCTGGGCTATCTGAAAACGCTGCTCGCGAAACGGCCCGATCTGAAGCTGATCGTCACCTCGGCAACCATCGACACCGCCCGATTCGCCGCGCATTTCGACGATGCGCCGGTGGTGGACGTGGAAGGTCGCGGCTTTCCGGTGGAGGTGCGCTACCGGCCGTTGGAAGGCGAGGGGGAGGATGCGGGCGAACGCAGCGTGCTGGACGGCATCGTCGCCGCCTGCGACGAACTGCAGCACGAGGGTCGTGGCGACATTCTCGTGTTCCTGCCGGGCGAGCGCGAGATCCGTGACACCCATCAGGCATTGGAACGACGCAAGTACCGCCACACCGAGGTGCTGCCGCTGTACGCGCGGCTGTCGGCGCGCGACCAGGACCGGGTATTCAACCCGGGTGGTGCGCGGCGCATCGTGCTGGCGACCAACGTCGCCGAAACCTCGCTGACGGTGCCGCGCATCCATTACGTGGTGGATCCCGGGCTGGCGCGGGTCAAGCGCTACAGCCCACGGCAGAAACTCGACCGCCTGCACATCGAGCCGGTCTCCCAGGCCAGTGCCGACCAGCGCGCCGGGCGTTGCGGGCGCATCGCGCCGGGCGTATGCATCCGCCTGTACGCGCAGTCGGATTTCGAATCCCGGCCGCGCTTCACCGACCCGGAGATCCGCCGTGCGGCGCTGGCCGGCGTGATCCTGCGCATGCTGGACCTGCGCCTGGGCGAGATCGACCGCTTCCCGTTCGTCGAGCCACCCGATCCGCGCGCGGTGGCCGATGGCTGGCAGCAGCTGCTGGAACTTGGCGCCAGCGATGGCGAGCGTGCGTTGACGGCCATCGGCCGGCAGATGGCGCGGCTGCCGGTGGACGTGAAGCTGGCGCGGATGCTGGTGGCCGCCAATGCGTTGGGCTGCCTGCATGACATGCTCGCGATCACCGCTTTCCTCGGCATCCAGGACCCGCGCGAGCGCCCGCCGGATGCGCGCGCCGCCGCCGACAACGCGCATGCCGAGTTTGCCGATGCGCGCAGCGAGTTCGTCGGCATCCTCAAGCTGTGGACGGCCTACCGGCAGGCCCACGAAGACCTCACCCAGTCGCAACTGCGCAAATGGGCCGACAGGCACTTCCTGGGCTTCCTGCGACTGCGCGAATGGCGCGAACTGCATCGGCAACTGAAACTGGTGTGCGAGGAACTGGGATGGTCGACGGCACCGTTGCCGACGGAAGCTGCCCGCAGCGAGGTGACAGCTCCGGCGGGCGGGGAGCCATCACGTCGTCGACGCCGGCGTGGCGGCGCCCCGGCCGGCCCGCCTGCGGGCGCCACCACACGCGATGGCATTGACCCCGCCGATGGCTACGCCAGCCTGCATCGCGCACTGATCGCCGGCCTGCCGACGCAACTGGGCCACCTGGCCGAGCGCGGCGTTTACGAAGGCCCGCGTGGGCGCAAGTTCCAGCTGTTCCCCGGATCGCCGCTGGCCAAGAAGCCGCCACCGTGGGTGTTGTCGGCCTTGCTGCTGGACACCGAAAAGGTCTGGGCGCTGACCAACGCGGCGATCGAGCCGCAATGGGCCATCGACATGCTGCCGCACCTGCTGGCCCGACGCCATTTCGATCCACGCTGGTCGCGGGCGCAGGGGCGGGTGCTGGGCAGCGAACAGATCAGCCTGTTCGGGCTGGTGCTGGCGCCGAAGCAACCGGTGCATTACGGCGCGTTGTATCCTGAGGAATCGCGTGCGTTGTTCGTGCGCGATGCGTTGGTCACCGGCGAGATCAACACCCGTGCCGCCTTCCTGCATCGCAACCTTGCGACGTTGGCGAAGGCGAAGGAGGAGGAAGCCAAGCAGCGCCGCGTCGGTTTGGTGGTCGACGAGGACTGGCAGGCGCAGTGGTACCTGGATCGCCTGCCTGCCGACGTCCACAACGCCCACGCGCTGGACGCCTGGTTCGGCAAGCTCGATGCCGCCGGCAAGGCGGCGCTGGAGTGGTCGCTGGATGAGCTGATGGTCGGTGACAGCAGCGACGCCGAGCGGTTTCCGCCTTACCTGTCGCTGGGTGACGCCAGGCTCGCGGTGCGCTATCGCTTCGAGCCGGGTGCGGCGGACGATGGCATGACCGTTGCGGTGCCGCTGCACCTGCTCAATGCGCTGGATGCCGCCCGCTTGAGCTGGCTGGCGCCGGGGTTCGTGCAGGACAAGGCGATTGCCCTGATCCGCTCGCTGCCGAAGGCACTGCGCCGCAATGTCGTGCCGGCACCGGACTTTGCCCGCGCCTTCGCCGAAGCGCATCCACGGCCGGAAGCCGATTCACTGGAAGGCACGTTGGCGCGGTTCCTCAAGCGGCTTGCCGGGGTGGACCTGCTCGCCACCGACTTCGAGCCGGCGACGCTCGATGCCCACCTGCGCGCCAACCTGCGGCTGTTCGAGCCCGTGCCCGGTCGCCGCGGTGAACGCCGGGTGCTGGCCGAATCGCGTTCACTCGACGAACTGCGTCAGCGCTTTGGCGAGCGCGCCCGCGAGGCATTCGCCGCACGTGCTGCCGAGGGGCTGGCGCAACAGGGGCTGACCACGTTCCCGGCGGAGCCGATTCCGGTGTCCGTGCCCGGTGCCGGTGGCGTGCCCGCGTATCCGGCATTGCAGGACGACGGTGATGGCGTGTCGCTGGTGGTGCATGCCGAGCGTGCGCTTGCCGCGCGCCAGCATCCGCACGGTGTGCGTCGCCTGCTGCGTTTCGCGCTGGCCGACAAGCTCAAGCAGGCGCGCCGGCAGTTGCCGGTGCAGCCGAAGACCTCGCTGCTGTATGCGGCGATCGAGTCGCAGGCGCCACGACGCGATGGACCGGGTGACGGCGACCGTTTGCGCGAGGATCTGGTGGAAGGCGCGTTCCTGGCGTTGTCTGCCGAGGGCTTGCAGGACATCCGCAGCGCCGACGCCTTCCAGGCACATGCCGACACCCTCGGGAAGGCGGTGTTCGGCGAGGCCATGCGGCGGCTGCAACAGGCCGAGGCCATCCTCGGGCGCGTGGCCGAGGTGCGCGCCGCACTGGATTCGGAATTGCTCGGCTGGGCCAGCGGCAATCTGGACGACATGCGCGCGCAACTGGATGCGCTGGCTGGCCCCGGGTTCCTGCGCGAGGTGCCGGCCGAGGCCCTGGCCAACTATCCGCGCTGGCTCAAGGCGCTGTCGGTGCGCGGCGAACGCGCGCTGCGCGATCCGGGCCGCGATCAGCAGCGCATGCTGGAGATCGCCGGGTTCGTCGAGGCAATCGCCGACGCCATGGGCGACGCTCGTGCGGCTGACCCGGACTGGCGCGCGTTGCGTTGGGAACTGGAAGAATTGCGGGTCGCCACCCATGCCCAGGAACTGGCGCAGCGCGGCGCCATCAGCGCACGCAAGTTCGCCACCCGCCTGGCGGCGCTGCAGAACCGGTAGCCGCGCTCGCGTGCGCGGAGCGCTCCTGGATGGTCGCGCGCGGCTACTTTACCCGGCGGACCTTGGCGCGGGTGTTGTAGCCGTCGATGCGCATGTACCACGCGCCCATCACCCCGGAGTTGATGATCACCTTGGGGTTGTTCTTGCGCACGCCATCCAGACGCGCAGCGTCCGTCTGCTCCCACTCCTGGCCGTTGTCCAGACGGTACACGCGCCCGCGCGAGAAACCGCTGAACTCACCGGTGATGTTGGCTTCGATGGACTCGTTGCTGCCGAAACTGAGGAAGCCGCGTGCCTGGCTCTGCACGCGCTCGGTGGCTGCGGCTGCCGCCTGTTCCGCGGCTTCATTGGCAGCGGTGTCGATGCGCCGGTCGAGCCATTGGTTGAGATTGGCCAGTTCCTCGGCGCTCAGCTTGTCCAGGCCAGCGGCCTTGAACTGTTCGGCGCTCATCTGCTGCTGGAGTGGTGGTGCCTGCTGGGCCAGCAGCAAGGCAGGTGCGGACAGGGTGGCGGCGAGCACGAGCGTGGGCAGCAGATGGCGCATCGGACTGTTCCTGCGGAGGCTTGGCGGCTAGTGTAATCATGCAATGGAGCCACTGCCTGCCATGACCCCGGACCGTCTCGACAGCCTGCTGGCGCTGCCGCCGGCCGATGCCTGTGCGCCGGCGCTGGCCGACAGCGTGCGCGCCGCCGCGTCGGGATTGGCCGACGGCTGGTTGCCGCGGGTGCCGGAGGCCCTGCAGGCGGACATGCTGGGTTCGCTGGCGTTGCTGGGGATGGATGGCGAAACCGCCATCGCCGCATTGCTGCGCGATGCACCGGCATTGGCCGAGGCCTGGCTGCCCGAGGCCGGCAAGGCGTTTGCGCGCGTGGCCAGCCTGCTCGAGGGGCAACAGGCCGCGACCCGGGTGTGGAGCCTGCACGCGCAGCATCCGCGGGGGGACTCCGAAGGCCTGCGGCGGCTGTTGCTGGCCATGGTCCGCGACCTGCGGGTGGTGCCGATCCTGCTCGCGCGACAACTGGCGCGGATGCGCCATGCCGCCGGGTTGCCGGAAACCGAACGGCTGGCGCTGGCGCGGCTGACCCGCGACATCCACGCACCGCTGGCCAATCGCCTGGGCATCTGGCAGTTGAAGTGGGAGCTGGAAGATCTCGCCTTCCGCCACCTGCACCCGGACACCTACCGCGACATCGCCCGCTTGCTGGACGAAAAGCGCAGCGAGCGCGAGCGCCACATCGCGCTGGTGCGCCGGCAACTGGGGCAGGCGCTGGCCGAGCACCGCATCGATGGCGACGTGGCCGGTCGTCCGAAGCACATCTACAGCATCTGGAAGAAGATGCAGCGCAAGGGCGTGCCGATCGGCGAGTTGTACGACCTGCGCGCGGTGCGCGTGCTGGTGGATGACGTGGCCGCCTGCTATGCCGCACTGGGCGTGGTGCATGCCTTGTGGACGCCCATCCCCAGCGAGTTCGACGATTACATCGCCCGTCCCAAGCGCAACGACTACCGGTCGCTGCATACCGCGGTGATCGGCCCGGAAGGCAAGACCGTGGAAGTGCAGATCCGCACCCGCCAGATGCATGCGCAGGCGGAGCTGGGCGTGGCCGCGCACTGGCGCTACAAGGAAGGCAAGGGTGCACCGGGCGGGGCCGCGATCGACCGAAAGATCGAGTGGATGCGGCGCTTGCTGGAGGGCGGCGACGGCGAGAGCGTGGGTGCCGGCTTCGACAACGAACTGGTCGAGGACCGGGTCTACGTGCTCACGCCCAAGGGCGAAGTGCTGGACCTGCAGCAGGGCGCGACGCCACTGGACTTCGCCTATCACGTCCATACCGAAGTGGGCCATCGCTTCCGCGGGGCCAAGGTCGATGGCCGCATCGTCCCGGCCGAGTATCGGCTGCACACCGGCGAGCGGGTCGAGATCATGACCGGCAAGGAGGCGGCGCCGCGCCGAGACTGGCTGGTGCAGGCCAATGGCTTCCTTGGCTGCGCGCGTTCGCGCGAAAAGGTGCGCAACTGGTTCAACAAGGTCGATCGTGCCGCCAACTTGCAGGCCGGGCGGGAACTGCTGGAGAAGGAGCTGCGCCGCCACGGCTTGCTGCAGGCGGACCTGGGTCCGGTCGCCGCACGCTTCAACGCCGATGGCGTGGACGATCTGCTGGTGCTGGTCGCGCTGGGCGAT
Organism: Pseudoxanthomonas suwonensis; assembly: GCA_030535605.1. Taxonomy (GTDB): domain Bacteria; phylum Pseudomonadota; class Gammaproteobacteria; order Xanthomonadales; family Xanthomonadaceae; genus Pseudoxanthomonas_B; species Pseudoxanthomonas_B suwonensis_B. The sequence goes on from JAUNRQ010000019.1 coordinate 38,511, forward strand.
CTCGGCCCGCACCAGGTGGCGCGGGCGATGCTGGAACTGCAGAGGGAGGCGGCCCAGCTCGCTGCCGAGACCCTGCCGGGGCATCAGGAACGGGGGCATCAGGACCTCGTGCGACCCGGGCGGGTCCCGCGTACGTCCACCGGCACCGGCTTCGTGGTCCATGGCATCGGCAACCTGCTGGCGCAAGTGGCTGGCTGCTGCCACCCGGTTGCCGGCGAGGCCGTCGCCGGCTATCTCACCCGCGGCCGCGGGGTCAGCGTCCATCGCGCCGACTGCACCACGTTGCAGCGCCTGGTCGCGCGTGAACCCGAGCGCCTGCTGGCGGTGGATTGGGGCAGCGGCGCCGGCCATCAGGATGCACGCGTGGTGCTCACTGCGCTGGATCGCAAATCCCTGCTCAAGGACCTGACCAACGTGATCGCCCAGGAAGATGCGCACGTGCTGGAGATCCGCAGCGACGGCCCGCGTCGCGGGCGGATGTTGCTGCATCTGCGCCTGCGGGTGGCCGATGCCGCGCACCTGTCGCGCCTGCTCGGCAAGCTGGAGGCGGTGCCGGCGGTGGAAACGGTCCGGCGCGCCTGAATCAGCGCGCGTCCGCCTCTGCCAGCAGTTGCAGGCGGCGCCGGGTCATCGGCCCGAATCGCAGCGCATCGGCCAGCACGTCGAGGGCGGCGCCGTCGACCGGTCCGCGACGGAACTGGGGCGCACTCGCCGGCAACGGCGCGTCCAGCGCGATCGTGGTCAGCTGCCGCCACAGTCGGGCCTGTTCGCCTTGGTCGCGCAGCCGCGCCGCGGTCTGCGCCGCGCCGCGCATGCGCAGGAAGGGGATTTCGTCGATGCGCTCCAGCACCGCGTCGAGGCTGCCGAAATGCGCCAGCAACACCGCCGCGGTCTTCCGGCCGATGCCGCCGATGCCGGGGATGTTGTCGATGGCATCGCCGCACAGCGCCAGGTAATCGGCGACCTGGTGGGCATGCACGCCGTGGCGGGCCTTGACGCCGGCCGCGTCCCAGCGCTGTCCGCGGCCGAAGTCGTATTGCTCGTCGCCGTCGCCCAGCAGCTGCGACAAGTCCTTGTCTGCGGACACGATCACCGCGCGCCGGCCGCTGTCGCGGGCCGCGACCAAGGCGCTGCCGATCAGATCGTCGGCCTCGTACTGGCCGTGTGCCATGGTCGCCAGTCCCAGGGTTTCGCACAGCGCCCGGCAGCAAGCGAACTGGCGCTTGAGCTCTTCCGGTGCCGGCGGCCGGTTGGCCTTGTACTGCGGATACAGCGTGTTGCGGAAGCAGCCGTCCAGCGCCTCGTCGAAGGCGATGGCGATGTGTCGCGGGCGCTCGCGTTCCAGCAGCTCCAGCAGGAAGCGGGCGAAGCCATGGACCGCGTTCAGCGGCCAGCCGTCGGCGTCGTGCCACTGGTCCGGCATCGAATGCCAGGCACGGAACACGTACAGCGAGGCATCGACCAGATACAGCCGTACGTTGTCGGCTGCGTTCACGGCGTCCAGTCGCGCAGCAGGGTCGCCGGATCGGGACGCTCGCGTTCCGGCGCTTCCAGCCTGGGCGTGCCGATGTGGATGAAGCCGACGATCGCCTCGTCCGCGGCAACACCGAGGCGCTCGCGCACGGTTGCGTCGGTCGCGGCCCAGCCGGTGAGCCATTGCGCGCCGAAGCCGGCCATCTGCGCGGCTTGCAACAGGGCGAAGCACACGCAGCTGGCGCTGGACCAGCGCTCGTGCGCGGGGATTTTTTCGTCCGGGCCCTGCGCGGCGATCACGGTGATGATCAGCGGGGCGAACGAGAACCGCTCGCGCTCGCGTTCGAACACCGCTTCGCCCGCGTCCGGCGTGCGCTGGCGGGTCAGGGTTTCCAGCAGCGCGCCCAGCGTGTGGCGATCTTCGCCGTGGATGCGCAGGAAGCGGAACGGCACCCGTCGGCCATGGTCCGGCACGCGCACGGCACTCTGCAGCATGCGCAGCAGCGTGGCGTGGTCGGGGCCGGGTGCCTGCAACTGGCGGGAGGGAGTCGAACGGCGCGCATCCAGCGCCGCGTAGGGGTTGTCCATGGGCTCGTGCATCCGCCGTGGGGGACTGTTGATTATGGACCGGCAGCCGGCGGCGGCATTGGTTAGGATGCTGGACACCACCGTGCCGGAAACCGCCCATGAGCGTTGTCCTTGCCGTCGCCCGCGAAACCGCTCCCGGGGAACGCCGGGTGGCGCTGACGCCGGAAACCTGCCGCAAGCTGGTCGCCGCCGGCGTGCAGGTGCGCATCGAGCAGGGCAGCGGTGCCGGTGCCGCCATCGGCGACGAGGCCTACGCGCAGGCCGGTGCGTTGCTGGCCACGGACGCCGCCAGCGCGCTGGACGGGGCCGACATCCTGCTGTGCGTGCAGGCGCCCTCGGCCGAGCGCATTGCCGCGCTCAAGCGCGGCGCGGTGCTGATCGGCATGCTGCACCCCGAGGCCGACGCGGCACGCGCCGCCGCCATCCGCGACGCCGGCATCGTTGCCTTTCCGCTGGAGCGGCTGCCGCGTACCACCCGCGCGCAGGCGATGGACGTGCTCAGTTCGCAGGCCGGCATGGCCGGGTACAAGGCGGTGTTGATCGGTGCGCAACTGGCACCGCGCTTCTTCCCGATGCTGACCACCGCCGCCGGCACCATCCGGCCGTCGAAAGTGCTGGTGATTGGCGCCGGCGTCGCCGGCCTGCAGGCGATCGCCACCGCGCGCCGGCTTGGGGCGCAGGTCGAGGGGTTCGATGTGCGTCCGGAGGTGAAGGAGCAGATCGAATCGCTGGGTGGAAAGTTCCTGGACCTTGGCGTGAGCGCGGCGGGCGAGGGCGGTTACGCGCGCGCACTGACCGAGGAGGAACGCGTCGAGCAACAGCGTCGCCTCGGCGAGCATCTCAAGGGAATCGACGTGGTGGTCAGCACCGCTGCGGTGCCTGGGCGGCCGGCGCCGAAGATCATCAGCCGCGCGATGGTCGCGGCGATGCGACCGGGCAGCGTGATCGTCGACCTTGCGGCCGAAACCGGCGGCAACTGCGAGGCCACGGTGCCGGGCACGATCGAGCTGGTCGATGGCGTGATCGTCTCGGGGCCATTGGACCTGGCATCAATGGGGGCGGTCCACGCCAGCGAGATGTACGCACACAACCTGTACAACTTCACCAGCCTGCTGCTGGCCGACGGTGCGCTCGCGTTCGACTGGGACGACGAGTTGCTTGCCAGGACCGTGTGGCCGGCGCGGGACGCCGAGGCCTGAGCAACGCCCGAACACCGGGCAGCCTTCGGCCCGCATCCGCCGTCATCGGCTGAAAGCGAACGGTGCCGCGGTACCTTGTTGCCTGTTTGCACACCGGTGCCGAGGTATCACTGCAGCGGCTTCACGGGCGGGGGCGGACTGTCCACCAGGCACCTGCATGACGATATCGCGTGCAACCGGCAGCGGTGCCGGCCGCGGTGCCGGCAGCGGGCTCAGTCGTTCTTCGGCGGATGCGCATCGACCCAGGCGCGACGCTGCTCCGCCGTCATGGTGCGCCAGCGTTCGCGCAATGCATTGCGCTGTTCACGGTCCAGGCTGCGCATGTGCTGGTACAGGGCGCGCATTTCGCGGCGCTGCTGCGGCGGCATGCTGTCCCAATGACGCATGCCGCGTTCGGCGCGCTGGCGCTGCTCGGATGGCAGGGTGTTCCAGCGTTGCGCGCGCTGCAGCATGTGCCGGCGCTGTCCGGGCGAGGCGTCGTTCCAGCGTCCGCGCAGCGGTGCCAGCAGCGTCTCGCGCTGCGCCGGGGTCAGTTGTTCCCATGCCGGCAGGTTGGCTCCCGGTGCTTGCGATTGCGCATGTGCGCCGGCCGCAAGGCCCAGCCACAGCGTGCCCAGCAGGGCGGCTCGAACCAGTCGTTGCATGTTCATCGCTCCATCGCCAGTTGCCGGGCTTCGGCGCTGCCGAGCCAGGCAAAGAAATCGGGGTCTTCGTCCAGCACCGTTGCCGGGGGTGCCCCGCCCGTTGCGGCAGCCGCCGTGACGGCCGGGGCGTCTGCCAGCGGCGTTGTCGACGGGGCGGGATCGCGCAGCCCCAGACCCAGGCCCACGGCAAGCACCGCGGCGACGGTGCCGGCCAGTGCTGCGCCCAGTTGCCAACTGCGTCCTGTCGTCACCGGGCGCCGCGTCGGTTGCGGACGCAGCCGGAAGGCGACCTGCGGTGGCACCGCGGCCAGCGCCTGCCGGTAGCAGGCCCGGGCACGGGCGTCGAAAGCGTCATCGTTGTCGGTGCAATGGGGCAGGCGGTTCATCGCCAATCCTCCAGGTGGTGTTGCAAGGCCGCGCGGGCGC
>JAUNRQ010000084.1 GCA_030535605.1 Pseudoxanthomonas suwonensis
TTCCGCCGGCGCATTTCCGGGCCGACCTGTGCTGCGATCCAGCGGTCGCGTTCGGTCAGTGGCCGACCTTCGCCGCGGCCGCCGGCCGCGAGGTTGCCGCGGAATTCGTCACCCTGCGGAATGCGCGCCAGCGCGTAGTCGACCGGCACCCCGTCGATCAGCAGGATGCGCTTGTCGCCGTCCACGATCTGCGGCAGGTAGCGTTGTGCCATCGCCTGCCGGCGGCCACCGTCGGTCAGGGTTTCCAGAATCACGTTCAGGTTCGGCTCGCCGGCCGAAGCGCGGAAGATCGAGCGCCCGCCCATGCCATCCAGCGGTTTCAGCACGGCCTCGCCGTGCTCGGCGACGAAGTCCTTGAGTGCGCCCGCTTCGCGACTGACCAGGGTCGGCGGGCAACAATGCGGGAACAGCAGCGCCGCCAGCTTCTCGTTCAGGTCGCGCAGCCCCTGCGGATCGTTGACCACCTGCGCGCCCTGGTGCATGGCCAGGTCGAGGATCTGGGTATCGTGCAGATAGTTGGCGTCCACCGGCGGGTCGGTGCGGACCAGCACCACATCGCCCCGGGCCAGTGCACGCCATTGCGGCGCGTCGGTCTCGAACCAGTGCCCGGCGTCGTCGAACACCCGCAGCGGCGCCAGTCGTGCGCCGGCCTGGCCATCGACGACGCCGAGGCTGCCCGGCAGCACGTAGTGCAGCCGGTGGCCTCGACGCTGCGCTTCCAGCAGCATCGCGAAGGTCGAATCCTTGGCGACCTGGATCCGTTCGATCGGGTCCATGACCACCACCACGTTCAAGGACATGCTCGGCTCCCGGGCTTGAGGCGGGAATGCTAGCAGCCATGGCGCGAGCGGCGCTGCATGAATGCGGTTCGCGCTTGACACCTCGGTGCAGGACTGGAATAAAGGCACCTGCAGCGGCGCCAGCAAACACGAAGCGCCGCGCGACTTGGGGAACTGCAGCGAATGAGCAACACCGAGAACGGAGCCGGCACCCTGCAGGGGCTGAGGGTGATGGTGATCGACGACTCCCGGACGATCCGGCGCACGGCCGAAAGCCTGCTCAAGCGCGAGGGTGCCGACGTGGTGACCGCGGTGGACGGCTTCGAGGCCCTGGCCAAGATCGCCGAACAGAAGCCGCAGATCATCTTCGTCGACGTGATGATGCCGCGGCTTGATGGCTATCAGACATGCGCATTGATCAAGAACAACCAGGTGTTCCGCGGGACGCCGGTCATCATGCTCTCGTCCAAGGACGGGCTGTTCGACAAGGCACGCGGGCGGATTGTCGGTTCGGAACAGTACGTCACCAAGCCGTTCACGCGCGAGGAGCTGCTTGACGCGATCCGCACGCATGTCGCCGCTTGACATGCCCAAACACGATTCACCTGACACAGGGGGCGTCAGTACCGTATGGCACGCATTGTTCTGATCGAGGATTCGCCTACCGAAACCGCGGTCTTCACCCAGGTCCTGGAACGCAACGGCCACGAAGTGATGGCCGCGGGCAATGCCGAGGACGGGATCGAGCTGTGCCGGCGCGAGTTGCCGGACCTGGTGCTGATGGACGTGATCCTGCCCGGCATGAACGGGTTCCAGGCCACCCGCACGCTCAGCCGCGACACCGCGACCGCGCACATCCCGGTGCTGATCGTCAGCACCAAGGGCATGGAAACCGACCAGGCGTGGGGCATGCGCCAGGGTGCCAAGGGCTACGTGGTCAAGCCGGTCGGCGAGGCCGTTCTGCTGGAGCGCATCAACGCGATCCTCGAGGGCGTGACGTGACCGGCCCGGCCTCCGCATTTGCCGTGCTGGCCGACTACGAACGCCGCAGCCTGGCGCACGTGGCTGGCCTGCCCGAGCAGCTGGAGGCCCCTGGGCTGTGGCGTGGCGTGGGTTTCCGCGTCGGTGGCGCGCGCCTGGCGTCGCGCTTCGAGGAGGTCATCGAAATCCTGCCGTTGCCGGTCCTGACGCATGTGCCCGGTGGCCAGTCCTGGTTGCTGGGCGTGGCCAACATCCGCGGCAACCTGATGCCGGTGGTCGACCTGCGCCAGTTCCTGCAGGGCGAACG
>JAUNRQ010000058.1 GCA_030535605.1 Pseudoxanthomonas suwonensis
GCAGGTAGTCGAGCAGGCTGCGGCGCTGGTTCACCATCTTGAGCAGGCCACGGCGACCATGGTGGTCCTTCTTGTGGATCTTGAAGTGCTCGGTCAGGTGGACGATGCGCGCGGTGAGCAGGGCGACCTGGACTTCCGGCGAACCGGTGTCGTTGTCGCTGCGCTTGTGTTCGTTGATGATGCTGCTGCTGTCGATGGTCATGGCTCTTGAACCTCTCTGGGGTCGGATGCGCGACCCGCAGAAGCAATCGCCGACAGGACGATCGCGTACCGCATGGGTCCGCCGCGTACGGAAAGAAAAAACGCCGGGAAAACCGGCGCGCACATTGTACGCCTTCGCGGGCGGGCGGGACAACATGCAGCCCTGCCCTGCTCCGCGGCATGCCACCGCGGAGCGCGGACTTGTCCAGCGTGCGCGCACGGAGCCCGGGAAGCCGCGCCGCAAGCACCAGCCTACGCCTTCGGCACCGCCCAGGCGAACAGACGCTTCGGCCGCAAGCCGGCCTCGTCGGAGTCGGCCAGCCCCAGCACGCGCCCTTCGGCGTCATGGACCGCCACCTCGCCGTTCACGCCGAAGCGCCCGGCAACCGGCTGTCCGTGTCCCAATCGCAGTGCCTGCGCGGAATTCAATGTCACCTGCGGCCAGGCGCTCATGCCCGCCTCGACCGGCAACAGGCAGGCATCCAGCGCGGCCATGTCACGTGCTGCCAGGGCTTGCAGATCCTCCAGCGTCCACATCTTCGGCTCGCGGAACGGGTCCACCCACAGTCGCCGAAGTTCGACCACGTGTGCACCGCAACCAAGCGCTTCCCCGAGGTCGCGGACCAGCGACCGCACGTAGGTGCCGGAACCGCACTCCACGTGCAGGCGCAGTCGCGGCCCGGCATCCAGCAGGTCGGCCGCGGATTGCAGCGAGAAGACATGGACATCGACCGGGCGCGCCTCCAGTTCGATGTGCTCGCCGCGCCGCGCCTTGGCGTACAGCGGCTCGCCACCGCGCTTGAGCGCCGAATAGATCGGCGGCACCTGCTGGATGCGACCGGTCAACGCCTGCAGCGCGGCGTCGATCGTCGGGATGTCCAGCGACGGCACCGGACGCTCGCGCAACGGCATGCCTTCGGCGTCGTCGGTATCGGTGGTGACGCCCAGGCAGGCCACGGTGTCGTAGGCCTTGCGCGCCCCCAGCAGGCGTCCGGCAATCTTGGTGGCTTCGCCGAAACAGATCGGCAGCAGACCGGTGGCCAGCGGGTCCAGTGCGCCGGTGTGGCCCGCCTTCTCGGCGGCGAACAGGTGACGCACGCGCTGCAAGGCCTGGTTGGAACTGAGCCCCTGTGGCTTGTCCAGCAACAACAGGCCATCGAGTTTGCGGAACGGCTTGCGGCGGGGTTTGGACATGCGGAAATGGTAAACGAGCCGTCCTTGACGCGGATCAACGAACGACCGCGACTGCGGGAGGCGCGTTGCGTGCCGTGCCTTCAGCAGGTTGCCCGCGATGAACATGCCAACGACCGGCATTGCCGCATTGCTGGTCCCTGGTGCCGCTGTCCGCATTCGCATCCGGTCCGGCACAGCCGCCACCGATACTGCTGCCACGCTCGACCATGCGCCCAGCCTGTTCACCGACACACCCGTTGCAGGGCCGCGCATTGGCGATCACCCTGGCCCGCAGGACCATCGCAGCATCCAGTGCGATGCCGACGCCAGGCGTCGGGTGCGTGAGCAGTACGAGAAGACCCGGCGTTGTTGATGCAGACGGCGACGACGGTGACGGCAGAATTCCGCATCATCGCCGATGCCAACAACCACTGGCGCCGTCGACAGCCTTCCGAGCGCGGCCAATGAGGCTGCCACCCTCACCCCGCCGTCAGCGGTCGTGGCGAACGCCTACGCCTCTTCGTCCGTCTCGCGCCCAGCTGACATGGCGTCATCGGCCTTGAGCAACGCATCGATGCGCTCGCCGCGGTCCATCGAATCGTCGTAGTGGAAATGGAGTTCGGGCACGTGGCGCAGCTTCACCGCACGTGCCAGCCGATAGCGGACCTCGCCGGCGTTGGCCTTCAACCCGGCCAGTGCGTCCTGCGCCCGTTCGGGCTGCAACACCGTCACGAACACCTTGGCGTGCGCGAGGTCACGGCTGACTTCGACGTCGGAAACGCTGGTCGACGGCAGGCCATGTTCGGCCACCGCATCGCGCACCAGCGAGCCAAGCGCCCGCCGCAGTTCGGCTTCAACGCGGTCGGTGCGGTGAAAGGACTTGTTGACCATGGACGAAACCTCGATGCGGACAGTGTGCGGTATTGATTCGGCGGCATTCCAGCCACGGCCGGAATCCACCCGTGCAGTATGGCGGCAAAGTGCATCCGCCGGAGTCAAGCGCTCATGCTGGGCACCGCCGACACCGCGCGGCCGACGGAATCTGCCGGAAGTACGGACCATTGCGTTGGCCGAATCAGCCCATGTTCGTGCGGGCGACGAGTTGCCGCACGCGGACGGGTTCCGATGCACGCGCGGGACTGGCGGGACGCCGGCTGCAGGAGCGCCGGGACACCGACCCCGGCATTGGCCGGGGCAAACGCTGATGAAACGGCGCGGGAAGCCCCGCGCCACGATCACAGCGTGCGCTGGACCTCGATGCGCTCGAAGCACTCGATCTGGTCGCCCGGCTGCACGTCGTCGTACGCCTTGACGCCGATGCCGCACTCGGTACCACTGCGCACTTCCTCGACGTTGTCCTTGAAGCGGCGCAGCGACTCCAGTTCGCCCTCGAAGACCACCGTGTTGTCGCGCAGCACGCGGATCGGCTTGGCCTTCTTGACCACGCCTTCGGTGACCATGCAGCCGGCGACAGCACCGAACTTGGAGCTGCGGAACACGTCGCGGACTTCGGCGATACCGATGATCTCCTCGCGGATCTCCACGCCCAGCAAGCCGGATGCGACCTGCTTCACCTGGTCGATCACGTCGTAGATGATCGAGAAGTAGCGCAGATCGACGCCGTGGTTCTCGATCACCTTGCGTGCCGACGCGTCGGCACGCACGTTGAAGCCGATGACCGTGGCCTTGGCAGCCGCCGCCGAATGGGCGTCGGACTCGGTGATGCCGCCGACTCCGGACACGATCACGTTGATGCGGATCTGTTCGTTCGACAGCGCGGTCAAGGCCTGCTTCAAGGCCTCCACCGAACCCTGCACGTCGGCCTTGATGACCAGGTTGAGCACCTGCTGGGCTTCGCCTTGGCCCATCTGCGCCATGATGTCTTCCATGCGGTTGCCCGCCGCGGCGACCAGACGCTGTTCGCGACGCTTGGCATCGCGCTGCTGCGCCACTTCCTTGGCCAGACGCTCGTCGGCGACCACCACGAAATCGTCGCCGGCGTCCGGCACGCCGGACAGGCCGAGCAGCTGCACGGGGATCGACGGACCGGCGCTCGGCACCTGGTTGCCGGCTTCATCGAACAGCGCACGCACGCGGCCGTACTGCACGCCGCACACCAGGTAGTCGCCGCGCGCCAGCTTGCCCTGCTGCACCAGCACCGTGGCCACCGGGCCACGTCCCTTGTCCAGCGAGGATTCGATCACCACGCCGGTGGCACGGCCATCGGCGACGGCCTTGAGCTCCAGCACTTCGGCCTGCAGCGAGATCGCGTCGAGCAGGTCATCGATGCCGTCGCCGGTCTTCGCCGACAACTCGACCATCTGCGTGTCGCCGCCGAAGTCCTCGGCCACGACTTCCTGCTCCAGCAGTTCGTTCTTGACCCGGCCCGGCTGCGCGTCGGACTTGTCGATCTTGTTGATCGCCACGATCAGCGGCACTTCCGCGGCGCGGGCGTGCTGGATGGCTTCGATGGTCTGCGGCTTGACGCCATCATCGGCCGCAACCACCAGCACCACGATGTCGGTGAGCTTGGCGCCGCGCGCGCGCATCGATGCGAACGCGGAGTGGCCCGGGGTGTCGAGGAAGCTGATGACACCCTTGTCGGTTTCCACGTGGTAGGCACCGATGTGCTGGGTGATGCCGCCCGCCTCGCCGGTGGCAATCCGCGTGCGTCGGATGTGATCCAGCAGCGAGGTCTTGCCGTGGTCGACATGGCCCATGATGGTCACCACCGGCGGGCGCTGCTGCGCAGCGCCGGCGTCCCTGTCGGCCATGTGCTCCAGCAGCGCGTCCTCGGCGCTGTCCTCGGCGGCACGCACGGCCTTGTGGCCGAGTTCCTCGGTGACCAGCACCGCGGTGTCATGGTCGATCGACTGGGTGATGGTGGCCATCACGCCCATCTTGAACAGCGCCTTGACCACGTCGCCGCCCTTCAGGGCCAGCTTCTGGGCGAGATCGGCCACGGTGATGGCTTCGCCGATGGCCACTTCACGCACGATCGGCGCGGTCGGCCGGGTGAAGCCGGTGCCGGTGCGCGACTGCTCGGAAGAACGGCGTGCGGCCGGGCCGCGCGGCTTGCCGCGGGCGGTGGAACGGCGGGCGCGGTCGGAGGCACTGAGATGCAGCTGGCCGGCGAAACGGGCGGTGTTCTCGTCGTCCTCCACGCCGCTGACCATCGCATGCGAGCCACGCTGCGGCTTGCCCTTGTTGGCATGGCTGCTGCGGTCGTCCGCACGCGGGGCGGCCGGCGGGTTCTTGGGATGGCCGTGGCCGTGGGTCTTGGCCCGCGGCGCCGCATCATCACCGGCCGTGCTGCTGGCGGCTGCTTCGGCCTCGGCACGCAGGCGTGCGGCTTCTTCCTCGGCGCGACGCTTCTGCTCGGCCAGTTCCTCGGCGCGCTTGCGGTCTTCCTCGGCCAGACGCTGCTGTTCTTCGAGGTTGCGCTGGCGCGACTCCTCCAGCTTGCGCAGGATCTCGGCACGCTCGTCGTCGCCACCGGCCCTGGCCGCGGCGGTCGCGTCGCGGGTCGCGGCCTCGGTCGGCTTGACCAGGGTGACCTTCTTGCGCACCACCACGTCGACGGTGCTGCGGTTCTTGCCGCCACCGACGGTGATCTCCTGCTTGCGGCTGCGGCTCAGGGTGATCTTGCGCGGCGCGGCGACATCTTCCGCGCCGGTCTCGCCCTTGCCGTGGGTACGGCGCAGGAAGCCCAGCAGCTTGACCTTCTCGGTGCTGGTCACGACCTGGTCGGGACCGTCGAACTTCATGCCCGCTTCGGACAATTGCTCCAACAGCTTGTCCACCGGCGTGTTGACCAGTGCGGCGAGCTTGCGGATGGTGGTTTGCTGCGACATTCGGTTTCCGTTTTCCAGGGCCGCGGGCCGGGGCACGCGGCTGAACATTCAATTGTAAGCGGTGCGCGTGGGCCGGGCCTCAGCCCTCGCCCTCCAGCCGCGCGATCTCTTCCGCGCGGGCGGCGAGGATCAGGGCGGCGGCGCGCGCCTCGTCAAGGCCTTCGATGCCGAATTCGGCGACTTCGTCGGCCCCCAGGTCGGACAGGTCCTCGGCGCTGCGCACCCCGTTGCCGGCCAGCGCATAGGCGGTGACCTCGTCCATGCCCTCCAGATGGAGCAGGTCTTCGGTCGGCGCGTTCTCGTCGAGCTCCTCTTCGGCGGCCAGCGCCTCGTTGAGCAGCGCGTCGCGGGCGCGGGCGCGCAGTTCCTCGACGATGTCTTCGTCGAAGCCGTCCACCGCCAGCAGTTCACCAACCGGCACGTAGGCGACTTCCTCGACCGTGTTGAAGCCTTCGGCAACGAGGATGCCGGCGATCTCGTCGTCGACTTCCAGCTTCTCCATGAACAATTCGCGCGCCTTCTGCTGCTCGGCTTCGCTCTTTGCCTGCACCTGGTCGGCGGTCATCACGTTGAGCTGCCAACCTGTCAGGCGGCTGGCCAGGCGCACGTTCTGGCCGCCCTTGCCGATCGCCTTGGCCAGCAGTTCCTCGGCCACTGCCAGGTCCATCGAGTGCTTTTCCTCGTCGACCACGATCGACTGCACTTCGGCAGGGGCCATCGCGCTGATCACGAACTGTGCGGGGTTGTCGCTCCACAGCACGATGTCCACGCGTTCGCCATTGAGCTCGTTGGTCACGGCCTGCACGCGCGAGCCGCGCATGCCGATGCAGGCGCCGATCGGGTCGGTGCGGTTGTCGTGGGCCAGTACCGCGATCTTGGCGCGGTCGCCGGGATCGCGGGCGCAGGCCATGATCGAGACCAGCCCCTGGCCGACTTCCGGCACTTCCAGCTTGAACAGTTCCATCATGAACTCGGGAGCGGCACGACTGACGAACAACTGCGGGCCGCGCGGCTCGCTGCGCACGTCGTACAGATAGCCGCGCACGCGGTCGCCGGTGCGCAACACGTCACGCGGGATGCCCTTGTCCTTGGCGATGAAGCCTTCGGCGTTGCCGCCGAGGTCGATGTAGACGTTGCCACGTTCCACGCGCTTGACCACGCCGGTGATCAGTTCGCCGACGCGATCCTTCCAGGCGTCCACCACCTGCTGGCGTTCGGCCTCGCGCACGCGCTGGACGATCACCTGCTTGGCGGCCTGGGCGGCGATGCGGCCGAACTCGGCGTTGTCGATCTGTTCCTCGATGAAATCACCGACTTCCACGCCCTCGGCCTCGTCGACCGCGTCCATCAGGCGGATCTGGCGGTCGGGCGACTCCATCACCACGTCATCGGCGACCACTTCCCAGCGGCGGAAGGTCTCGTAGCTGCCGTCCTTGGGGTCGACCGCGACGCGCGTCAGCACGTCCTGGTCCAGGTAGCGCTTCTTGGCCGCGGTGGCCAGCGCGGCCTCGATCGCCTCGAGGATGACCGATTCGGGGACGCCCTTCTCGTTGGCGACCGCGTCCACGACCATCAGCAGTTCTTTGCTCATCATTGGTTACTCCGCATCCGCCGCGCCATTGGCGGGCTGCTCGTTGGTGGTTTGGTTGTTGTTCCTGCCGGCCTTGCCCCTGGCGGGCCCTTTGCCGGGCTTGTGCTTGACCAGGCCCAGCGCTTCCCAGTCCGGGACCAGGCGGGCCTTTTCGATGTTGTCGACGGCGGCCACGAACGGGTTGCCGTCGATGTCGAACGTGATGCTGCCGTCCTCGACCGCGTCGATCCGCCCGGTCAGCCGCCGACGGCCGTCCTGCGGCAGCTTCAACACCACCTTGGCCGACTGGCCGGTGAAGCGGGCGAACTGCGCGGCGGTGAACAACGGGCGATCGACGCCCGGCGAGGACACCTCGAGGGTGTAGTGGCTGCTGATCGGATCGGCAACGTCCAGCTGCGCGGAAACTTCATGGCTGACCGCCTCGCAGTCCTCGATGCCGACCTGGCGCTCGGGGTCGGCGTCCTGCGGCACGTCGATGTACAGGCGCAGCAGCGCACCACCCGGTGCGGGAAGGTATTCGATGCCCAGCAATTCCAGCCCCATGGACTGGACGGTGGGCGCAAGCAACTCGACGATTTCGGTGGATTTGTCCGACATCCGCGCAACCAGTTGACCAATGCAACGGGCACCCGCAGGCGCCCGGAAACGATGAAGGGCCCATCGGGCCCTTTCCAAAACCGCTGGATGTGGGTCGGATGCTGCAGCGCATCGCGACCGGCCCGAGCCTTCCGATGCCGCGCCCGGAGGCCGCGGTTCGTAGCTGGCGCAGCCGGCCACGGGCCGACTGCAAGCGGCTGATTATAGGACAGGCCGGGGCCTTGTCGCAAGGCAAATCCGCAGCGGCACCGAGCTCAGCGCGGCGGCAGGTACAGCGAGGGATCGACCGGACGGCCGTTGTAGCGGATCTCGAAATGCAGCTTGTCGCGCGAGGTCCCGCTGCGACCGAGTTCGCCGATCTGCTGCCCAGCCTTGACCAGCGCCCCCTCGTTCACCAGACGGGCGCGGTTGTGGCCATAGGCGCTGAGCCAGTTGTCGTCGTGCTTGACGATGATCAGTTCGCCATAGCCCACCAGTCCCGAACCCGAATACACGACGGTGCCGTCGGCGGCGGCGCGCACCGGGGCACCGGCGTTGCCGCCGATGCCGATGCCCTGCCGGGTCGGATCGCCGTTGACGAAGCGCTCGATCACGCCACCGTCCGCGGGCCAGCGCCAGCTGAACGGTGCACGCACCGGGGCGCTCGCGGGCGTGGATGGTCGTGCGGGGGCAGGCCTCGGGCTGGAGCCCGGGCGGCTTGCCGGCCGGGTGGTGCTGGCGCTCGGGCGGGACGGGCCACCCGGATACAGGTTCAGGCGCTGCCCCGGATAGATGGTGTACGGGGCGCGGATGCCGTTCCACAGCGCCAGATCCAGCGGCGTGATGCCATTGCCGGTGGCAATGCGGTAGATGGTGTCGCCGCGCTGGACCACGTAGGTCGCACCGTGCTTGGGCTGCGAGACCCGCACCGGTGCCTGCCCGGTCGCACGCGCATCACCTGCGCGGGACACCACCCGCGAACTGGCGCAGGCGGTCAGCGCCAACGCCAGCGCCACTGCCACCACGATCCGCCACCTGCCATTGCTCATCGAATCAGACTCCTCGGGACCGGCGCTCAATGTTTCGCCGCACGTTAACAGCCACGTCCGACGCGCGGATGAGGCCGTCGTGAATCGCGCGTTGCATCCGACGTCGGACATCAACCGGCGAACCGTTGCCACAAGCCGTGGGCCAGCACCCCGCCGCCGCCGATCAGGATGCCGAAGTACACCATCGTCGCGACGTTGGCCAGGTGCCCCAGCAATACCGCGCCGCCATCGCGCTGGATGAAGCCGATCGCGTACAACAGCAGGGCAATGCCGGGAATGGTGTTGCTGAAGGGGATGAAGCCGAACGGCGCCATCAGCAGCAACGCGGCAAGGATGAACGCCAGCGCGTTGAAGATTTCCTGCGCGCGCCCGTTGACCAGCATGGCCAACCGGTGCGGGCGGCTGATCTTCTCCATGCGACCGACCCATTTCAGACCACCACGCAACGCCGGACGCAGCTTGGCCGCCGGCAGCGCGCGCTGCTTGATCCGCGCTGGCAGCCACAGCGGTTTTCCCACAAGGCGGCTGATGCCGATCATCAGGATCGCCGCGCCGAACACGGTGCTGACCCCAGGTACCGACACCGGGATCAGGAACACGATGGTCATCAGGACGGTCAGCAGCA
Organism: Pseudoxanthomonas suwonensis; assembly: GCA_030535605.1. Classification (GTDB taxonomy): domain Bacteria; phylum Pseudomonadota; class Gammaproteobacteria; order Xanthomonadales; family Xanthomonadaceae; genus Pseudoxanthomonas_B; species Pseudoxanthomonas_B suwonensis_B. Next base: position 9,070 of record JAUNRQ010000058.1, read on the forward strand.
GCAGGCCCTCGTCGCCCAGCGCGTCCAGCAGCGCGCCCAGGCTCAGGTGGTCCTGCGGCAGGCGCTCGATGATCGTCTCGATCTGCTCGCCCAACGACGCCCCGGACGGGTCGCGGTGCCCGTGGCCGGCGGAAAAGGGTGGTAGCTCGCTCAATCCATGACTCCCGAAAGCAACGGCACGAACACCACGGCGCCCAGTTCCTCGGAGGTGAAGCTGCCGTCTTCCTGGCGATGCACGCACATCAGTGCCTGTTGGCTGGGGCCACCCACCGGCGCCACCAGTGTGCCGCCAACCGCCAGTTGCACGGCAAGTGCATCCACCAGCGCGGCGGCGCCGGCGGTGACCAGGATGCCGTCGAACGGTGCGTGTTCCGGCCAGCCGATGCGGCCATCGTCGTGCTTGCTGCGCACGTTCAGGCCAAGCGAGCGGAACCGTTTGCGCGCGGTGCGCAGCAGGTCGCCGATCCGTTCCACCGTATGGACGTGCACGCCCAGCGCGGCGAGGATCGCCGCCTGGTAACCGGAACCGGTACCGATCTCCAGCACCTTGGGCGGCTGTGCCGGGTCGATGATTGCCGGCAACCCGGCGAGCACCGCCTCGGTCATGCGCGCGACCACCCACGGCTGGGAGATGGTCTGGCCGTGGCCGATCGGCAAGGCGTTGTCTTCGTACGCCCGCGCAGCCAACGCCTCGTCGACGAACAGATGCCGCGGCACCGCACGGATCGCGGCGAGCACGCGCTCGTCACGGATGCCGTTCTCGCGCAGGCGCTCGATCAACCGGTCTCGCACGCGCTGGCCGGTCATGCCGACGCCGACATCCTCCGGCTGCAGCCGCACCCGCGGCGTCATGCCGACACCTTCAAGGCACCGGCCAGGCCATCGACCCAGCGCGAGACGTGCTCGAGCGCCTGGTAACGGGTCAGGTCGACGTGGATCGGACTGATCGAGATCGCGCCACTGCGCACGGCATGGAAATCGGTGCCGGGGCCGGCATCCTGCTCGGGGCCGGCCGGGCCGATCCACCACCAGCTGCGGCCGCGCGGGTCTTCCTGCTGGATGCAGGGTTCGGCACGATGACGATTGCCCAGCCTGGTCACCTCGAAGCCCCGCACCTGGTCCCACGGCCGGTCCGGCACGTTGACGTTGAGGATGGTGTCGGCGGGCAGCGGGTCGGTCGTCAGGCGGGCCACCAGCTCAACCGCGGCGCGGGCGGCGGTTTCATAGTGGCGACCGTCGTGGTTGGCGGTGTGCAGCGAGATGGCGATCGCCGGCAGGCCGAGGAATCGGCCCTCCATCGCGGCCGCGACGGTGCCCGAATAGATCACGTCGTCACCGAGGTTGGCGGTGTTGTTGATGCCCGAAACCACGATGTCCGGCTCCAGCTCCAGCATCCCGGTGATGGCGACGTGGACGCTGTCGGTAGGCGTGCCGTAGACCTTCCACGTCTGCTCGTCGATGCGGATGACCCGGATCGGCATGTCCAGGGTCAGGGAATTGCTGACCCCGGAACGGTCGCGATCCGGCGCGACCACCAGCACCTCGTGGCCGGCGGCGCGCAGGCCGTCGGCGAGGATACGGATGCCGGGGGCGTCGACGCCATCGTCGTTGCTGACCAGAACGCGCATGCGAAGCAGCAGGATGTCCGTGAAAAACGACGCCCATGATAACGGAAGCAGCAACCCCGCCCGGTGCGTCCCGTGCCTGTCCATCGCTTGCGCGTCGCGCAAGCGCCAATGCCGACGCGGTGCCGGCATCGCGCTGGGTTAGCCTGTGCGCATGCGCAAGCGCACGCCACCTTTGGAAAAGCACGCGGACGCCCGGCACGAGGACGATCGGCACGCGGACAGCCTCGATGATGCGGCCCTGTTCCGCCAGGCCATCGGACCGGTCCGCGAACTGCCCACGCCCCCTGCCCCGCCGGCGGCACCGCGGCCCCGACCTGCCGCACGCATGGCGGCTCGCGACGAGGCCGAAGCACGCAACGAATTCCGGCAGGCCATGGACGTCGACCGGCTCGCCGCCGGCGACGCCCTCGGCTATCGCCGCGAGCATGTCGCCCCGAAGTTGCTGGCCGACCTGCGCCGCGGACGCTATGCCGCGCAGGACGAACTGGACCTGCACGGTCTGGACGCGGGCGGAGCCGAAGCATTGCTGCGGCAATTCCTGCGCCATGCGCGCGAACAGGGACACGGCTGCGTGCGGGTGGTGCACGGCAAGGGCCTGAATTCGCCCACCGGGGTGCCGATCCTCAAGAACCTGGTGGACCGGGTGTTGCGTCAGCGCAACGAGGTCCTGGCCTTCCATTCCGCGCCTGTTGCCCAGGGCGGAACCGGTGCGGTGCTGGTGCTGCTCAAACGCTGAGCAGCGGCGTTGCCGCAAATGAAAGACCGCCCGGCAAGCGGGCGGTCCGCATCACACGAAAACCGACGAACTCAGGCGTCCGCGGGAATGCGCAGCACCTGGCCCGGATAGATCTTGTCCGGGTCGGTCAGCATCGGCTTGTTGGCCTCGAAAATGG
>JAUNRQ010000085.1 GCA_030535605.1 Pseudoxanthomonas suwonensis
CGGCGAGGCGGCGTCGCTGCAATTCTTCAGCAACAACCAGTACGCCAACCCGATGCTGGTACGCATCGCCGGCCTCGGCTACCAGCGCGGCTTCGGCGGGCATTTCCACAACGACAACTCGGTGACCGCGCTGCGCGACATTCCCGGCCTCGTGGTGGGCTGCCCCAGCCGCGGCGATGACGCAGCGATGATGCTGCGCACGCTGGCGGCGCTGGCCAAGGTGGATGGGCGGGTGAGCGCGTTCCTCGAGCCGATCGCCCTGTACATGACCAAGGACCTGCACGAGCCGGGTGACGGCCAGTGGCTGACCGAGTACCCCGCGCCCGACCAGGCGCTGGTGCTGGGGGAAGAGCGGGTCTACGCGCCGGACGCGACGGATTGCGTGATCTTCACCTTCGGCAACGGCGTGCCGATGAGCCTGCGGGCGGCGCGGCAGATCGAACGGACCCATGGCTGGAACGTGCGGGTGGTCGACCTGCGCTGGCTGGTGCCGCTCAACGCTGCCGCCATCGCCCGTCACGCCGGTGAATGCGACCGCATCCTGGTGGTGGACGAAGGCCGCCACAGCGCCGGCATCGGCGAGGGGGTGATCACCGCCATTACCGAAGCCGGGCAGGGTGGCAAGCCTTTGCAGCGCGTGGTCGGTGCCGACACCTACACGCCGCTCGCCGGGGCCGCATTCCTGGTGATCCCGAAGGACGAGGACATCATCGCAGCGGCTGCCAGGCTGGCTTGAGGCCGGCACCGCCGTTGTCGTGCAGCGCGGCTTGTTCCGCCGTTGTCCATGCCGCGCTCCGCGCGGCAACCCGGCAGCCTCGGCCCCGTTGCCACGAGGGCGTTGACACCGGCTTGCCGGCACCGGTTGCAGGATGACGGTTTCCCGATCTCCTGGAGTCGTCATGAGCAATGCCCCGAAAGTCGCCGTCCTTGTCGGCAGCCTGCGCAAGGAATCGTTCAACAAGCGGCTGGCGCGCGCGCTGGAAAAGATGGCCGGCGACCGCTTGGCCTTCGACGTGCTGCGGCTGGACAACCTGCCGCTTTACGATCAGGACTTCGATGGCGATTACCCGGCGGTGTGCGCGCAGTTCAAGAAGGACATCGAGGCCGCCGACGCGGTGTTGCTGATCACGCCCGAATACAACCGCTCCTTCTCCGGCGTCATCAAGAATGCCATCGACATCGCCTCGCGCCCCTGGGGCACCAACTCGTTCGCCGGCAAGCCGGCGGCGGTGATCGGCGTGTCCATCGGTGCCACCGGCACGTCCATGGCGCAGGCGCATCTGGACAACGTGATGCTGTATCTGGACACCGTGTTGATGCCGCAACCGGAGGTTTACCTGAAGGCCGACGACGAGCTGCTGGACATGGACGGCAATGTCTCCAACGAGGGCACCGCCAAGTTCCTCGGCGGCTTCGTCGATGCCTTCGTGAAGTGGATCGACGAGAAGCGCTGAAGCCCGTCGGCTTCCGCGGTCCGCATCGTCACGGTGGATGGAGCCGCCCGGGCACGCGCGGTCCCGGCAACGCGCCGGGATGTCAACCGGCGTCGCTGGCCCCGCGTCGGGTCGGGGGCGCCGGCTCACCAGCCTGCTCGCGCGCGCGCAGCTGCGTGAGTGCGGCGTCCGCGAGCGTTGACAGCCCGGTGCCGTCGGCGAGGTGCCACGCCAGGATGCGCGTGCGCATCGGCGGTGCCCAGAAGCGTTGCAGGTGCACAACCACCGTTTCCAGCGCTTCGTCGCGCGGCAGCGCCGCCTGGTTGGCGACGATGTCCTCCAGCATCTGCATTAGCCGCTGCGGCTTCATGGCAGTGTTTCCTCGACCGGCCGCCGCGTGTGGGCGGGAAGCAGTGCCCGCTGCCGGACATGCGCTTCGTCGAAGCGACGCTGCCAGTCGGAGGGCTGGTCCACCCGGGTGGCCTGTACCGCCGTGACCTTGTACTCGGGGCAGTTGGTGGCCCAGTCGGAGTTCTCGGTGGTGATGACATTGGCCCCGGAACCGGGGAAGTGGAAGGTGGTGTAGACCACGCC
>JAUNRQ010000020.1 GCA_030535605.1 Pseudoxanthomonas suwonensis
CAGTTCGGCAAAAGATTCGGTTTGCATTGTTGAGGTTGCTCGGTTGATGTCCGGACCGTGCGCCGCCGGTCTTGTGTCTCGTGGCGCGCGGTCCACCCGTTGGCGGCCTGGCGGGATTGCCTGGTGGCCGTGAGGCTGGTGGTTGACGATGGCAGGGAACCTCCGCGCGAGGCGGAGGTCAGTTGTTTCTGCCGGACGCGGCCTGCGCACGCGCGCGCAGGTCTTCCGGCAACAACGCCAGGACCTGCTCCACGACCGCGAGGATCGGCTGCGCGGTGCTGTCGATGCTCACGGCGTCATCGGCCGGACGCAAAGGCGCCACCGCGCGGCTGGCGTCGCGCTCGTCGCGGGCGACGATCTCGCCCAGCAGACCGGCCAATGTAACCGAAACCCCTTTGTCCTTCAACTGTTTATGGCGCCTGCGGGCACGCTCCTCGGCACTGGCGGTGAGGAACACCTTCACCGTGGCTTCCGGGAACACCACCGTCCCCATGTCGCGCCCATCGGCGACCAGACCCGGCGCGCTGCGGAAATCGCGCTGCAACTGCAGCAGCGCCGCGCGTACCGCCGGCAACGCGGCAATCGCGGAAGCGGCGGCACCGGCGGTTTCCATGCGCAACTGGTGAGTGGCATCCTTGTCGTTGACCAGCACCTTGGGCTCCTCGCCATCGCCGCCGGTGTCGAAGCGGATGCGGGTCCGCGCGGCGCATGCTGCGACGGCAGCCTCATCGGCAAGGTCCACGCCTTCCCACGCCGCCGCCAGCCCCACCGCGCGGTAGATCGCACCGGAATCCAGATAGTGCCAGCCCAGCCGCCGGGCGACCAGACGGCTGATGGTGCCCTTGCCGGAGCCGGAAGGACCGTCGATGGTGATGACCGGAACGGGCAGGACAGGTGCTTGCGTCATGGGCGGGGATTATGCACTGCCGGCGTACCGCCACGGAGGCCCGTCAAACCGGCATTTGATCCGGCCAAAACAATCTGCGACAATAGCTGGCTAGCCGTTTCAAACCCATTTGCCGAGGTTCCCATGAAGGTCCTGTCCTCCCTGAAGTCGGCGAAGACCCGTCACCGCGACTGCAAGGTCGTTCGCCGCCGTGGCAAGGTCTTCGTGATCTGCAAGTCCAACCCGCGTTTCAAGGCGCGTCAGCGCTGATGCCACGCTGCCTGCAACCGCAGGCCGCTTGCAACGCCGAACCACGAGACGGGCCGCACCATGCGGCCCGTTTTCGTTGCGCGTCGCCCGCATCCGACCGCCGCAGCCGCGTGCGTGGCGCCCTCGGTCGCTGAACAGGGCATAGAATCGGCGGGTCATCCGATCACGAGACCCGCCATGTTGCCCATGCGCCACCTGATCACCCTGCCCGCCCTGCTGCTGCTGTCGTCGCTTGCCACCGGCTCCGCGCTGGCCCGGTCCACGCCCGATTCCGGCGACACCCTGCTGATCGAACGAGTCAACGCACCGGCGGCGGCCACACCCGTTCGGGGCGCGAGCATGGCCCAGGTGACGGCGCGGTTCGGCGCACCGCTGGAACGCCTGGATGCGCGTGGCGGGCAGAAACGCCAATGGCCGACCATCAACCGCTGGCGTTATCCGGATTTCATCGTCTATTTCGAGCGCGACCGCGTGATCGACGTGGTCGCCATCCAGGCATCGGCCACCGAAGCCGGCCCACGCCCACCCATCCGCTGAGCCACAATGAGCCAGACCGCAATGCGCTTTCCCGCCGAATGGGAGCCCCAGTCGGCGATCCTGATCGCCTGGCCACACCAGGACACCGACTGGGCCGAGCGCCTCGGCGAGGTCGAAGATGCCTACATACGACTGGTGGACGCCATCACCCGCTTCCAGCCGGCGATCATCGTGGTCGCCGATGATGACGTCGAGGCATATGCCGATGCCCGGCTGCGCAGCAACCGCGTGGACATGGCCCGGGTCCGCTTCGTCACCGCCCCTTACGACGACACCTGGCTGCGCGACACCGGGCCGATCACCCTGCGCGGCGCGGACGGCAGCACGCTGTTGCTGGACTTCCGCTTCACCGGCTGGGGAGGCAAATTCCAGGCTAGCGCCGATGACGCCCTCGCCGCCGAACTGCACCGGCAAGGACTCTTCGGGGATGCGACGCTGCAAAGCGTCGACTTCGCCCTGGAAGGCGGCGCCATCGAAACCGACGGCCAGGGCACCCTGCTGACCACGTGGACGTGCCTGAACGAACGCCATCCGCAGGCCAGCCGCGAACAGCTGACCGCCCAGCTCGCTGAAACGCTCCGCCAGCAGCGGGTGCTGTGGCTCGAAAACGGCCAACTGGAAGGCGACGACACCGACGCCCACATCGACACCCTCGCCCGCTTCGCAGCGCCGGACGCCATCGTCTTCCAGGCCTGCGACGACCCTGGCGACAGCCACCATGTGCCACTGCAGGCGATGGCGACCGAGTTGGCCGCCCTGCGCACAACCGACGGCCAGCCCTACCGGTTGTTTCCGTTGCCATGGGCGCGCCCGTTGCGTGACGGCGACCGCCGCCTGGCCGCCAGTTACGCCAATTTCCTGATCCTCAATGGTGCGGTGCTGATGCCTGCCTATGGCGATGCCGCCGATGCCGAGGCAGCCGCCGTGCTGAAGGCAGCATTTCCCGGCCGCGAGGTGGTGCAGATCGACTGTCGTCCCATCATCTGGCAGAACGGGAGCTTGCACTGCCTGACCATGCAGCTGCCGGAAGGGGTTGTCGAGAACCACTGACTTGACATCGCGTTTGCCGACGTTCGTAGCGTTTTCTGGACATCTTTGCGAATGTTTCGTAGACTAGGGACTTCCCCCCGATCCGTGGCCATTGCCCGCGCCTGCATCGCGGCCGCGGGCAAGAACCGCCGCAGAGGTGTGCTTGCCCCGGATAGGCGCAACGCCTTGCAGCGGACCACGGAATTCCTGCCCAAGGAGCACCATGTCCGGCAAATCCAGTCAGACGTCCTCGAATACCACCACCGCCACGTTGTCCAGCCGACGCAGTCGAGCTCCGGCCACCAGCCTCAGCAGCGAAACCATCGCTGCCGACATCGCCGCCTTCAAGAAGCGTGGCGGTCGCATCGACATCCTTGGCAACACGCCCATGCGTCCGCACGATTCGCCCTATCGCAGCCGCGCCACCCAGGCGACGGCCACCGCGGCCACCAAGGTCGCCGCGAAAACCGCGACAGAACGCCCGGCAACCCGCAAGCGCGTCCGCTGAGCTCCCTCCAAGCAAGGCAAGGAGCGCGAACGGCCGGCGCTCCACGTGTCGCGGAGGCCATGGTCGGCTGCCAAGGGCATGCCTCCGAAGCCGATTGCACGGCACAGTGTCACTGGCCGGGCGGCGGCAGGCAGGGGCGTTCATCCACGACATCGGCCAGTGCCCGTGCCTGCGCGTTCTGTGCCGGGCCCGGGGGCACCTTGGCGACCACGCAACTGGCGCTGCTTCGGACGTTAGCCACCAGCAGCCACGAGGTCGGCCGCTCGGGCTGCTCGTACTCGTCGAATCGCACCACCATTGCCTTGGGCACGTCCCTACCCGGCGCATGGCGCCACTCCACCTGCGAGCCGAGTGAACTGAAGCCCATGCCGGCCACGTGCCAGAACTCCAGCGGTTGGGGTTCGCCGTCGGCGACGATCAGGTCCAACGACATCCTCGCGTCGGAATCATGGACCAGCAACGCATAGCCCGGCACGCCCGCGCAACGATGCACCACCGCACCACTTTCCGCATCCCGGCTCTGCAGGGTGCAGTCACCGGGTGCGATGCTGGTGTATTGGCTGCTTGCCGCCTCGGCAACACGGGCAGCCGGCGCGACGGGAGCGACCGGTTCGGCGCCATCGACAGGCGCGCGCGACGCCGTGTCGACTGGGTCTGCCGTGCAGGCCACCACCAGTACGGCTGCGGCGAACGCCGCGATCGGCAATGCGAAGCGCATGGTGTTCCTCCACGTTCAGGGCTTGCCGGTACCATAGGGGTTCACCCGGAATCGCAAGTGAACATGAGCCGCAAAACCCTGCCTGTCGCGCTGATCCAGGAGCGCAACCATGGCGATGCCCAGGCCAACCTGGCGGTCATCGATGCGCGCGTGGAAGAAGCCGCCGGCCGCGGTGCCAAGCTGGTGCTGCTGCAGGAACTGCACAACGGTCCCTACTTCTGCCAGCACGAATGCGTGGACGAGTTCGATCTGGCCGAGACCATCCCCGGTCCGTCAACCGAACATCTCGGCAAGCTTGCCAAACGGCACGGCGTGGTGCTGGTCAGTTCGCTGTTCGAAAAGCGGGCGGCCGGGCTGTACCACAACACCGCGGTGGTCTTCGACGCCGACGGCTCGACCGCCGGCAAGTACCGCAAGATGCACATCCCCGACGATCCCGGCTTCTACGAAAAGTTCTACTTCACGCCGGGCGACATGGGCTTCGAGCCGATCGACACATCCGTGGGCCGGCTCGGCGTGCTGGTATGCTGGGACCAGTGGTACCCGGAGGCCGCGCGTCTGATGGCGCTGGCCGGGGCCGAACTGCTGCTCTACCCCACCGCGATCGGCTGGGATCCGGATGACGAGCAGGCGGAAAAAGACCGCCAGCGCGATGCCTGGATCCTCAGTCATCGCGGCCACGCGGTTGCAAACGGCCTGCCGGTGCTCAGCTGCAACCGGGTCGGCCACGAGGCCTCGCCGACGGGTGCGTCGGGAATCGACTTCTGGGGACACTCCCACGTGCTCGGGCCGCAGGGCGAACTGCTCGCCCAGGCCGGTACCGACGCGACCGTCCTGATGGCCGAAGTCGACATGCAGCGCAGCGAACACGTGCGCCGGATCTGGCCGTTCCTGCGCGACCGGCGGATCGACGCGTACGGTGACTTGACCCTGCGCTATCGCGACTGACTGGCTGGCACCCCTTGGCCCGCCCCCATCCGCGGCGCGGGCCTCGGGCGGCGCGACCGGAGACTTCATGCAACAGCACGACACCGACTGGCGCAGCCAGCCGCACGCCATCGTGGAACGCGACGGCGTCACCTATACCCTGCTCGGCACCGCGCATGTGTCGCAGTCCTCGGTCGACGCCGTCCGCGCCGCGATCGCCAGTGGCCAGTTCGATGCGGTCGCGGTGGAACTGGACGAGCAGCGCCTGCGGGCGTTGAGCGATCCGCAGGCCCTGGCGAACGTCGACCTGGTGAAGGTCATCCGCGAGGGAAAAACCGCGTTGTTCGCCGCCAATCTCGGGTTGGCCGCCTACCAGCGCCGGCTGGCCGAACAACTCGGCATCCAGCCCGGCGCCGAGCTCAAGGCCGCGGTGGATGACGCCCGGGCGCGCGGGTTGCCCGCCCACCTGATCGACCGCGACGTCGGGCTGACGTTCCGGCGCACCTCCGAAAAGCTGGGCTTCTGGCAACGCAGCAAGATCCTTGCCGGCATCCTCACCTCGTTGTTCATCGACGAAAAGCTAGAAGACGATGCCATCGAAAAGCTCAAGCAGGGCGACATGCTGGAAGCCAGCTTCAGCGAGTTCGCCAAGGCCAGCCCGCAGTTGTACGAAGGCGTGATCGCCGAGCGCGACCGCTACATGGCGGCACGCCTGCGGCAGCAGGCCGGCTCCGCCCGCAACGTGCTGGCGGTGATCGGCGCCGGGCACCTCACCGGCACCGCGGGGCACCTGCGCGATGCCGGCACCGCACCCGCCGCGACCATCGCCGAACTGGAAGCACTGAAGCCGAAATCCGGCATCCCCTGGTTCACGCTGTTCCTGGCGGCGTTCGTTCTGGGTGGCTTTGCCTGGGGCTTCGCGACCGGCGGGGTGGATGTCGGCCGCGACCTGATGCTGGCGTGGGTATTGTTGACTGCCGGCCTCGGCGCGCTGGGTTGCGCGATCGCCGGCGGCCATCCGCTGAGCATCCTCGGTGCCGCGGTGGCCTCGCCGCTGACGCCGCTGCACCCGGCGTTGGCTTCGGGCATGGTCAGTGGCCTGATCGAAACCTGGCTGCGCAAACCCACGCATGCCGACTTCATGGCGCTGCGCGAGGACGTGCAAAGCGTGCGCGGCTGGTACCGCAACCGCGTCTCTCGGATCCTGCTGGTGTTCTTCTGCACCAACCTGGGCACGGTGCTGGGCGTGTGGCTCGGCGGTGCACGCATGCTGCGGCGGCTGGTCGCCTGAAGCATCAGTACATCGACCGACCCGACTGGGCGGAAACTGCTGCCCTTGCCCGTCAGCGGCCGCCGGCGAACAGCAGCAGGCTGAGAAGGCCGCCGATCAGCGCAGCCGCGACCAGCACCCAGGGCAGACGCCGCAGCGATGCCGAACGCGCCACCGGCGGCGGTGCTTCCGGTGCCACCAGTTCCGGATCCATCACCGTCAAGTCACCCAGCGGGGCCTCCACCACGAAGCGGTGGTGGGCATCGAACACGACCTGGTCGCCGGTTCGCAGCAGCACCTCGCGCACGCGATGGCCATTGACCAGCACCGGTGCCACACCCGTCGGCACCCGCAGCAACACCCGTCCTCGCGTCATGCAGTGCAGTTGCGCGCGTTGCGCGGGGCTGCCGGGATCGTCGATGCGGATATCGGCACCGGCATCGCTGCCGACGGTGCGCGGCTGTTCCAGCGTGAACGCCCTGCCGTGGAACTGGCCGCCGGTTCCGCGAAGGACGATGCGCAGGTCGCCATCCACGCTTTCCAGCGGCGGCAACTCGGCGATGTCGTCGGGCATGCGCCCGAGAACCTGCAATTCGCGGCCGTTGAGGAAGATCGCATCACCGCCGCGAAGCAGCGCCATTCGCCTGACCGGCCGGCCGTTGACATGCACCCCCAGGCGCGCTTCGCGCACGTCCAGCCAAAGGCCGCGACGGTCGAGCACGAAGCGCAACTGCGCCCGCGTCGGTTCCACCGGACCCAGGCTGCTGCCGCGCGTGGTGCCGATGTCGAGCACGCCCGGTGGAAGCGCCAACGGCTCGCCACCGTCGAAGTCCAGGCGAAGGTGGTAGCCGCAGGGCAATGCCGCATCGTTCATCGTTCGGGAATCTTACACGCGACCTTGCCGTTCGGCGCCGCTAGACTGTCGCCCCCACTCAGGAAGCGTGCAGTGTCCCCCATCGACATCATCCACCCGCACCCGTTGCCGCAGGACCAAGCCAGGCAGGCGCTGGACGACATCGCCGCCTCGCTGCGCGAGCGCTTCGGCGTCAACGTGCAGTGGCAGGACGGCGGCATGCACTTCTCGGCCAGCGGCGTGGACGGCACCATCGCCCTGGAGCCAGGGCAGTTGCACCTGCGCGCCGAACTGGGCTTCCCGCTGTCGCTGATGCAGGAGAGCATCGAAACGCGGATCCGGGACTTGCTTCAGCGCCGCTTCGGCCAGGCGTGAGGCGCGCCGCGCGGCGCTCAGCGCACCAGCCGCGGCCCGCGCCGGTTGCCACCGAACGGCGGTTGTCCACGCCAGTAGCGGATCAACAGCCAGCCGAACAGCATGCCGCCCAGGTGCGCGAAATGCGCCACCCCGGATTGCATGCCGGTCACCCCGGCCAGCAAGGTGATCGCGCCATAGACGATCACCAGCGTGCGCGCCTTCATCGGGATCGGCGGGATCAGCAGCATCACCCGCTGGTTGGGGAACAGCATGCCGTAAGCCAGCAAGAGACCGAAAACCCCGCCGGACGCGCCAATGGTCGGATAGGCGGTGCCGCCCTGCGACATCACCCACCAACCCACCGCCAGCTGGCACAGCGCGGCACCGGCCACGCAGACCAGGAAGTACGTGAGGAAACGACGCTGGCCCCAGGTGTATTCCAGCGGCGCTCCGAACATGAAAAGCGCCAGCATGTTGAGCGCGAGATGGCCGAAGCCGCCGTGCATGAAGCCGTAGGTCAGCATTTGCCACGGCATGAAGCGCGTTGTCGAGTACGGATCACCGGAGTCCATCCCCAGTGGCCACAGCTCGAACATCAGCAGCGGGCCGCGCCCCAGCAGCATCTGCACGAGGAACACCGCGACATTGGCGATGAGCAGTGCCTTGGTGACCGGCGGAAGTCTGGAAAACATCAGTACCTGCGAAGGTGGCGCCCGGCAATGGCCGGCGGACGCATCATCATAACGGCCCGGGGCCCCACACCTGCTCGTCCAGCGACTTCCGCGGACGCGGCGGCGGTCGCACCCGTCCACGTTCGATGGTGACCCCCTCCGCCTGCAAGCGCCGGCACTGTTCGCGGAACCCGTCCGAATCGGCCGGAAAGGCAATGCAGCCATCGCTGCGGATGACCCGATGCCACGGCACCTCGGCATCGGTGGTGGCCAGGATCCGCGCCACAAGGCGCGCCCGTCGCGGCAGGCCCGCCCGGCGCGCCACCTCGCCATATGCCAGCACCTGCCCATGCGCAATCGCGCGCACGGCACGCAGGATGGCGTCTTCGGGGCTTTCGCTGGCCATCGCACCAGCATAGGCCTGCCCGTGGTGCCGCGCACGATGCCGCGTCAGGCCGGTGTCACCACGGGCCATGCACCTGCATCGGCTATCATCTGGCGACCGGGCCTGCCCGATGCGCGAACCATGGACGAAGACCCAGACAGTCGGTTGCCGGCGTGCAACCTTTTCCCCTCGGCGGAACCCGGCCAGTGCTGGAACTGCTGATCGTCCTGTTCCTTGTCGTGCTCAACGGCTTCTTCGCCATGTCGGAGATGGCCCTGGTCACCTCGCGCAAGATGCGCCTGAAACAGATGGCCGAGACCAGCAAGGGCGCACAGCAGGCGCTCGCGCTGGCGGAGCATCCCGACAACCTGCTGTCGACGGTGCAGATCGGCATCACCCTGATCGGCGTGCTGACCGGCCTGTTCGGCGGCGAGGCCATCGGCGTGGAGATCGCCGCGTGGTTGGAACGGCTGTGGCCAAATGCCGCCGCGTATGCGCGTCCGATCGGGATCGGCACGGCGGTGGGCTTGATCACCGCCGGCACGGTGATCTTCGGCGAGCTGGTCCCCAAACGCCTGGCACTGACCCAGCCAGAGCGCATCGCCAGCGTCATCGCCCTTCCCCTGTTCCTGCTCTCGCGCGTTGCCCGACCGGTGGTACGTGCGCTTGGGGCGATCAACCGAGCGGTCCTGCGACTGCTTGGCATCCGCGATGACGCGCGCAGCGCCATCACGGAGGAGGAGATCCAGCTGCTGGTGAGCGAAAGCCACGAGCAGGGAGTGATCGACGAGGACGAGCGCAACATGATGACCCGGGTGATGCGCCTGGGTGATCGCACGGTCGAGAGCATCATGACCCCACGCACCCGCATCGTGTGGCTGGATGCATCGGCGAGCGTCGCCGAGAACCTCGAGGACATGCGTGCCACGCCGTACTCGCGTTACCCGGTGTATCGAGGCAGCGACACCGAAGTGCTGGGTGTGCTGGAGGTCAAGTCATTGCTGGAGCAACTGGACGCGCGCACGCCCGCCTTGTTCACCGACCTGCGCGAACCGCTGTTCGTCTCCGAATCCACCCACGCGCTGAAGCTGCTGGAAATCTTCCGCGCCGAAGCCCAGTCGCTGGCGATGGTGGTGGACGAGTACGGCGACATCAGTGGCCTGGTGACGGTCAACGACCTGATGGGCGCCGTGATCGGACGCATCCAGGCAGCCGAGAACACTGGCGATGCGCTGGTCGTCGCCCGTGACGACGGCTCGCTGCTGGTCGATGGCGGTCTGCCGGCGGGGGAACTTGGCGAACTCACCGGCCTGAACCTGCCCACGGCCGATGATCGCGACTACCACACCGCCGCCGGCATGGTGATCGACCATTTCGGCCGCATCCCCAGTGTCGGCGAACACTTCGACCTGGACGGCTGGCGCATCGAGGTGGTCGACCTGGACGGGCCGCGCGTGGACAAGCTGCTGCTGCAACGGCTGGGGCCCGGGAACCTGACCGATGCCCGGTCCTGAGCGTCGGCGGGCCCGGGATGTCGGGGTGCGCGAGCTGCTGGCACGGCGGACCGTCGGCGATCCGCAGGAAAAACTGGACTTCGCCACCCTGCTGAGCGGCCTGGGCTTGCGCGCCTTCGGCATGTTGCTGCTGCTGTCGATCCTGCCGGCGTTCATACCGGTACCGATCGGCGGTGCGGTCAGCGGACCGCTGGTGATGCTGGTCGGCCTGCAACTGCTGCTGGCGAGGCGACGACCGTGGCTGCCCAAGTGGTTGTCACGACACGGGCCGCAACGCGATGCATTGCGGCGCTTCCAGCTTCGCATCGACCCGTGGCTTGCGCGTCTGGAGCGGCTGGTGAAGCCGCGCGCCACCGCGCTGCTGCACGGCACCGCGGCGACCGCGTTCACCGGCGTGCTGTTGCTGCTGCTTGGCCTGCTGCTGTCGCTGCCGATTCCGCTGACCAACTACCTCTTCGGCGGCTTGCTGCTGCTCTACGCGCTGGCGCTGCTGGAACGCGATGGACTGCTGATGGGCGTGGCCTGGGCGTTGGGCGTCGTCACCATCGTGGTGTTCGGCGTGTTGTCCGGTTCCTTGGTGGAACTGGTCAGCGGCTTGTGGGCACGCTTCAACTAGACCGCGGCGTGCCGTCGTCCCCGGGTGTCCGTTGCGCGGCCAGCATGGCCATGCGCTGGGTATCGGCCAGCACGCCACGTAGGATGCGGACTTCGCGCTCATCCAGGCCGGCACGCAGGTACAGCCGCCGCAGCTTGCGCATCGCCGCGTCCGGGCTGCGCCCCTTGTGAAAGTCGATGGCATCCAGCGTCTGGGCCAGCTGGCCGAAGAAGCCTTCCAGCTGCGCGTGGTTGGCAACGGGCTGGCGCACGGCGGCGGGCGCCGATGCGGCCGCAAGACCATGTTCGGGGGACATGGCACCGTCGCCAGCCGCCAGCGCCGCCATGCGGACTTCATAGGCCAGTATCTGGACCGCGGCAGCCAGATTGAGCGAGCTGTAGTCCGGATTGGCCGGAATGTGCACGGCGGCGTGACACAGTTGCAGTTCGTGGTTCTCCAGCCCCGTGCGTTCGCGCCCGAACAGCAGCGCCACTTCACCGCCTGCGGCCGCAGCCGCGGCCACCTGCCGTGCGGCCTGACGCGGATCCGACTGCGGCAAGGCGATTCGGCGATCGCGCGCAGTGCACCCCAGCACCAGACTGCAGTCGGCCACGGCCTCCGGCAGCGTGGCATGGATCTCGGCCGCGGCCAGCACGTCGTCGGCACCGGCCGCCAGCGCGTCGGCATCGGCATGCGGAAAGCGCTCGGGCGCCACCAGCACCAGCCGGGCCAGGCCCATGGTTTTCAGTGCACGTGCCGCGGAACCGATGTTGCCGGGATGCTGGGTGCCGACCAGCACCACACGCAGGCGCGGCAGCCAAGGGGAAATCGCGGAATGGAAAGGCATGGGTGAATGGTAAACTGCTTGGCTGGCCTCGACGCCTGCTTCTGCTCTTTCCCCTGCCCCACATCGCGACCGTCGGAGTACCCCATGCAATCGCCCGCCATCAACATCATGGTCAAGGCCGCCCGTGCCGCCGGCAATGTGCTGATCCGCAGCATGAACAAGCTGGACGCACTGAACGTGGTGGAAAAGGACCGGATGGATTACGCCAGCGAGGCCGACCGCATGGCCGAAACGGCGGCGGTCAAGGAGCTCAAGCGCGCGCATCCGGACTACGCCATCCTCGGTGAGGAAGGTGGTGCGCAGGGGCGTGGACGCTACACGTGGGTGATCGATCCACTGGACGGCACCAGCAACTACCTGCACGGCATCGGCCACTGGTGCGTATCGATCGCCCTGCTGGAAGCCGGCGAGCCGCTGCACGGGGTGATTTTCGATCCGCTGCGCAACGAACTTTTCACTGCAACCCGCGGTGCCGGTGCGGTGCTCGACGACCGCCGCATCCGCGTTGCGGAGCGCAAGGATCTGTCCGGCGCGCTCATCGCCACCGGCTTCCACCCGCGCGAACGGGCCCGCACCGCGGCCCAACTGGACGCAGTGCGCAGCGTGTTGCTGCATGCCGAGGACATCCGTCGCACCGGCTCGGCCGCACTGGACCTCGCCTACGTGGCCTGCGGACGGCTGGACGGTTATTTCGAAGCCGGGGTGCAACCATGGGACATTGCTGCCGGCATGCTGATGGTGCGCGAGGCCGGCGGACGGGTCAGCGACTACAAGGCCCGCACCCTGCCGAAGCTGGATGTCGCCCGTGGCAGCATGCAGATCGTCGCCGGCAACGTGAAACTGCACGAACCGCTGCAGCAGGCGCTTGTGTCATCCGGTTACGCGGCAACATTCGATTGATGCCCACCCCCTTGTAGGAGCGAATTCAATTCGCGAGCGTCGCACCACGCGACACTCGATTGACGCGCCGCGCCCGTGGGAGCGAATTCAATTCGCGTTTTGCGCCGTCCAAGGTGATATCCCACGGATGCGCCGCCCCTCGTGGGAGCGAATTGAATTCGCTCCCACGAATCCTCGGATGCACCACCCTCACTGCCCTCGCCCGCCATGGTCGTGAGTTGAATTCGCTCCTACGAATCCTCGGATGCACCACCCCTCTGCCCTCGCCCACCAAGGGTCGCGAGTTGAATTCGCTCCCACGAGCGCGCGCCGCTGTTACGGGCGGCGGGCCAGTTCGGCTTCGTCGCGGGCCTTCGGCATCAGGTCCTGCTTGGTGACCGTGAGCGGCCCCATGGTCAGCATCACGCAGGCGACGAAGATGGAGGACAGCGTGCCGAAAATGGCACCCAGCATCTGCGTCAAGGCCAAGCCTTCCAGCGAGTCGCCGCCATAGATGTACAGCGCCAGCACCGACAGGAAGAACACCACCGACGTGATGATCGTGCGTGAGAGGGTCTGGTTGATGGAGACGTTCAGGATCTCGCGGGGGGACGCACGCATGCCACGGAAGTTCTCGCGCACGCGGTCGAAGATCACGATGGTGTCGTTGATGGAGAAGCCCATCACGCCCAGCAGGCCGGCCAGCACCGCCAGGTCGAACTCGCGCCCGGTCAGGGCGAAGAAGCCTGCGACGACCGCCACGTCGAAGAAGGTGGTCAGGCTGGCGACCACTGCGAACTTCCATTCGAAGCGCAGGCTGATGTAGATCAGGAAGCCGATCAGCACGAACAGCACCGCCTGCGCCGCCTTGGTGGTCAACTCGCCGGATACCTGCGAGCCGATGGACTCGCTGCGTTGCAAGGTCGCGGGGTTGTCGGCCGTACTGGCCGCCGCGCGGATCTGCTGCACCTGCTCGTTGGCTTCACCAACCGTGCGTTGCTCATCCCCTTCCTCGGCACGGATACGCACCAGCACGTCGGTGCCGTTGCCGAAGCCCTGCACCTGGGCATTCCGGACACCCGAAGCGTCGATGCGCTCGCGCACCTGCTGCACGTCGACCGGCTGTTCGAAACGCAGGGTCACCGCGGTGCCGCCGGTGAAGTCCAGCGCCAGGTTGAAGCCCTTGAAGGCGATTGCGCCGATCGCCACGACCAGCAGCAGCACCGCAACCGTCATGCTGATCCAGCGCATGCGCATGAAATCGATGCGCGGATTCGCGGGGAGGAAGCTCAGCGGAAAAATGTTCATGGTCGTCTCCGGGCCTCAGATCGCGATGGACTTCAGTTTCTTGCGACGGCCGTACCACAGCGTGGCCATGCCTCGGGTCACGGTCAAAGCTGTGAACATCGAGGCGATGATGCCGACCACCAGGGTGACCGCGAAGCCACGCAGCGGGCCGGTCCCGAAGGCGTACAGTGCGACGCCGGCGAGGATGCCGGTGACGTTAGCGTCGAAGATCGAGGTCGATGCCTTGTCGTAACCGGCGGCGATGGCGGCCTTGGCCGGCATGCCGTTGCGCAATTCCTCGCGGATGCGCTCGTTGATCAACACGTTGGCGTCCACTGACAGGCCGATCGACAACGCCAGACCCGCAAAGCCCGGCAGGGTCATGGTGGCACCGAAGATCGACATGGTGGCCGCAACGATGACCAGGTTGAACAGCAGCGCGATCGAGGTGAACACGCCGAACATGCGGTAGTAGATGGTGAAGAACACCAGCGTGAACAGGAATGCGTACAACACCGCGGTCACGCCGCGCTTGACGTTCTCCGCACCAAGGCTGGGGCCGATGATGGATTCGGCGACGAAGTCCATCGGCGCGGCCAGCGAACCGGAACGCAGCAGCCGCGCCAGACTGTCGGCCTCGGTCCGCTCCAGTCCGGTGGTCTGGAACTGGCGCGAAAACACGCCCTGGATGTTGGCCACCGAAATGACTTCTTCGTTGACCCGGAACGTGCGCACCTCTTCGCCGTCGACCACGCGGGTCTCGGGAATGCGTTCGATGTAGACCACGGCCATCGGCTTGCCGACGCTGACCGAGGTGAAGTCGAACATGCGCTTGCCGCCGGCCGAATCCAGGGTCACCGACACCGCCGGCAGTCCGTTCTGGTCCGTGGTGGACTGCGCCGCGACCATCTGTTCGCCGGAGGCGATCACGCGTCGGCTCAGCACGATCGGGATACGCGGATCATCCGGGCTGGCTTGGCGCTGGTAATAGAGCCGACCGTCGGCCGGCACGATGCCACGCTGGACCGCGTCCATGTCGACGTTTTCGATCACGGCGCGGTACTCCAGCGTCGCCGTGGCGCCGATCATGCGCTTGGCTTCGGCGGTGTCCTGCACGCCCGGCAGCTGCACGACCACGCGGTCCGTGCCCTGGCGCTGGATGACCGGCTCGGCCACGCCGACCTCGTCGATGCGGTTGCGCAAGGTGGTGATGTTCTGTTCGATCGCATCCATCGCGATGCGGTTCAACTCCGTTTCCGGCACTCGCGAGACGATGCGGTTGCCCTGGCGCTCACGCAGCAGCACCGGCTGGTCGGCGGCCAGCACGCGCACGGCGGCGGCGGCATCGGCAGTGGGCTGCAACGTGGCAACGATGGTGCCACCACCGGTGCGCTCGACCGAGGTGTAGCCGATCCGGTTCTCGCGCAACACGGTGCGGGTTTCCTCGGCGTAGGCATCCAGGCGTTTGTCCATGGCCGCCTGCTGGTCGACCTGCATCTCGAAGTGGACACCGCCCTGCAGGTCCAGCCCCAGCACCATCGGCTTGCCACCGAACGCACGCAGCCAGTCGGGTACCGTCGAGGCCAGGTTCAAGGCAACCACATAGTCCGGTCCCAGTGCTTCACGCAGTCCGTCGGCGGCCTTGCTCTGGGCGTCGAGGTCCGACAGGCGCACCAGTGCACCCTCGTCGGTCAGTTCGACGGCCTTTGGGGTGATGCCATCGGCCTGCAGTCCGTTGGCGATCTGCTGTTGCAGCGCGACGCCAGTGGCGGCCCCGCGGTTGGCGTTGACCTGGACGGAAGGGTCCTGCGGAAAGGCGTTGGGCAGCGCGTACAGCGCGGCGATCAACAACACCAGCAGGATGACGGCGTACTTCCAGCGCGGAAACTCGAGCATCGGGCTATCCGTTGAACCACCGCACGGCAATGGCCGGCGGCGAGGAATTGGGTGACGGAACGGGGAAACGCACGCCGGCGGACGACGCGCGCTATGAGGATCAGGCCGCCTTCAGCGTGCCGCGCGGCAACACGTTGCCGACCGCGCCCTTCTGCACCTTGACCTGGATGCCGTCGGCGATCTCCACGGTGACGAAGCTTTCGCCCACGTGGCGGATGGTGCCGGCGATACCGCCATTGGTGATGACCTCGTCACCGACGCCCAGCTTCTCGACCATGGCCCGGTGTTCCTTCTGGCGCTTGATCTGCGGGCGGATCATCAGGAAATACATGATCGCGATCAGGACGATCGGAAACAGCAACGTGCTCATCATGCTGGGCTGGCCTGCCGCCGGGGCGGCCTGGGCCATGGCCGGGGCGATCACGAAATCAAGCAGGTTCATCGGAAAGATCCAGGGCAATGGTTAACGCGGCATTATGGCATGGGGCCGGGGTCCGGCGGATTCAAGCGCGAGCACAGCGGTTTGCCGGCACGCCCGCTATCGCCGCCATGAGCTGCCGCTTCAGGGCGCCGGCCCGGCTGCCAGCCGTGCATGGAAAGACTCGCGGAAAGTGGCAAAGGTTCCTTCATCGATCGCGCTGCGGATGCGTGCCATCAGGTCCTGGTAGTGCCACAGGTTGTGCAGGGTGCCGAGGATCGGTGCCAGCATTTCGTTGCAGCGCTCCAGGTGCCGCAGGTAGGCGCGGCTGTAGCCACTGCGGCAGGTGTAGCAGCCGCAGCCTTCCTCGATCGGCCGCAGGTCGTGTTCGTACTTGGCGTTGCGGATGCGAACCACCCCGGAACGGGTGAAGAAATGGCCATTGCGCGCGTTGCGCGTCGGCATCACGCAGTCGAACAGGTCCACTCCGCGCGCCACCGCTTCCACCAGGTCCTGCGGCCGTCCGACCCCCATGAGGTAGCGTGGGGCGTCGGCGGGCAGTTGCGGACAGGTGTGTTCGAGCATGGCATTGCGCTCGGCCTCGGGCTCGCCCACGGCCAGGCCGCCGATGGCGTAGCCATCGAAACCGATCGCCTTCAGCCCGTCGGCACTGCGCGTGCGCAGGTCATGGTGCACGCCCCCCTGGACGATGCCGAACAGCGCGGCGTCGTTGCCCTCGTGCGCGCGGCGGCTGCGTTCGGCCCAGCGCAGGCTCAGCTCCATCGACGCGCGCGCCACTTCCAGGGTGGCGGGGTACGGCGTGCATTCGTCGAAGATCATCACCACGTCGCTGTCCAGCACCTTCTGGATATGCATCGACTCCTCCGGCCCCAGGAAGACCCGGCTGCCATCGGTCGGCGCGGCGAAGGTGACGCCTTGCTCGGTGATCTTCCGGCGGTGCGCCAGCGAGAACACCTGGAAGCCGCCGGAATCGGTCAGGATCGGGCCATCCCAGCCGGTGAAGCGGTGCAGTCCGCCATGGGCGGCGATCACCTCCAAGCCCGGGCGCAGGTACAGGTGGAAGGTGTTGCCGAGGATGATCTGGGCACCCAGCTCACGCACCTGCTCCGGCAGCATCCCCTTGACCGTGCCGTAGGTTCCCACCGGCATGAAGGCCGGGGTTTCGACGGTGCCGCGCGGAAACACCAGGCGGCCACGGCGGGCGGCACCGTCGGTGCCAAGCAGGGAAAATTGCATTCGCGACATGCGGCACATTGTAGGAGCGGCCACCGTCGTGATGGGCGGTAGCGGGTGCTGGGTCAGATCGGGAAGCGCGGCAACGTGTCAGGCGCGTCCAGCGACAGATGCACGCACTGCCCGGCCTGCCAGTCGCCTTCCGGCAGGTCCATTTCCAGCAGCCCGCCGTCGGCAAGGCTCAGGCTGCCGACCAGTCCGGGCCCGCGGAAGCCGACGTCGAGCAGTTCCGCGCAGACCGGGCCATTGCTGGCCAGGCGCAACTGTTCGGGCCGCAGCAGCACCAGGGTGTCCTCGTCCAGGCCCAATGCACGCGCCGGAAGGATGCTGCCACGGCCGATGAAGCCGGCCACTTCCACGCTGGCGGGCCGCGCATACAGGCTGCGGGCGTCGCCCCACTGCAGGATGCGCCCGCGCGCCATGACGCCGATGACGTCACCCATGGCGAACGCTTCGCCCTGGTCATGGGTGACCATCAGCACCGTCGTGCCGGTACGCTTGAGCAGGCCCCGCAACTCGACCGCCAGTTGCTGGCGGGTGTCGACATCGAGATTGGAGAACGGTTCGTCCAGCAACAACACCGCCGGGTCCGGTGCCAATGCCCGCGCCAGCGCCACCCGCTGCTGCTGGCCACCGGACAGTTCGTGCGGGAATTTGCCGGCGGCGTGTTCCAGCCCCACCAGCGCGAGCATCTCCGCGACCTTGGCACGGCGTTGCGCGCCCGACTTGCTGCGCAGGCCGAAGGCGACGTTGGCAGCCACATCCAGATGCGGAAACAGCGCGTAGTCCTGGAACATCATGCCCACCCGACGCCGCTCCGGCGGCCGGCCGCCAGCCGTGTCGGCGACGGTTTCGCCTTCGATCCGGATGCGGCCGGCCAGCAAGGGCTCGAAGCCGGCGACCGCACGCAGCACCGTGGTCTTGCCGCAGCCGGACACGCCCAGCAGGCAACCGATCTGCCCGCGCTGCAAGTGCAGCGACACGCCGTCGACCGCAAGGAAATCGCCGGTCGGTGTGCGATAGGCGACATGGATGTCCTGCAACGCCAGGCTGGGCGTGGCCTGGTCGGGCATGGGTTGCACCGTCGGCGCCAACGGCACGCTGGTGATGGGAGTGGTGGACGCTGGGGTCATGGTGTTCGGGAGCGGTTGTTGACAGGGCTGGCGTCACGCAATCCGGTGCGTGCCAACAGGATCACCGGCAGCAGGCCGGCAACGACGATGAGAAGACCGGCCACGGCACCTTCCTCGTAGGTGCCGCGCGAGGCTTCGGCATACAGCCAGGTGGCCAAGGTTTCGAAGTTCAGCGGGCGCAACATCAGCGTCGCCGGCAGTTCCTTCATGCTGTCGACGAACACCAGCAACGCCGCCGCCGCCAGCGCCGGGCGCAGCAGCGGCAGGTGCACGTGCCACAGCCGCGCCGCCGGCCCATGGCCGAGGCTGGCTGCGGCCGAATCCAGCGAGCTGCCAATACGCTGGAACCCGGCCTCCAGGGTGCCGGCGGAAATCGTGAGGAAGCGCAGCGTGCAGGCCAGCACCAGCACCGCCAGCGTCCCCATCAGCCACGGACGCGGCACACCACCGACGATGCCATCCAGCCAGCCATCGAACAGTCCGACCGCCGCCAGCAGCCCCAGCGCCAGCACCGTTCCGGGCAGCGCATAGCCCAGGCTGGCCACGCGCAGCCCGGCCTGCGCCACGCGCGGCTGGCGGCGCTGCTGGGCCAGTCGCAGTGCCCAGGCCAGAACCAGTCCGGCAACGAGGGTGGCCACGGTCGCCAGTGCGGCCACGGTCAAGGTGTTGCCCGCTGCGGCCCACAGTTGCGGCGAAATGCCGGCACCGATCTGCAGGCGTTCCCAGCTTTTCCACGCCAGGAACGCCGCGGGTGCGGCGAATCCGAGCAACACCGGCAGCGCACCGGTTGCCAGCGCGAGCCACCCGGCCAGGCCATGCAGGCGTTGCGGCTGCATCGGCCGCGGCCGTTGTCCGGCAGCGAAGCGCTGTCGACGACGGCCGAAGCGTTCCAGCAGGATCAGCGCCACCACCACCAGCAGCATCGCCAGCGCAATCTGCGCCGCACCGGACAAGTCGCCGCGCGTCACCCAGGTGGTGTGGATCGCGACCGTCAGGGTCTGCACCCCGAGGAACTCGGAAGCACCGATGTCGTTGAGAGTTTCCAGCAAGGCCAGCGCCAGGCCGATGGCAATCGCCGGGCGCGCCAGCGGCAGCACCACCCGGCGGAACAGCTCCCACCGCCCTGCCCCGAGGGTGCGTGCGGCCTCCATCAACCCGGCCGCTTGGGTCATGAACAATGCCCGCGTGGTGAGGTACACGTAGGGATACAGCACCAGCCCCAGCAAGCCGATGGCACCCGGCAACGAGCGGATGTCGGGCAGGCGGAAGTCGCGCGGACTGTCGATCCCCAACAACGCGCGGATGCCACCCTGCACCGGACCCAGGGGATGCAGCAGGTCGAGGTACGCAAAGGCGACGATGTAGGTCGGCACCGCCAGCGGCAGCAGCAGCATCCAGCCCAGTGCGTGGCGGCCGGGGAAGTCGTAGGCCGATACCAGCCAGGCGCTGCCGACGCCGATCACGCAGGTGACCACGCCGACGCCCAGCAGCAGCAGCACCGTGTTGAGACTGGCGCGTGGCAGCACGTGCGCCCCCAGATGCGCCCACAACCCGTCGCTGCCTTGTACCGCCGTCCAACCCAGCGCCAGCAGCGGCAGCAATACCAGCAGCGCCAGCGTCATCGACGCCAGCGTCCAGGGCTGCAACGTGGGCCGGCGCAAGCTGCGCCGGCGCAACGGCAAGGCGTTACTGGTCGAAGCCAACCCGATCCACCAGCTCGCTGGCCTCGCGGCGGTGGCGGTGGATCTCGGCCAGCGGCAACGCATCGACATTCATCGGGCCCAGTGCGGCGATCACCAGGTCCAGCTCCACCCCGGCCTTGACCGGGTACTCGTAATTGGCGTTGGCATACAGGGCCTGGGCCGCGTCGGACACCAGGTACTCCAGCAGCGTCTGCGCGTTGTCGCGGTTCGGTGCGTGCGCGGCGATCGCGGCACCGCTGATGTTGACGTGGGTACCGCCGTTGCCGGCGAAGACCGGGCGTACCACCTGGATGGCGTCCCCCCATTGCCGCTGCTCGCTGTCTTCCGGGGCGTTCTTCATCCGTCCCACGTAATAGGTGTTGGCAATCCCCACGTCGCAGATGCCGGCAAGGATGTCGCGGGCGACATCGCGGTCACCGCCAGCCGGCTTGCGTGCGAGGTTGTCCTTGACCCCACGCAGCCAGGATTCCGTGGCTTCCAGACCATCGTGGGCGATCATCGCGGCGATCAGGCTGGTGTTGTAGGGATGCTGGCCGGAGCGGATGCAGACACGGCCCTTCCATTCCGGCTTGGCCAGGTCTTCGTAGTTGAAGCCATCGATCGCAAGGTCACGATCAGCATACAGCACGCGGTCGCGCAGCGACAGGGTGAACCACTTGCCATCGGCGCCACGCAGGTGGGCGGGAATGGCGGCTTCCAGCGTGGCCGACTGCACCGACTGGGTCTGGCCGGCATCGACCAGATCCAGCAGGTTGCCGGTATCCACGGTCATCAACACGTCGGCGCGCGAGCGCGCACCCTCGGCGGCAAGGCGCTCCAGCAGCCCGTCCTTGAGGAACACGGTGTTGACCCTGATGCCGGAGTCGCGCGTGAATGCATCCAGCAAGGGCTGGATCAGTCCCGGCTCGCGGGTGGTGTACAGGTTCACTTCGCCGGCTGCGACGGCTGCGTCGGCGGGAGCAGCGTCGGCGGACGGGTCCGGCGTGCGGCTGCAGGCAAGCAGGACGGTTGCGGCAAGCACGGTGGCGAAAAGGTGACGCTGGCGCATGACGCGCATGGAGTCTCCGGTGGGCACAGGGCCCGATGTGGTGTCAAATGCGAATTATACGCATTTGCAATCCCGATGACAGCCCCTGCCCGCACTGGTTCATCCCATCAAGCGCGGACGCTTGCCGGCGGCCACAACAGCATGGCGTCGCCATAACTGAAGAACCGGTAGCGCCGGGCGATGGCATGGGCATAGGCATCGAGGATCCGCTGGCGACCGGCGAATGCCGACACCAGCATCAGCAGCGTGCTCTCGGGCAGGTGGAAGTTGGTCAGCAGCCCGTCCACGCTGTGGATGCGGTGCCCGGGGACGATGAAGATGCTGGTCTCGCCGGCGAACGGCTGCAGCGTCGGCGTGCCGGTGTCGTCCGCTTGCAATGCACTTTCCAGTGCCCGCAGCACCGTGGTACCCACCGCAATGACGCGACCACCGCGTGCGCGGGTGTCTTGCACCTGCTGCACCAGTCCGGCACCGACCTCGATGCGTTCGCTGTGCATCCGATGCTCGCGCACGTCGTCCACGCGCATCGGCTGGAACGTGCCGGCACCCACATGCAGGGTGACGTGGCCGCACTGCACGCCGGCACTCTGCATCGCCTGCAACAGGGGTTCGTCGAAGTGCAGGCCGGCGGTCGGCGCGGCGACGGCGCCGGGGGTACGCGCGAACACGGTCTGGTATCGCTCGTCGTCGCCGGCATCGGCGGCACGGGTGATGTACGGCGGCAGCGGCAAGCGGCCGGCCCTGGCCAGATACGCATCCAGCGGACCTCCGACGTGGAAACGCAGCACATGAAACGCGCCGTCGCGGCCAAGGACTTCGGCCTCGCCCCCGGCGTCCAGGGCAATGCGGCTGCCGGCCTTCGGCGTCTTGCTGGCGCCGATCTGTGCACGCGCCACGTTGTCCGGAAGCAACCGTTCGATCAGGATTTCGACGCGCCCACCGGTGGCCTTCAGCCCGAACAGGCGCGCGGGGATCACCCGGGTGTCGTTGAACACCAGCAGGTCACCGGCGCGCAACAGACCGGGCAAGTCGCGCATGCCGCGATCTTCGAACGGTCCATGCGCCGGCACCAGCAGCAGGCGGCTGGCGGAACGCTCGGCCAGCGGTAGCTGGGCAATGAGCTCCGGCGGCAGGTCGAAGTGGAAGTCGGATTTCTTCATGGCGGGGGATTTTCAACCAATCCCGCACCTTCCGCAGCGCCCGCGCCCCGATTTCACGGTTCTCAGCGTTCGAACTTGGTCGACAGCACGATCGCGGTGGTGGTGCGTTCCACCCCGTCCAGCAGGCCGATGCGGTCGGTCAGTGCATCCATGGCCTCGACGTTTTCCGCCACGCCCATGGCCACCAGGTCCCACGGGCCACTGACCGAATGCAGGCTGCGGATCTCGGGCATGGCATGGAGCGCCTGGACCACCGCCGGTGCGTGGCGTGGCAGCACGGTCACGAGGATATGGGCGCGGATATGGCCGTGTTCGGCGGCGTCGCTGACGCGCACGGTAAAACCGGCGATGATCCCGTCACGCTGCAGCCGCTCGATGCGGCTTTGCACCGTCGTGCGTGACACCCCGAGCCGGCGCGCGATCTCCGCCGTCGAGGCACGCGCGTTCTCGCGCAACAGGCTGAGCAGTTGCAGATCGGCAGGCGAAACCTTCATGGCCATCATCCTGAATGGGGAAATATCGTCGAATCGACGATCCAGCCTCGTATTTCGTCGGACTGGGGACTACCGAACGACGATGCATGTTCGATAATGAGGGATTGTCCCTGAATCATTGGAGTCCGCATGTCCATCCTCGACACCCTCGCGCCATTGCGCGCCCACGGCCGGATCCGCACCCACGGCCTGGATGACGCGACGGTGGAGCGCTTCGCCGCCAGCCATCCGCAACTGGCGGAGGCCGCCAACGCCGCCGCGCGCGAGTACGCGGCGATCAAGGACAGCGACGCGGACTTGCTGGACCTGGATGAAAACACCCAGGCCGAGCGCCTGCAGGCCGGCTTCGTGAACTTCTATTCGGCCGACACCGTCAACCCGTATGTGGCGCTGGCCGCGCGTGGGCCGTGGATCATCACCCTCAAGGGCGCGGTGCTGCACGATTCCGGTGGCTACGGCATGCTCGGCCTCGGCCACACGCCGGAAGCGGTGATTGCCGCCATGGCCAAGCCGCAGGTGATGGCCAACATCATGACGCCCAACATCGCCCAATTGAAGTTCGACCGGGCGATGCGCGAGGAAATCGGCCAGACCCGGGGCGGCTGCCCGTATGCGTCCTTCATGTGCCTGAACTCCGGCTCCGAGTCTGTCTCGCTGGCATCGCGGATCGTCGATGCCAATGCCAAGTCGATGACCGACGAAGGTGCCCGCCACGCCGGCAAGGCGATCAAGCGGCTGGTGGTCAAGGGCGCGTTCCACGGCCGGACCGAGCGCCCTGCCCTGTATTCGGATTCCACCCGCACGACCTACCAGAAGTTCCTTGCCAGCTACCGCGACGAGGACTCGGTGATCACCGTTCCCCCCTACGACGAGGACGCACTGCGCCAGGTGTTTGCCGACGCCGACGCCAACGGCTGGTTCATCGAAGCGATGTTCATGGAACCGGTGATGGGGGAAGGTGACCCGGGCCGCGCGGTGCCGCGCGCGTTCTACGACCTGGCCCGCGAGCTGACCAGCGCCCACGGTGCCCTGCTGCTGATGGACTCCATCCAGGCGGGCCTGCGTGCCACCGGCTACCTGTCGATCGTCGATTATCCGGGCTTCGAGGACTGCACCGCGCCGGACCTGGAGACCTTCTCCAAGGCGCTCAACGCCGGCCAGTTCCCGCTGTCGGTCGTCGCCGCCACCGAGCACGCCGCCGGCATCTACCAGCGTGGCCTGTACGGCAACACCATGACCGCCAACCCGCGCGCCCTGGACGTGGCTTGTGCGGTGCTGGCAAGCCTGACGCCGGAGATGCGCGCCAACATCCGCGAACGCGGTGCCGAAGCGGTGCGCAAGCTCGAAGCGCTGCAGGGCGAACTGGACGGTTTGATCACCAAGGTCCAGGGCACCGGTCTGCTGTTCTCCTGCGAACTGGCCGATGGCTTCAAGGGCTACGGTGCGGGCAGCACGGAAGAATGGATGCGCGAGAACGGGATCGGCGTGATCCACGGCGGCGCCAACTCGCTGCGCTTCACCCCGCACTTCGCCTTCGACGCCGAAGAGCTCGACCTGCTGGTGACGATGATCCGTCGCGCGCTGCAGGAAGGTCCGCGCCAGGCCAAGGCCGCCTGAGCGACCGCGCGCCCAGCCGAGCGGAGGTTGCTCCGCTCGTGCTGGCACACGCTTCGCATCGCCTCTCGGAGCGGATCACGCTTCGCCCGACGTTGCCATTGGCGCGGGAATCAGCGGCGCGTCACCGGCAATGCAGGGCAGCGGCTTGCCCATCACCATCACGGACGTGCCGTCGGCACGAACCGCCGCAGGCTGTCGTCGATCAGCCGACGTGCTTCTGCGGCATCGCCCCAGCCATGCAGTTCGACCTGCTTGCCAACGTCCGGCAATTGCTTGTAGACGCGGAAGAAGGCCTCGATGCGCTGGCGATCCATCACCGGCAGATCGGTCAGATCGCGGATGCCGGCATAGCTGGGGTCCACCGAATCCACCGGCACACCGACGATCTTCTCGTCCGCCTCGCCAGCATCGACCATCCGCAGCACCCCGACGGGCCGGAAGCGGATCAGGCTGCCCGGGTGCAGCGGTGCCCGCGTCAGCACCAGCGCGTCCAGGGCATCGCCGTCGCCAGCAAGGCTGCGGGGGATCGACCCGTAGTTCGCCGGGTAGGCCATCGGCATCGCCAGGAACCGATCCACGTGCAACAGCCCGTCGTCGGCACCGATTTCGTATTTGGTGAAGCTGCCGGCCGGAATCTCCACGGCCAGCAGCACCTCGGCCGGTGCCTCCTCCGGCTGCGTGGCATGGAACGGATGCACCCATTGCGTGGGCGCCGCATGTGCGCTGGCGGCAAGCCCTGCCAGCAACAGCCCGGCGGTCAGGTGCGGAGCGAAGCGTCGGGACAGGCGCATGGACGTGTTCGTCATTGCAGGTCGTGGGCTGGTACATCCGACGTGACGGCCGCCACGCCGGATGCGGATCATGCCAGGGTCACTCGGCCGCGCACTTGGGAAGTGACAACGCGGTGGCCAGCGCCCGCCAGTCGAAGGCGACTGCGCCCTGGTCGTCATGCACGGCGTACAACGCGCCTTCCGGGAACCGTTCACTGGCCTGCGGATCCAGCCAGATGCCGTCGGTATTGGCCACCTTCGCACCACGGAACGAACCCACATGGGCGAACGACTGGCGCTCGAACAGGTGGAACACGCTGTGGTCCTTGCCCTGCTGGGTGCCGATCCACCAGCCGGAGCCATCGCCACAGGTCTTCAGGGAAAGCCCCTCGGCCTGCGCCTGGAACGTCTCCTTGCCGATGACTTGTCCGGTGAAGTTGCCTTCAAGATCATAGACCTTGACCTCGTTGGCGTACTCCTCGTCTTCCTCGGCGATCAGCAAACGGTTGTTGGCGGCATCGCCCCACAGCGATTCGACCACCCGAAGCGCGCCGAGCTCGCTGGTATCGCCATAGGTACCCACCAGCGTCGCGTTGGCAGTGGTGCCATCGACGGTGACACGATAGTGACGCACGCGACGATCCAGCTCCGTCAGTGGTGGCGCAATGTCCTTGTCCAGGCCATCGGTACCGCCGGTGTACGAGTCGGTGACATACAGCGCGTAACCACCATCGGTCTTGTCGACCCAGCCGCCGTAGGGCTTGACCAGCTCGTCGGTACCGAAGCTGAGCAACGGCTCGAAGGAAGGCAGTCGCAGCACCTGCACGCGGCGGTTGTCGCGTTCGATGACGAACGCCAGGTCGTCGGCGATGACGATGCCGTTGGGGCGCTTGAACTGGCCCGGACCATCGCCGCGCACGCCGAAGCTGCGCAGGGTCTCGCCGGTCTGGCCGTCGTACACCACCAGCTTGTCGGTGCTCTTGGCGGTCGCCAGCACCCACACCGCGCCGTCGCCGGCACGCCAGCTGGCCAGCGAATCGATGTTGTCTTCAGGCGTCATCACTGTGCTGAACGCCTCGGCCACGGTGACCAGATCGGCGACGTCGGCACTTTCGCTCGCGCTGACCCGTGCATCGGAGTCTGCGGTGACGGGCGTGCTCGGCTGGCGGTCGCAGGCAGCGAGACCCAGGGTGATGGCAAGGGCCAGCGCCAGAGGGCGCGGGGAAGGGTCAAGGAACATCGAAAACTCCAATTGCAGAAACGAAGGGAAACGGTTGGAAAAGCAGGTCTGTGGATGCCGGCACCCGCCAGCGCGGCGAAGCTCTTCACTGCGCGGATCGGGGCCGGCCAGCGGTCGCTTGCGTCGCACGTTCGGCGACTCACTCCCAGCAACGATCGCTGCGACCACCGAGGGTGGCATCGCGATGATCGCAATCGCGCGGTGCGATGCGCCCGGCGCGGACCTCGGTGAGGACTTTGCGACCGTCGCCGTCGCGGGCAATCTCGAACGCATCGTAGAGACGCCCGGTGGCGGTGCGGGCCTCGTACCGCAGGCTGTTGCCATCGATCCGCAGCACCTGGAACAGCTGGGTATCCTCGGCGGTCGGCGCCATCGTGCGCTTGGCCTCGTCGCTGAGGCGGTATTGCTTCGGACCGGTGACCGACACGATGTACTGCGGCAGCACCTGGGCAGGCCGTTCGCCGCTGCGCCGGCCATAGGTATGGTCATGGCCCTGCAACATCAGGTCCACGCCACGACGTTCGATCACCGGCATCAAGGCAGCGCGCAGTTGCTCCGAGGCCTCGCGGCCTCGCGGTGAGTAGATCGGCTGGTGGATCAGGGCCAGCGTCCAACGGTTCGGGTTGTCGGCAAGCACGGTATCCAGCCACTGCGCCTGCGCCTGCGCGCTGTCCAGATCCAGCGCCGACGTCCCGTCCAGCACCACCACGCGCACACCGTTGGCATCGAACCAGTACGTCGTCCGGCCGGTGTGTTCGTGCTCGGCGGCGTTGCCAGGCAGCGCGAACGTGCGCGGCCAGTGGGCCGCCAGCACGCGGCGCTCCATCGGCGTGTCCTCGAACTCCTCGTAGTACTCGTGGTTGCCCAGCGCCGGAGCCACCAGCATGACGTCCGGCAGGTCGCCGATCGCCTCGAACCACTCGCCCCACTCCAGGTCGTCGACGTCGTCGCCGCCGCTGATGAGATCACCCGCAAACAGCGCCATCACCGCATCCGGCGCGTGGCGCATCGACTCGCGCATCACCCGGCTGACGTGGCTGAGGTTCTTGTTCTGCGTGTCACCGAAGTACAGCAGGGTCAACGGCTGGTTGGCAGTACCGGTGGTCCGCAACTGCCGCCAGCCGCTCCAAGCGCCCTCGCCCTGGACGCGGAACATGTACAGCGTGTCCGGCTGCAGTCCATCGACGTCGACGCGGTGGGTATGGGCGACGGTATCGCGATAGATCAGCGGCGTGGTCACCGCCTCGATCCGGCGGGGCGTGCCCACATCCGGAGAATCACCGGCGACGACGATTTCCAGCAACGGTGCGCGGACACGGCTGTTGGTGCGCCAGTTCACCGCGAAGCCGGTCGCCGCATCCTCCGCTGGTGTGGCGACGATGCGGTCCGGCATCGCGCTCGCGACATAACGCTGGCTGTCGAGCGGCACCGCCAGGTTGGGCTCGTTCTCGCCCGGTGATTGTGCCAGCACGGTGCCGGCGACACCCAGCAGCAATGCAACGGAAACAGTGGCAGCCGCCAGCGGACGGGCACTCGGGTACTGCAGGAACATCGGCATGACCTCGACTTGAATGGATGCGAAACGTGCGGGCAACCATGCGGAAGTCCCCCAACGGGATGCGATTGTGACAAATCGCCGTGTCAGCGATGTTGCAGCTGACACAAATCCTCCACCGGCCTGTCACCTTTAACAGGGCTGTAACAGAATCGACCCAGACTTCGCGTCCAGTGCTGCGGCATGGATCCGGTTGCGTCATCAAGCGCGCCTGCCACGCCCGGCCTTTAGTCCCCATGTCTCGAAGCCTCCGGAGTTCCCATGCGTCTGTCGCACTCGGCCATTGCCACCGCCATCGCGGTCGCCCTTGGCGCCACCACCGTCCTGCCCGCTCACGCCCAGGGCGTGCAAGCGGCAGCCGCCGCCACCTCGATCATCGGCCAGGTGCGCGAAGCCAGCCGCGGCGTCGCCTTGAGCGGTGCCATCATCCGCGTCGGCGGCCAGCAGGTCGTGACCGAGCGTGACGGCACGTTCCGCGTCACCGGCCTCACGCCCGGCAGCCATCGGGTGGTGGTCGACTTCCTCGGCTACCGCTCGCAGGAAGTGGACGTGACCGTCCCGGCCTCGGGTGCGGCCCGCGCCGACATCACCCTGTTCAGCACCACCACGCCGGAAGCCGGCGACCTCGACCGCGTCCAGGTTCGCGCCACGCGCGATGCCCAGGCGCTGGCATTGAACCAGCAGCGCTCCTCGACCAACTACAAGAACGTGGTTTCGGCCGACCTTCTGGGCCAGTTCCCCGACAACAACATCGCCGAATCGACCCAGCGCATCCCCGGTGTCTCGATCGAGCGCGACCAGGGCGAAGGACGCTATGTCACCGTGCGTGGTGCTCCCAAGGAGTTCACCACCGTTTCGCTGGATGGCGTGCAGCTGGCCAACCCCGACGCTGCCAGCCGCGGCGTGGAACTGGACACCATTCCGTCCGACGTGATTGCCGCGCTGGAAGTGACCAAGGCATTGACGCCGGACATGGACGGCGACGCCATCGCCGGCAACATCAACATCCGCACCCAGAGTGCACTGGACCGCGACCGCCACATCGCGCGCCTGTCGCTGGCAAGTGGCCGCTTCCAGCTTGGTGATGGTGCCAACAAGCGATTCAATGCAGCCATCGGCAATCGCTACGGTGCGGACAAGAACATCGGCGTGCTGATCTCCGGTTCGTTCTCCGAACAGGGCCGCTTCACCGACAACGTGGAAACCGCCTACAACGGCGACCTGCTGCCGGAAGTCGTCGAGATCAAGGACTACGAAGGCACCCGCACCCGCCAGGGTCTGACCGGACGCTTCGACTTCCGCATCAACCCCGATCACCTGGTCTACTTCGTCGCCAACCACAGCAACTTCAAGGACCGCGAATTCCGCGACACCCTGGCGATCGAATTCGAGCGCCATGAAGACGGTGCCGACCAGACCACCGGCGTCGCCGGCCGCGCGACCTTCGACAAGGAGCTGCGCGAACGCACCTACAACAAGACCATCAACACCTTCAACCTGGCCGGTGAGCACTTCGTCGGCGAGGACATGCGCATCGACTGGCAGGCCTCGCACAGCAAGGCGGAGAAGGAGACCAGCCCGCGTGACCAGTTCATCTTCCGTTCGTCGGTGCGTCCGCGCATGGCCTACGACTACACCGACCACGACTTCCCGACCTGGACCATCCTCGGCGTCGCCGATGCCCCGGCAACGGGCGTGAACCTGCCGGAGAGCTGGTACAACTTCCGTCGCTACAACAAGCGCTACGAATTCACGGACGAAACCGAGACCGGGCTGCGCCTGGACTTCACCAAGGGCCAGGACTTCCTCGGCAGCGCCGGCGGCGACATCCGCTTCGGCGTGCGTGCGCGCATGCGCGACAAGTCGATGGACGATAACCGCTTCCGCAACGCCAACAGCGATGACTTCGATGCGCTGGGCCTGACCATGTCGGACATGTTGTGCCGCAACCTGGGTCCGTCGAACAACTTCGACTATTTCCACACCGGCGGCCGCTTCTGCCGCGACATCTTCGTGCGCCATGCCCCGGCCATGCAGAACTCGGCAGATCCCGACCCCGGCGTGCAGATCGAAGACTCGGTCATCGGTGATTACACCGCCAACGAAGACGTCTATGGCGCCTACTTCCGCCTGGATGCCCATTGGGACGCACTGACGCTGGTGACCGGTGTGCGCTTCGAAAGCACCCGCACCGAAGGCACCGGCTACCTGTTCAACACCGACACCGAAGAGGCCGTTGCCAACAACGTCAGCAACAGCTACGACAACTGGCTGCCCAGCGCCCACGTCCGCTACGAGTTCAGCGAGGACAGCATCCTGCGTGCCTCCTACTCCACCGCGATCAACCGTCCGGACTTCTACAACCGCGTTCCGTACCGCATCACCGGTGACCAGCCGTGGTCGGACGTCTCGTTGGGCAACCCCGACCTGAAGGCGGCCTTCGCCCACAACCTCGACCTCTCGTTCGAGCACTACATCCGCCCGCTGGGTCTCGCTTCGGCGGCGCTGTTCTACAAGCGCATCGACGATCCGATCTTCCCGACCCGCTGGAGCGATCAGGTCACCGACGACAGCGAGACCCCGCCGATCCAGCGCACCCGCTGGTTCACCAGCTACGACAACGGTGGCAACGGCCGCATCTACGGCGCGGAACTGGCATGGCAGCAGAGCTTCGACTTCCTGCCGGGCTTCCTCAACGGATTCGGCATGTACGCCAACTACACCTATGCCAAGTCCGAAGCCGAACTGCCGAACAACGGGGGCACGACGGAAATGCCGGGCACCTCGCGGCACAACTACAACCTCGCGCTGTCCTACGAGAAGTACGGCCTCAACACCCGCTTGGCCTACACCTACCGCTCCGAGAACATCCAGGAATACGACCTGGAAAACCCGGACCTGAACGTGCTGTGGGACGGGCGTGGCAGCCTGGACTTCACTGCCAGCTACGCCATCACCCCGAACCTGCGTGTCTTCGGCGAGATGAACAACATCACCGACACTCGCCAGGTCCGTTACCAAGGTGCGCGCAACCGCGTGCTGGAGCTGGAAGGCTTCGGTCGCAGCTGGCTGCTGGGCGTGCGTTACGAATACTGACCCAGCGCGAATCCATCGCCATCACGACGAGGCCGGGGCATTGCTCCGGCCTCGTTGTTTCGGCTGATGACATGCATCAGCGGCGCTGTCTGCGAGCGCGGGCGGCGTTACCGACCCCCCCTGAACGGTCAGCGGCGGCGTGACCACAGCAGCAACAGCGCGCCAAGCAGCAAGGCCGCGAGCGACCACGTGAGCGCGCCGCCCCGGCTCGGCGTCGGCCCGGGCTCGGCATTGGGCCGGTCGCGTGGCTCCACCGCCCCGACCCCGCCAGCCACGGAACCCGCGACGTCCTCTGCTGCGGCGGGCCTCGCCAGGCGCCAGCGGCCATCGACCAGGTCCACCCGCCCGGCCAGCGACGGCAGCCGCAGCTCGTGCCAGGTGATCCGCACATCACCGACCCGTGGATACTGCGGATCCTCGGCGCTGCCAAGGCCATCACCCTCAGGCTGGTAGCGGGCACCGACATGCCCGGGCAGCGCGCTGAAGCCCGGACGGAATCGCTGCCAATGGCCGAGTCGGCGCAGCACCTCCGGATCCAGGGGATGACCATCGATGTGAACGGATTCGGCGATCCAGTCGCGCGCCGGAACCGGCATGCGTGCGGGGTTCGCCATCGCTGGGGGAAATCCGCTGGAGTCGACCGCACGGCTGACCCAGTCAGTGACGAACCCCTCGCCTTCGCGCCGCCACTGGTACATCTCCACGCGCCGTTGCAGACCGGGCCGGGTGGTGCTGACGCCGAACTGGGCATCGCGCAACGGCGGGTCCGACACCGGCCCGTCCTGCGCCGACGCCGCCAGCGGCATGGCCATCACGGTGCAGAACAGCAAGGCGCTGCCGATGCCGGGCACGGGTCGACGACGGCGCGACTTGCGCTCGGACTCGCAGAAGAGAAGCGGAGCGTGCTCCGCTGCCGCCGTTACCGGCATCCGCCGCGCGCGCAGCGGCATCATGCTCCCAGCGACCTCGCCTGCAGGCTGGCGACCTCCTGCACGGTCCCGTAGCGACCCTTCTCGTCCCGCTGGATGCGAGCCAGCGCGCAGTCGGGGTCATGGGTGAAGAACAGATGCACGTCGCGCGCGTGCAGGTCATCGAGCAAGGCACGCTTCTCGTCGATCAGCAGCTCCGGGTAGCGGTCGTAACCCATGGTGATCGGCACATGCACCCACGCGGTTCCCGGAATCAGGTCGGCGCAGAACAGCACGCCGCCATGCGCGTTGCCGTCGCCATCCCGGCCAGGACCGCGGATCTCCGCAAGCATCAGGCCCGGCGTATGCCCATCGCTGAAGTGGAAGCGCACCGCTTCGCCAAGTGTTTCCGACTGCGCGCCGTCGACCAGCTCCAGGCGGCCGCTGTCCCGCAGCAGGCCCGGAAGTTCCGGGATGAAGCTGGCGCGGTCGCGCGGATGCGGGTGCGTGGCCCGCTGCCAATGGTTAGCACCCACGAGGAAACGCGCGTTGGGAAACAGCAGGCGTGGCGGCCGACCCTCCTCCCAAGGTGCCAGCAGGCCACCGGCATGGTCGAAGTGCAGATGGCTGAGCACCACCACGTCGATGTCCTCGTGGCTGAAGCCCGCCGCCGCCAATGAGTGCAGCAGGACGTGTTCGGACTCGACCACGCCATAACGCTCGCGCATCGCCGGCTCGAAGAACGCACCGATGCCGGTCTCGAACAGTACCGTCCTGCCCGCCAGCGGCGCCGCCAACAGCGCACGGCAAGCCAGCGCGATGCGATTGGCGTCATCGGCGTCCGTCCAGCGCTGCCAGAGCGCGCGTGGTGCGTTGCCGAACATCGCCCCACCGTCCAGGCGCTGGGAATTGCCCAGAAGCGACCAGAGTTTCATGGCCCCGATTCTAGCCGAGCACCGGAACGTGCGACGTTGCCGGATGCGTGGCCCGACGCCGGATCGGCCGTTGACAGCCTGTCAGACGAGCCGTCTCGCCGATCCGTCCGACAGTACCGTCACGGGTCATCGCCCATCAGGCGGGGAATGTCTGCCGGCGAGGCCGCGATGCGGCAGCATCCCGGCATTTTCGGCAACTTTGCGGACGCGACGTGATCGCCGGTCAGCGTTCCACCACCGTACCCCGGCCTTCGGCATAGCGCGGATCGGCAGATGCTTCCATCACGTCACGGCGCAGATCCCAGAGCACGGTGTTGAAATTGCCCCACACGTGGCTTGAGCGTCGACCGGTATCGCCGCTGCCCTCTTCGTCCGGCACCTGCACCGTATGGCCCATCTCGCGCAGCTTCGCCACGGTGGCCGGCGACAACGCGCCGCTTTCGGTGCCGATGGCATCGGGCAACCACTGGTGGTGGTAGCGCGGCAATGCCGCGACCGCTTCCGCACCCAGGCCGGCGTCATAGCCGAGCACACCCAGCAGCACCATGGTGATGATCCGGGTACCGCCCGGGGTGCCCAGCACCGCGATCCGGTCCGGCGAGACCATGAAGGTCGGGGTCATGGAACTGAGCATCCGCTTGCCTGGTTCCGGCGCATTGGCATCGAAACCCATCACGCCGAAGGCATTCGGGGTACCGGGACGCAGGGCGAAGTCATCCATCTCGTTGTTCAGCAACACGCCGGTGCCGGGCGGAATCAGGCCCGAGCCGTACAGCAGGTTGACCGTCTGGGTGGCCGCGACGCGGTTGCCGTCCGCGTCGATGATCGAGAAGTGCGTGGTTTCCTCGTCCTCCAGCGGCGTCGGCTGGCCCGACAGCATTTCACTGGGCGTGGCCTTCTCCGGATGGATGGTGGCGCGCAGGCCGGCGGCGTACTCGGCGCTGGTCAGCGTGCGCATCGGGATGGTCACGAAGTCCGGATCGCCCAGGTAGAAGGTGCGGTCGCGATAGGCGCGGCGCATCGCCTCGACCACCACGTGGGTGCGCGCGGCCTCTTCCATCGCCGGCAGGTCGTAGGGTGCCAGTACCTGCAGCATCTGCGCCAGCGCCACCCCGCCGGAGGACGGCGGCGGCGCGGTCACGACCTCCCAGTCGTGGTAATTGAAGCGCAACGGTTCGCGTTCCACGACCTTGTAGTCGGCCAGATCGCTGGCTTGCCACTGCCCGCCCTCGGCACGGACGCCGGCCAGCAGGCGACGGGCCACATCGCCCTTGTAGAAGCCGTCATGCCCGCGCGCCGCCAGCGCTTCCAGCGTGCGCGCAAGGTCAGGCTGGCGGAACCGGTCGCCGGTCTGGATCGGCTTGCCGTCGGCCTCGTAGATCGCACGGGTGCCGGGATAGCGCTGCATCACCTCGCGACGACCGGCATAGCCGCGGGCCATCCGCGGGTAGACCTCGAAGCCCTCGCGGGCAATGCGGATCGCCGGTGCCAGCGACTGCGCCAGCGGCAGCCGGCCGTACTTATCGGATACATGCACCAGCGCGGCAGGCAGGCCGGGAATGCCCGCGGCCCACGGCCCGTTGGTGGCACGGTCACGGTCCAGTTCACCATCCTTGTCCAGGTACGCCTCGGGCGTGCCCGAACGCGGCGCGGTTTCGCGCGCATCGATGAACACGTCGCGGCCGCTGGCCTTGTCGTGCATCAGGAAGAAGCCGCCCCCACCGATGCCGGAGCTGATCGGCTCGACCACCGACAGTGCCGCCGATACCGCCACCGCGGCATCGAACGCATTGCCACCGGCGGCGAGGATGTCCAGGCCGGCCTGGGTCGCCAACGCATGGGCCGAGGCCACGGCCGCACCCGGCGGGAGGGCAGCGTCATCAGCGGCTCGGGCCTGCTGGGCAAGCGCGGTGCCCGGCAACAGCAGCAACACCACGATGAATCGAATGCACCAGCGGCGCACGGGCGGGAATGCGTTCATGTCGTCTCCTGCAGCCGCCGCAGTTTGGCCAGCAACTGCTCTTCGCTTTCGGGATGATCCGGGTCCGGGTCGATGCACTCGACCGGGCAGACTTCCACGCATTGCGGATCATCGAAATGGCCCACGCATTCCGTGCACAGCGCCGGATTGATCACATAGATGTCTTCACCCTGCGTGATCGCGTTGTTCGGGCAGACCGGTTCGCACACATCGCAGTTGATGCAAAGTTCGTTGATCTTGAGCGACATGGCGCCGGTTTCCGGCAACGTTCAGGGGGGCTGCAAGCATAACGCGATGCCGCGAACGACGCCGGCCACGCGGGCGACCGCGTGGCCGGGTGTTGCTGCCGGAACGAATCAGCGGCTGGTGTCGATGTGCACGTATTCCACGCCGGAGGCGGCAACCGCTTCCTGCACGCGCGGGCTGTCGGCGGCATCGCCGATGAACAGCAGCTTCACGCCCTTCATCGTGTCCGGCTGCACGCCATCGAACGCTTCCACCACCAGGTCGGCGACGTTGGACGAGTTCAGGCCGGCGTAGGCCAGCATGTTGCCGGCAACGATGCCCCGGGCCACGTCACCACCGGCTTTTTCCTTGATGGCGACGTACTTGCCCTCGAATTCCGGGTCGGAATCGAACGGAATCAGGTACACGTACGGCTGGTTGCGCACGCCCTGCATGTTGCGGGTGACCACGTCGTTGAGATAGTCGCCCCAGGCCTGGCGATCCTCGGTGGTCGGCACGGCGACCGGCGGACGCTCGACCGGTGCAGCGGCTTCCTGCTCCTTGCAGGCGGACAGCGACAGCAGCAGCGCGCAGCCGGCAACCTGCAGCCATTGATTGAAACGCTTCATTGCACTCCCCTCGCGTTTGGGTACTCCGGCGATGGTGCGGGAAGCCGCGCGCATTGTCCATCCGCCGACGACCGACCGGGTCCCGGGATCAGCCGTTGCGGGCACGCTCCCACTCGGCGTCCAGCGCATCGGCGACCGCCGGCGGCACGAAGGCGGCGACGTTGCCGCCAAGCCGCGAGATTTCCCGGACCAGCGACGATGAAATGAAGCCGTACTTCTCCGCAGGCGTCATGAACAGGGTTTCCACGGCGGGAATGAGGTGCCGGTTCATGCTGGCGAGCTGGAATTCGTACTCGAAGTCGGACACCGCGCGCAGCCCGCGCAACAACACGCCGGCACCGAGTTCCTCGACGAAGTGCGCAAGCAGGCCGTCGAAGCCGCGGACCTGGACGTTGGGGAATTTCGCCAGCGCTGCCTTGGCCAGATCCACCCGCAACGCCAGCGGCAGCGCAGGACCCTTGGCCGGCGATTCGGCCACGCCGACGATCATCGTCTCGAACAGCGGCGCCGCCCGCTGAACGAGGTCCACATGACCATTGGTGATGGGGTCGAAGGTGCCGGGGTAGACCGCGATCCGGTGGCGGGCGTCACTCATGGGGCTGCGGGCCTGTGCTGGGATTGGCAACGCCCGGGAGTGTAGCAGCGGCCATCCCGGCGGCACGACGATACAACGCGCCATGCGCGTGGCGGGTGCTCATCGTCCGGTGCGGCAACCAGTCGGTGCCGGGATGCACCGGCGCCGGCGTGGGCGACTCCAAGTACAACCACGCGTCATCGCTCAACCATGGCGGCAGCCGCTGCAGCACGCTGGCCCAATGATCCCCTTCGAACGGCGGATCGATGAACACCAGGTCGAAACGACGATCCGCTGCTCCCTGGAGCCAGTGCAAGGCATCGCCAACCACCAGTTGCGCGCGTCCATCGCGGTCCAGCCGGCCGATGGCCGCGGCCAGTTGCGCCGCCTGCCCGGGGTCGCGTTCCACCAGCACGGCTTCGGCCGCACCACGCGACAGCGCTTCCAGCCCCAACGCACCGCTGCCGGCGAACAGGTCCAGCACGCGGGCGCCGGGGAGCATCGGCTGCAGCCAGTTGAACAGCGTTTCGCGACCGCGATCACTGCTGGGACGCAGCCCCGGGCGATCCAGCACGGACAGCCGCGTGCCGCGCCAGTGGCCGCCGATGATTCGCACCTGCCCCGCTGGACGTGGGGCGCGCGCATGCGGAGCTTGGCCAGGCCGTCGCTTCATGCGCCAACGTCCGCGGGCAAAACAGGCTGCAGTGCTACCATCATGGGCTGCATTGTCCCCCATTCACGGTGCCTCTTGAGCTGGTTCCGACGCAAATCCTCCGATGGCGAGGCACGCCCGCGCCCCCGAATGACTGCCGAGGAACTGGCCGCGGCGTTCCCGGATGCGCCGGCAGCAGTACCGCCCAAGGATGGCCCGGATTCACCGCCGCCTGACGCCGACGCGCCACCGAATGTTGCCGAGCAACGGACGACCGCGAGCGAAGACGACGCGTCTGCCGTCGCCTCACCGGCAGCGGAGGACACCCCGGCAGTCAGCGCCACGCCAGCGCCGCCGAGCCCCGCTCCGGCCCAGCAAGCCGAACCTGTCCAGCCGGCCGCCGCCGCCGACCCCGCAGCAGCGCCCGCCGGCAAGCCGGGCTGGCGCGAGCGCCTGCGCGGCAGCGGCTTCGCCCGCAACCTAGGCAGCCTGTTCTCCCGCAATCCGCGGCTCGATGACGACCTGCTGGACGAAATCGAAACCGCACTGATCACCGCCGACGTCGGCATGACCGCCACCACCGCACTGGT
Source organism: Pseudoxanthomonas suwonensis (assembly GCA_030535605.1). Classification (GTDB taxonomy): domain Bacteria; phylum Pseudomonadota; class Gammaproteobacteria; order Xanthomonadales; family Xanthomonadaceae; genus Pseudoxanthomonas_B; species Pseudoxanthomonas_B suwonensis_B. The sequence goes on from JAUNRQ010000020.1 coordinate 37,412, forward strand.
CGAGGGCTTGCGCAAGCGCATGAAGGCGCGCGAATTCGCCGACGCCCCCGCGCTGCTTCGCGCTTTGCGCGAAGACCTGCTGGCCCTGCTGCGCCCGGTCGCCGTGCCGTTGCAGGTCGACGCCACGCGCAAACCGTTCGTGATCCTCACCGTCGGCGTCAACGGCGTCGGCAAGACCACCACCATCGGCAAACTGGCCAGGCGCTACAAGGACGAAGGCCACGCATTGATGCTCGCGGCCGGCGACACCTTCCGCGCGGCGGCGGTCTCGCAGCTGCAGGCATGGGGTGAGCGCAACGATGTCGCCGTCGTCGCCCAGGGCCAGAATGCCGACGCCGCCTCGGTCGCGTTCGATGCACTGCAGGCGGCAAAGGCGCGCGGCCACGACGTGTTGATCGCCGACACCGCCGGTCGCCTGCACACGCAACAGGGGCTGATGGCCGAACTCGGAAAGATCCGTCGCGTGCTGGCCAAGCTGGATGCGGATGCACCGCACGAAGTGTTGCTGGTGGTCGATGGCACCACCGGCCAGAACGCGGTGTCGCAACTGCGGCAGTTTCATGCCGCGGTCGGCGTCACCGGACTTGTCGTGACCAAGCTCGACGGCACCGCCAAGGGCGGCGTGGTGTTCGCGCTGGCGCGCGAGTTCGGCATTCCCATCCGCTATGCCGGAATCGGCGAGCAACCGGAAGACCTGCGCGTGTTCGACGCCGAGGCCTTCGTGGATGCGCTGCTTCCGGAAGCACTTGGCGGCTGACCGGGCACGCTGCACGGCGTCGTCTCCCGCTTGCGGTGAAGTGACCCGACCGCGCGATGAAGGCAACGACGGATGCCGCTGCCGCAACCCGGGGGCTCCCACCCAGGCCTCGTCCCACGCGGGAGAGGAAGCACAATCGAGACACGGCCAACATCATGACCTTTCCGCTTGAACCCACCGCCGCCGAAGCCCAGGCCGCCATCGCCGAAGAGTTCGCGTTCTTCCCGGATTGGGCGGAGCGGTATCAGTACCTGATCGACCTCGGCCGCAAGTTGCCGCCGATGCCCGATGCCGACAAGGTCGATGCCAATCGCCTCCACGGCTGCCAGTCGATGGTGTGGATCACCGCCAGCGGCGACGCGCAGCGCCTGGATTTCCAGGCCGCAAGCGACTCGGCGATCGTGTCCGGGCTGATCCATCTGGCGTTGCGCGTGTATTCGGGACGCGGCGCGCAGGAAATCGTGGACACCGACCCGGATTACATCGCCGCGATCGGCCTGGCCCGGCACCTGTCACCGACGCGCAGCAACGGCCTGGCCGCACTGCTGCAGTTCATCCGCGAGCGCGCCCGGGCCGCGCTGGACTGACAGACGCACGGCATGCCCACGGCCACCACCGAGCCGGTCGACTCGATCCGGTCCCTGCTGGCCAACCCGGGATACCGGGCGCTTCTGGTGTACCGCATCTGCACCATCCTCAGTTACCAGATCGTCGCCGTCGCGGTGGGCTGGCAGGTGTACGAGGCTACCCGCAACCCGTTCTCGCTGGGGCTGATCGGCCTCGCCGAGGTGCTTCCCTATTTCTGCGTGGCACCGTTCGCCGGGCATCTGGTCGATACCCTCCCCCGCCGCCGTCTCGGCATGGCTGCAGTCAGCGGCTTGGCCCTGACCGCGGTCGCGCTGGCGGCAATCACCTTGTCCTGGCCGCTGGCGAAGGGCGTTTGGCCCATCTACGCGGTGATCGTCTTCGGCGGGGCCGCCCGTGCGTTCCTGGGGCCAGTCTACAACGCGCTGTTCGCGCGCGTGCTCAAGCGTACCCAGTTCGCACGCGGTGCGAGCCTGGGCAGCGTGGTGTTCCAGACCGGGCTGGTGCTGGGGCCGGCTGCAGGTGGCGCCCTGGTCGCCTGGGGTGGCGGCGTGCATGTCGCCTATGCGGTGGCGGCGGTGTTCGCGGTTGCCGCTGTCGTGGCGCTGGCGCGCATGCCGGTGACCGAGCCGCCGATCCGCCAGCAGGCAGGGCCGATCCTCGCCAGCATCGCGCAGGGCATGCGCTTTGTCTGGGGCCACCAGGTGCTGCTGGGCGCGCTGGCGCTGGACATGTTCGCGGTCCTTCTGGGTGGCGCAGTGACCCTCGCGCCGGCGTTCATCCGCGAAATCCTGGATGCCGGCCCGGAAGCGCTGGGCATCCTCCGGGCAGCACCGGCGGGTGGCTCGGTGATGGCCGCGTTGTGGCTGTCGCGTCGGCCGATCAACCGCCATGCCGGCCGCATCCTGCTTGTCTCGGTGGCCGGGTTCGGCCTGTGCATGATCGGTTTCGGACTGTCCACCGTGTTCTGGCTGTCGGCCACCTTGCTGCTGGTGTCCGGCGTGTTCGACGGCGTATCCGCGGTGCTGCGCAGTACCATCCTGCAGCTGGCCACGCCCGACGACATGCGCGGGCGCGTGTCCTCCATCAACGGCCTGTTCATCAGTTCCTCCAATGAACTGGGGGCGTTCTATGCCGGCTCGATGGCACGGCTGCTGGGCCTGGTCCCGGCCGTGGTCCTGGGAGGCTGCATGACCCTCGTGGTCGTCGTGACCACCGCCCGCCGTGCACCGACGTTGCGGCGACTGGATTTGCGGGATCTCTGAGCGCGGGCGCAACACGAAGGGCGCCGGCCGCAAGATTCCCGTTCCGCGCCTGCCTGCACAAGCCCATTGAAAAAGAAACCCGCCTTGCGGCGGGTTTCCTGTTCAATCAATCACCCATCTGCTTCTGCAGGTGCTCCCAGCGCTCCTGCTCGTCGATGGTGCGTTCGGCGGTCAGGCGCACTTCCAGGCGCTCCAGCCCGATTTCCTCGCCGGAATCGACGCTGTAGCCGTAATCCCCTTCATCCACACGACGCAGGGTGCTGTCGATCTTGGCGATCAGCTTGCGGTAACGGTCACGGGTGCGCAGTTCCAGCGCGTTCTCGGTCTCGCGTGTGGCACGTTCGGCTTCATCACCGATGTCGCGGACCTCTTCCTTCAGGCTTTCCAGCGTCTGCTTGGACTCCTCAACCAGATCGGCGCGCCACTGCAACAGCCGCTGACGGAAGTATTCCAGCTGCAGCGGATTCATGTATTCCTCGTCCACCGAGGGCCGGTAGGCCTTCGGCAGGATCGGACGGCCGGTTTCCGCGTCGGTCTTGTACGGCACCACCTTGGTCTTGCCGCGACTCACCGGCGCCGCCGGCTTGGCCACGCGCGCGACCGCGACCTTGCCGGTCGGACGCTTGGCCACCGGACGCAGCGGTGTCGCCGGCGCGACCGGGGCAACCTTCTTCGCGGCGGGCTTGGTCGCCGCCTTCTTCGGCGACGTGGCCGCCTTGGTCGCGGTGGCAACCTTCTTCACTGCGGCCTTTGTCACCGGTGCCTGCTTGGCGACGGCCTTCTTCGCCACGACCTGCTTGGTCGCGACCTTCCTGG
>JAUNRQ010000021.1 GCA_030535605.1 Pseudoxanthomonas suwonensis
AAGCGTACGAGAAATTTCCACTTCTGATGTCAGCTAACCTGTGGGGGGATTACCCTGGAGCACGCCACCACGCGCGACGGCCGCATCATTGGCGCGCCTGCCATGTACGACACACCGGCCAAACTGGAGCAGCTCCGCACCGTGCTGAAGGAGCTCACCGTCGAAGGGGAACGCGGCAGGCTCTGGTACGAGCGCAGCGGCGATGCCTTCATCAAGTTCGCGGGTGGAGACATCAAGAAGGCGATCGATCTGGCCAAGATCATGGCCACCTTCTCGCCCGGCTCGCGCGTCAATGCCAACACCACCTTCGGCCTGATCGCGTGGGCGCAGCACGAGGCAGGCCTTCCGATCAACTCGGGTCGCTTCCCTGTGGCGCACAGTGCCGCCGCCGAGGCCGCGCTGCGGGGTGAGGACTGGAACAGCCAGAAAACCAAGAACTTCTACATCAACCTGCTGCGCGCCATTGATCCGAAGGCGGCCGATTCGCAGGGCGTCACGGTCGACATGTGGGTCATGCGGATCATGGGGTTCGATGTCGAGAAACCCTCCGAGGCGCAGTACCACTTCGCCGAGGTCGAGGTGAACCGCATCGCCAAGGAGATGGGTTGGGAGCCGCAGCAGGCGCAGGCCGCCATGTGGGTGGCTGCAAAGGCGCGCTGGGAGCCGAAGGCCGTCACTCAGGCGGTGGATGCCGCCTCGGTGAAGGCGGGCGACTTCAAGTGGGTCACGAAGAACGGCAAGGCCGAGCGCCAGTTCGCTGGCCTTGATGCCGAGAAGCGCCACCTGCTGCGCTGGCGCGACCACGCGCTGAAGTACGAGCCCACGCAGGAGGACATGGACTTCGCGGTGGTGGACTACTCCGATTTCCTCGAGCGGGCCAAGGCCCAGTTCTCGTGGGAGGCGGTGCCGTCGACCAAGGTGCCGGGCTTCGATTGGCTGCACGACAACAGCGAGGCCAAGGCGGAGCTGGCAGCACGCATGCGCGACGTCATTGGCGACCGCATCCTGCGGCCGCTTGGCCTGCTGCAGTCCGATGGCCAGATCGGCTTCGGCGGGTGGCTGGGCGCGGTGTCCCCCAGCGCACAGGAGGCGGTGGCGGTGGCCACCGTCAAGAAGGATGGCAAGCAGGGCAACGACCACCGCGTCGTGATCGAGCACGAGCGCGAGGCGCTGGACGCCGCCGCTGCTCTTTACGGCCTGCTGCTGAAGCAGGACGGCGTTGCATGGCACCGCCCCTACTACGACGGCGCTCAGAAGAACGCCAACGGCATGGAGCTGCGCTTCGGTCGGCCCCTGTCTGAATCGGAAACGAAGGCGCTCTATGACGAGGTTGTCAAGCGCGGCGTGACTGACTACGCTCTGAGTGAGGGGCAGGCTCAGGAGCTTGCCCCTATTCCGACGCCGGACGGGGTGCGATTCCTCAACTTCGGCACAATCGAAAAGAACGTCGACTTCCACAAGCTGATCGTGACTGCGACGGAGGCAGCAACTGCCGACGATGTTGTGACCGAGGCGGTTCGATTCCGCTCTGATGGCAACCTCGTAACTGACACTGATGGAGGCTACATCGATGGGCAAGGTTATCGACAAGGGATTGGCTCCTCCCGATTCGCCGATCTACTCGGAAGGCTGGAGCATGAACTTCGTCCAGAGGTCGACGCCGTCTACGCCGACGTCGAGCGAAAGTACGGAGGCAAGCGAAAGCGAGCTGGACGACCCAATGCGTCCGGGGATCGACGCGCACGAGGAGCACCTGAAGCGGTGGGTCGAGCAAAGGCGCGCCGCCCGTGGCACGACCGCGAAGTCCAAGAAGGTGCCTCCCAAGTAAGCGGCAGGCACTACGCCAACACGGCAGGCCTCAAGGCTCTCGACCCGACCAAGTACGGCACCAACCACAAGGGCGCTGAGTCGCGCCGCTTGGACAACGCCGCGTGGATGGACGAGAAGTACGAGGTGCTGCAAAACCGGGTGTATTTCTACCCCGTTGGCAGCAAGCTGTACGGGGGCGAGTCGATGGTGGGCCGCGCCGAAACGCATGACCTGAGCTTCGACAACCTGTACGACCAGACTGCTGACCCGCGCAACCTGTACGAGCGCGCAGAGCAGTTGGCTGAAGCCGACGGCATCGACGCCGAAAGCGCCTTTGAGTACGCCGTGATCGAGGCGGGCTTCGACGGCTACTTCCACAGCGAAATGGGCGTGCTGCTCGACACCAAGCCGGTGCCGGTTGGCAAGGCCCGCGCACGTCGCACCGATGCAACCGCTGCTGCATTCGGGCGGCGCATCGATGAGGTGTTCGCCATCAAGGACAAGCGGAGCCTTCCACAAGTGGGCGTCCGCATTCTTGACGGCACCGAGCAGCTGGCGCTGATCGGTTACCCGGACAAGCCCCTCGTGCTGAACGAGCGGCACATTTTCACCGACGCCGGAAGCGAGGCGCACCCCGAGCTCGCGCCAGCGGACTGGAAGAAGCTGCCGGCGTGGCTGGACAATCCCGTCGCGATCTTCGAGTCGGAAAACCACCCCGGCAATCTGCTGTTCATCGCGCCCGAAAAGGTGGGCGGAAAGTACGTCGCCATCGCTGTCTCACCCAAGGTCGACGGCGACTACCTCGCTGTGTCGGTCCATCCTCGGCAGGGCGTGTTGCCGCTGTCGCGATGGGCGAACGCTGGCTTGGTGCGGTACGTCAACACCGAGACCGCGCCGGAGATGTGGCGCTACAGCACGGGGCGTGCGATGCCTCCCATCCCTGAGATGGAAGGGGCGAGGCACAAAAAAGCCCTCGCTGCTCTGGCGGCTACTCCACGAAAGGCTGGAGCGCGTGGCCAAGGCCCGAGGGCGGAGAGTTCCGCTGCAACCGAACGATCCAGCCACGTCAACCGGCGAGGTACGGGCGGCGCTGGTAACTCCCTTGCCGGCGAGGTCAACCTAGCCGACAGCAGGATTCTAACACAGAAGCAGCTCGGCGGCGCCCGCCGCGGAGCTGGCGTTGAACGCGACGGCACGGATCGCCGGGGCGACGCACGCGCCCGTCGCTACACCCGTGACGGCAACCGTCCAGACAGCTACATCCTCATCGATGGCGACAAGGCGTTCGCTCGTGTCGCCCCCGCCGTCGCCAACCGCACCAAGGGCTTCGCGGCCGGCCCGATTGTCCTGAAGGTGGGCGAACACCACGAGAACTACGCTCAGGGCGAGGCGATCCTCTCCACCGGCTATGGTGTCGCGCACATCGAGGAGCGTCACGGCGCCGAGATTCGGGCGCTGGGCATGAGCATCGAGGACTTTGTTGCGGACGTCGCCAATAACTGGACGCACGCATACACCCAGACCGACCGCGATGGCCGGCAGCGGCTCGTGCTCACCAAGATGGTGGACGGGGCGGTGCGGATGCAGGTGCTCGAGCTGCGTAAGGAGGGCAGCGGTCGCGAGTGGTCGGTGGTGACCGCCTACACGGTCCCGGCACGCGAGTTCCGCAAGGAGATGACGAAGGGTGGTCGCACGCTGCGTCAGCTGTCCGTCACCAATGAAAACGCCGGGAGGGCGACCTTCCCGGCGCAGAGTGGATCGACTGTGGGGGGAACTGACGTCGGCTCTGTGGCCTATTCGAACACCCCGGGCGCAAATGAATCGCGCTCCGCTTTACCCCTCCGCGGCGCCGGCGAGGCCGATGCCGTAGTAAGTGCCAGTGATTCGGCACAGTCGTCCAACAACGATAGTGTATCACGCACCCGCGCCCGTCGCGCCGGCCAGTCCGGCTTCACCGGCTACACGCTCCCGACCGAATCCTTCGTGGCGGCCTATGCCGACGCCAAGGGCAACTGGGTCCGCAAGACGCTGGCCGGGCTTTCCGCCGGCGCACGCCACGCCCGTCGCAGGCTGCAGGACGACTTCCTGCCGATGAAGCAGGTGCAGGAGCTGATCAAGGCGCAGGGCAACTACGGCGAGGTGATGAACACCTACCAGTACGCCGAGCTGTTCCATGGCCGCACCGAGGATCGCCTGACCCGCTTCAACCACGAGCACGTCAAGCCGCTCATGGAGGCGCTGGCCAAGGCCGGCAAGGACAAGGGCGTCACCCTTGACGACCTCGAGCTGTACCTGTACGCGCGCTTCGCCCCGCACCGCAACCGCGCCATCTACGAGGCGAACCGCGACCGCCGCGACGCGCACGAGTGGATGGATGGCAAGTCCGGCATGACCGACAAGGACGCCGCCGACATCCTCGCCGACTTCCAAGGTCGCGGACTGACCGAGACCCTCAGCAAGCTGGCCAAGCGCGTCTACGCGATCAACTCGGCACGCATCGACCTGCTCGAGGGGGCCGGCCTGCTGACGGCGGATCAGGCCGCCGAGTGGCGCGCCGAGCCCGACTACGTCCCGCTGCGTGGCTTCGCCGACGGGCGCCAGCTGGCGTTCGAGAGCAAGGCCGGCGGCGCGTCCGGCAAGGGCTTCTCGATCAGCGGCAGGGAGAGCATGCGTGCCAAGGGCCGCAACAGCCGCGCCGCCGACATCGTCGGCAACACCATCGCCATGATGGAGACCTCGATCCTGCGCGCCGAAAAGAACCGCGTGGCGCAGTCGCTGCTGGCGATGGTCTATGCCAACCCCGACCCCGACCTGTGGGAGGTGGCGAAGCCGAAGGTGGTCGCGGTGCGTGACCGCCGCACCGGCGAGCTGATCGAGGACAGCGAGGGCAACGCCGTCGTCCGCCGCTACTACCCGTCCGACCGCGAGCCGGCCGTGATGTCGGCCAAGATCGACGGCAAGGAGTACATGATCTACTTCAAGGGCGAGAACGGCGAACGCATGGCGGTCGCCCTCAAGAACCTCGGCGCGCACAACCTTGGGCAGTTCCTGCAGGTGGCCCGCTCGTTCAACCGCTGGCTGTCCATGGCGCGCACCACGCTCTCCCCCGAGTTCGTGGTGACCAACTTCGCGCGCGACATCCAGACCGCCGCCGCCAACATGGGCGTGGAGCACAGCGCCAAGCTGGCGAAGCAGACGCTCAAGGGCATCAAGCCGGCCATGGCCGCCATGTACCGCTACGAGCGAGACCCGGGTGCGAACCACTCCAAGACCAAGTGGGACCGCTACGTGCGCGACTTCCTCGCGGACGGCGGCAAGACCGGCCTCGCGACCGCGCGCGATCTCGACCAGATCAAGCGCGACCTCTCCCGCGAGATGAAGAAGTCGAGCCACGGCTGGACCCGGCGCTCGGCGCAGTCCATGTGGGAGGCCTTCATGGCCGCCAACGGCGCGGTGGAGAACAGTTCCCGTCTGGCCGCCTACGTGGCGGCGCGAGAGGACGGCATGAGCCGGAAGGACGCCGCCAGCATCGCCAAGAACCTGACCGTCAACTTCAACCGCCGCGGCACCGCCGGGCCGACCATCAACAGCCTGTTCGTGTTCGCCAACGCCAGCATCCAAGGCACGCACCGGTTCGCCAACTTCATCGCCAAGAACCCTGCGAAGGCCATCAAGTACTGGGCGATCCCCTACGCCACGCTCGGGTTCGCGACCGCGACGCTCAACGGCATCCTCGGTGGCGAGGACGACGACGGCGAGGAGCGCTGGTCCAAGGTGCCGATGTACGAGAAGCAGCGCAACCTCATCGTGATGATGGACGAGCACCGCTTCAAGATGGCGCTGCCCTACGTCTACAGCCTGCCGTTCAACATCGGCCAGCTCACGGCCGACGTCACGCAGGGCAGGACCAAGCCGATGACGGGGGCCATGACCCTGCTGAGCTCGATCGCCGGCGGCATCTACCCGCTGGGCGACCCGGGCGAGCCGCTGCTGGCGGCCATGCCGACCGTCGCGACGCCCTTCGTGGAGGTCGGGATCAACCAGAACTTCACCGGCCGCGCGATCCGCCCGGAGGGCGGCTTCGGCGACGACTCGCCAGACAGCCAGAAGGCGTGGCGCTACACGCCCGGCATCTACAAGTGGGCGGCAGAGACCATGAACGAGCTCACCGGTGGCAGCAACGTGCGGCCGGGCATGCTGGACGTCAGCCCGACCACGATCGAGCACCTGACCCGATTCATGGGCGGCGGCATCTACACATTCCTGATCGACAAGCCGGTGGCGATCGCCGAGGCGGCCGCCAAGGGCGAGGCGCCCGCCCCGAACAAGATCCCCTTCGTGGGTCGGGTGTACGGCACCCAGAGCGTGAACCAGCCCAGCTACGACTACCACGACTTCTCGGCCGAGGCCAAGATGCGGGCCGAGGAGTACGAGGTGATGCGCGAGCGCGGGCTCCTTGGCGACATGGACAAGCAGGAGCGCACCCGCTACGGCCTGACCATGCAGGTCGAGGCCCAGCGAAAGGCCGCCGAACGGCAGCTGCGCGCACTGCGTCGCACGCGCAATGCGGCTGACGACTCGGGGCAGGCCGAACGCAAGGAGAAGGCAGAGGAGAGCATGCTCGAGGTGCAGGGACGCTTCAATCGCGCCTACGTGGACATGATGCGGAAACTGGACGAGCCGATCCGATAGGGTCGGCTCGTCCTCGAGGTCAGGCCGCCAGCTGGTAGCCGTGCCGCGGCCGGCCAAGCTGCCCAACCGGGCTGCGGGCCGGGACGATCTGCCCGCTCTCCAGCAGGCCCGCCAGCGTCATCACCAGAGCGTGCGGCTTTCGAGCCGCCCGGATGCCGTGGGTGAGATCGCGCTGGGTGACCACCTGTCCCGGATGCCGGCAGATGAAGGCGAGCACGCTCTCCCCGAGGTCATCCGCCGGCAGGGCCGGGACCGGCACCGCCCGGGCCGCCGCCGGCAGCGGGAACACCACCCGCTCCACGCGCTCGAGGTGATACTCCAGCTCGTCGACGCGGGACTGCAGTTCGATGAGGGGGTCGTTGGCGGCCGGGGCGGCGATGGCGTAGCTGCCGGTGCGGCGCAAGGTGGGGAGGACTTCCTCGAACAGCCACCGCTCGATGGCGAGCGCCTCGGGGCGCTTGCTGCCGATGATGAGTCGCCACACGTCGGGCTCCGCGATGACGCGAACCTGCTGGATTCCGCCGGCGGTCGGAAGGGGGTCGTGTTTCGCGACCCCCTTGCAGTGGCGCGAGATCGCCGCGGCCGCATTGGGATACCCCAACAGCTCGGCCACGTCCTTGGCAACGAACCAAGGTGCGCCATCGAGCATGACGGTGCGGACAGAGCGGTCGCCGAAGGCGAAGGGGGTGACGGACTGATGCTGCATGGTGAGACTCCTGAGCTGAGGCTGGAGTCCGCACCCGCTGTCAAACGGGTGACGGACGACGCGGGTTGACAGACCGGGCTCAGGAGCCGGCGAGCCTTGCGGCTCCCCACGCCGTCCGCCATAGAGGCTTGGGCATGAAAAAAGCGCCGTGCGGCGCTCTGCGCCTGAGTCATCGGGCTGTCAATCCCGGCAGCGGGACTGACCGCTGCAGAGCCATCTCACCACAGGCACGGGGCGCTGTCAAGGGCGGGCGGGTGCCAGACAGGTTACCCCTCCCGCAGGTGTCACGCAGTGTCACGCACGGATATGTAAGTGATTGAATGCCTGTGCACGAGACTGCATAGGCAGCACCGTCAAGTGCCTGATATTGCTCAGGACACCATTCCTTGACATGGTAGGGGTCACAGGTTCGATCCCTGTACCGCCCACCACCTCATTGAGGTGGAAAAACCAGTTGAATCAATCACTTCGGCGGCAGGACGTTGAACGTCCTTCCGCCGTTCTGGTTTCCGCGCTGCAATTTCGCCACAAGGACGGATGGAGCGGTGCCACAAGCCGGGGTGCCGTCATCCCGGCGCGTACTGGTCGCCCCGCGGCACAGCGCATTCGCCGGAAACCCATGGTTGAACGGCGTTGAAGCGAGCGTCAGCTCCGATGATCGGGCGTCCGCAGCAGACGGACCTTTCGGTTGAATGCTTGAGGCGTTTCCGTGCGTGACGGTGCGTACAGGTGCAGGCAGCACTCTTCCCGCTCCAGTCTGTCCAGTGCGTAACGCAGCAGGCCGACGATGGCGTGGCTGCGGTGGCCGACCACTTCTTCCGGATTTCCGAGCCTGTCGTGGAGATCCTGCGGCAGGGTGAGCTTGAAACCCGGGCCTTGGTTGGTGGGGAGGCGGCCATGGATGCGCAGCAGCACGCCGTCGAGTTCGGGAATCGCCTTGCTGACGATCGTGCGTGGCGTGACGGGGCGTTGTTCGCGGCGCGCACGGGCCGTTCGCCGTTGTTCGCGACGGGCAGCGCGCTCCTGGTCGAGCCGGGCCCATTGCGCCTGCTCGGCTTCGAGCATCAGGGCATAACCCTCGGGGTCCTGTTCCGAAGGCTCACCGTCTTCCAACGGGTCCTTGCTCGTATCACCGCTCCTGCGCAGTTCGGCGAGTGTCAACGGCTTCAGCCGCCTTGCCTCCCGCTCGATCAGGTGTGGCGAAATGTCCGCTCGCCATCGCCAAAGCGTTTGACGACTGATGCCATGTCGCTCGCACAACGCCTGTTGAGTGCAGCCCCTGCGCTCGGCTTCGATGAGGATCGCGATTCGTTGCGGGAGGGTGTGGTGTGTATTCGCCATGCCACGGTTTCCATGACTTCGAAAATGTTACATGAGGGGGCAGGGTGAGGACATGAAATAAGCTCGATGTCGCGCGAATGCCGCTTCATTCAGCGCATATTCGCCACATCGCCAACAGTACATGATTCTCATGCGAAACAGTCAGGTGCAACGTGGTCTTGTCTTCATCGATGTGGAATGTTTTTTCGACGCCCTGTCTCTGGACCTCGAACTGGAGGAGCCGAAGCTGTCCGCGTTCTCCCTTCGGTACGGCCTTGAAAGCGTGGGGGAGATGGCGCGCCGTTTCACCTGGAAATTCGATGTGGTCCTTGTCTGCGAGCGTCCGGGGCCGACCTTGCGCGGGACGCGGATGCGGTTTCCCGGGCCGATGCAGGATCTAGTCGTGGACGCGACATGGGAGTCGGCTGTCAGGACGCTTCCTGCCCCACGGCATGTACAGATCCTCGATTACATTCGGCGTCTGGGTGCATCCGGCCCCGGACGACGTTGGGTCGCGCTGGATTCCGATGCAAGCCAATGGCCACGTCCCCTGCGCCGGCACGTGATCGATTGCGCCGGTACCGGGTTCGGGCTCCGCGCAAGGAGTCGGTTGGCCCTGCGTCTGGATCGGTGGCCCGCGGTACCGCGGATTCATCTGGATGAGGACTTCGGGACCGGCGAAGTGATTGCAGGGAATGTGGACGTCGGTCATGTCTCCGGACATGGCGATGAAGCGGATCACGCGCCATCGCCCGGGCTTGTCCGTCTGTTTCCGCGCGCGGCAATCGAGAAGGTGTGCGAATTGCCCATGAAGTACGGCGGCGATCGCAGGAAAGGCTATCAACGTATCGCCGAGTCGCTGAGCGTGGCGCCCATGGGGTATCGCGGCGTGCGGCGGCTTCCCGGCGACATGGATCGGCGTCTGGATCTTCTCGTCGGCGAAATGCCCAATTTCCATCGGGCCATCGAGACGTTGCGGCTGGCATTCCGTCTGCAGAATGCTGGCGACGGGCAGTTCAAGTTCGCGCCACTGTTGCTGGCTGGCCCGCCGGGCGTGGGCAAGAGCTACTTTGCAAGGCGACTGGCTGAAACCTTTCGCAGCGCGTATCGCCCGGTCAACATGGAGACGACCACGGCCGGGTTCGTCCTCTCGGGCACGTCCAGCCAATGGGGCGAAAGTGCGCCGGGCCTGGTCTTCAACACCTTGGTCCACGGTCGCCAAGCCAATCCCGTGATCCTGCTGGACGAAGTGGACAAGGCCAGCACCGATGCGCGTCACTCCCCGCTGGGGCCGCTCTACAGCCTGCTCGAACCGATGTCCGCCAAGGCGTTCATCGACGAGTACTGCCCGGAGCTGCCGATGGACACCAGCCACATCAACTGGATCATCGCCGCCAATGAGGTCGAGAAGATTCCCGAGCCGTTGCGCAACCGCATGGTGCGGGTGGACATTCCCGCCCCGAATCGATCCGAGCGCATGGGCATTCTTCGCTGCCTGTATCGGGACATGCGGGAACAGGAGGCGTGGGGAAAGCATTTCGGTGACGAGCTTTCCGATGCGGTTGCCGAGCGTCTATGCGTGCGCCAGGGTTCGGTGCGGGATCTGCGCCACCTGCTGCTGATGGCATTTGCCCACGCCATCGCACGCGGCAGTCCTCGCCTGGAGCTCAGGGATCTCGCCCCGGCGGGCGGCTGTGGGCGGCGGGTGGACCTGCGGAATCCGGATGCCTTGCACGAGATGGAGGTGCAGGGCCATGCGTGAGCGCCTCCGTCAGAAGATTCGACTGCCAATCGATTCCAGCAGCCGTGACGGTTCCACGTCAAGCGCCTCGGCCAGTTTGGTGATGTTGATCAGCGAGATGTTGCGCTGCGCACGCTCCACCTCCCCCACGTACGAGCGTGCCAGGCCGGCTTCCATCGCCAGCCGCTCCTGGCTGATGCCGCGGAGGGATCGAAGCTCCCGCAGCCGCTCGGAAAAACGCAACAGGGCAGGGTGCGGCGAATGGGGAAGATCGATCCGTGGCATCCGGGCAGGCTACGGTTTGACCCGGTTCGCGGCCACGCGATATAAGGGCACACGATATGAGTGTCTTTCGTTCATCAAGGGGATCGGGATGAAGCACGAAACGGAGTGGATGCACCGTCTGGCAATTCTTGCGGCACTGGCATTCCTGCCCGCTTGCGGCAGTCAAGCAGGGGTTGGCGCGCAGGGGGAAGTCGAAACCGAAGCGCATGTGCCGGCGACACCGGGTGATGCCCTGCCATCCTCCATGCCAGCTGCTGAGCAACAAACACGGGCACCCGCCACGGACGATGAAAAAGCCAGGGCGTTCGTTCGCCGGCTTTCGGCGCACGGTCAGGGACTTGCATGGGCCGGGCTTTATCAGAGCATGCCCCAGGCGCAGGTCGAGCAGATGGTGGGGCATGGCTTGAAGCTGGAGGCCGTCGAGGACGAATACGATTACGACGTTGCAGGCGATGACGGCTTGCAGCATTGCGGCAGCACCCGCGTGCATGAACTGGAGGTCGATCTGTGCTTCGTGCAGCTCAACGGTGTCCGCGAATTGTTCAGCATCCACCTGCCGCTTGCAGATCGCGATTTGCTGGCGAGCGGGAAAGTCACCGGGTTGAGTGAAGGGCAGATCGATGAACTGGCCGCCATGGCCAGGCGACAGATACCGGACCTGAAGGCGGAGTGTCCAAGTTGCGCGCTGCGCCGGGGTGCGCAAATGATCAGCATCGGCCCCATCGGTGTCAGCGTGAGGGTGCCCGTTGATTTCGATTCCGATTACTCGGGCATGGATGACTGAGCCGCTGCCGCGCGTTTGTCACTGGGCAAACAATCTCAAGCAAGGGAAGCGCATGAAGAAAGTCACCATCGCCGCCGTAGGCGGCAGTCTGCGTCGGCAACATGACATGCGTCTGACCAGCGGCGGCAGGCTGGCGATCAGGGGAATGGATCGATTGTCCGCAATGCCGAGGGCGCGGTTGTCGCTGCGCGGTGCAGCGGAAACCAGGACGGGACCATGAGTCTGAAGCCGCTTGGAGTCGCTGTTGCGGCCGCACTGTGCGCCTGATGCGGAGGTGGTGGAGGGGGCGGGAACGTCCGGCCAAATCCGCCGCCGCCGACCACGCCCCCTCCCCCCACCAACAACACTTGCCAGGATCTCAAGGCCACCAACCCTGGCGGCCCGCTGCCTTGCACATTTCCGACCAGCCGCTATCAGGATGAAGCCGACAACTTGTTGGTGCCGGTCGGTGCAGATCGTGCACATGCCGCCGGCATCACCGGTGCGGGCGTGGAGGTCGGCGTCCTGGATGACGGCAAGATCGACGACTATGCGCAGGTTGACGGCAAGGTGGCGTGGTATCAGGACGACACGGACAAGGGTTGTCCGGAGTTGATCGAGCTTCTCGATGAGCCGATCACGATGAGGGTTGGAGGGCTCGCCTACACCTGCAGGATATGTATTGCGGATGGCCTGCTTTGGCGAAACGCCGCTCGTCAATCGTAGGGCAGGTCCTCCAGCGCCACGCCGACATGGTCGGGTGGGGGCAATGTCGGCAGGCGGTAGGCCTGGATGGCCTCGCGGCCTTCCAGCAGCGCCTTGGTGACGCGATGCATGCCGTCCATGACCCGGCCGTCGGGGCAGACGATGATCGGGTAAGCAAGATCGGCCTCCTGCATCAGCCGGAAATGACCCACGAGTGAGCGGCAGGTGGGTCGGTCGCCTTCGGCGTCATACCACCAGGTCTCGTCCAGTTCACCGATGTCCGCCAGCTGGATCCATTCCGGCGTCAGTCCGTGGGTCAGCGCCACGAGGCGATCGACGTCCCAGATCAGGCGGCCGTCAGGGCCGGGCCGCGAGTGGTATTGCTTTCTCATCGTTCGTGCCTCCGTGGTGGCTTGGCATGCATGCCACGAAGTATTCCATCGCTGCCGGAGTGACCGCGTGCACGTGCTTGGGCGCGGGCACCCGGCGGTTGTGGGGATGGCGTCCAGTCCATCACGCCTTGTCGTCGCGGGCGCCAGTCCCGTCGACCGCTCCGTCAACGCCTCGATCCGCGCAGGGACGGTGCATGGACGTTACGGAGCCTGCCAGCGCCTGTGCGTGGCCCGGAGCGGCTGACGGGAGGCGTGCCAACAGGCCCCGTTGCCGGCTCTGGCATGGCATCATTGGAGTCCGCCGAACCAGCGCAGGTGGCCCGCGGAAACGCCGGTCGAGTGTGTGACATGGACACTGGTCCCGACCAACCCTGAGTGCCGACGCCCCGGGTCCACCTCGCGAGGCGCTTCGGCGTCTTTTTGTTGTCTGGTCGCAGGGCTTCGCGCCTTCGCCGGCCGGTCGCGGCACCCGCGCCGCTCCCCCTGAACGGATGGTTCCACGATGATCGCAATCACGCTTCCCGACGGCAGCCGCCGTGAGTTCGACGCCCCCGTTTCCGTGGCCGAGGTCGCCGCCTCGATCGGGCCTGGCCTGGCCAAGGCTGCGCTGGCCGGCAAGGTCGACGGCCGCCTGGTCGATACCTCGTTCCGCATGGCTTCGGACGCGACGCTGGAAATCGTCACCGACAAGCATCCCGATGCCCTGGAAGTGCTGCGTCACTCCACCGCGCATTTGCTGGCGCAGGCGGTGCAGCGGCTGTATCCGGGTGCGCAGGTGACGATCGGCCCGGTCATCGACAACGGCTTCTACTACGACTTCGCCTACGAACGTCCGTTCACGCCCGAGGACCTGCCGGCGATCGAGGAGGAGATGAAGAAGATCGTCAAGGAGGCCTTGCCGGTCAGCCGCAGCGTGAAGTCGCGCGACGAGGCCATCACCTTCTTCAAGGACCTGGGCGAGCACTACAAGGCCGAGATCATCGCCTCGATCCCGGCCGACGAGGACCTGTCGCTGTATTCGCAGGGCGAGTTCACCGACCTGTGCCGCGGCCCGCACGTGCCTGCGACCGACAAGCTGCGCAGCTTCAAGCTGATGAAGGTGGCCGGCGCCTACTGGCGCGGCGACCACAACAACCAGATGCTCAGCCGCATCTACGGCACCTCGTGGCTCAACGACAAGGACCTCAAGGCGCACCTGCACCAGTTGGAGGAAGCCGAAAAGCGCGACCACCGCCGCATCGGCAAGGCGCTGGAGCTGTTCCATCTTCAGGAAGAGGCGCCGGGCCTGGTGTTCTGGCACCCGAAGGGCTGGAGCCTGTGGCAGCAGGTCGAGCAGTACATGCGCAACGTTTACCGCAACACCGGCTATGGCGAGGTGCGCTGTCCGCAGATCCTCGACGTGTCGCTGTGGCAGCGCTCCGGCCACTGGGACAACTACAAGGAGAACATGTTCTTCACCGAGTCGGAAAAGCGCACCTACGCGGTCAAGCCGATGAATTGCCCGGGCCATGTGCAGATCTTCAACCAGGGCCTGCACAGCTATCGCGATCTGCCGATCCGCTACGGCGAGTTCGGCTCGTGCCACCGTAACGAGCCGTCCGGCGCCCTGCACGGCATCCTGCGCGTTCGCGGCTTCACCCAGGACGACGGACACGTCTTCTGCACGGAGGACCAGGTCGAGCAGGAGGTCGCCGACTTCCACCGCCAGGCGCTGAAGGTCTACGGGGACTTCGGCTTTGCCGATATCCAGATCAAGATCGCATTGCGTCCGGAGTCACGGCTCGGCGACGACGCGATCTGGGACAAGGCCGAAGACGCCTTGCGCTCGGCGCTGCGGGGTGCCGGCGTGCAGTGGGAGGAACTGCCGGGCGAAGGCGCGTTCTACGGCCCGAAGATCGAATACCACCTCAAGGACGCCATCGGCCGTACCTGGCAGCTGGGCACGATGCAGGTGGATTTCATGATGCCCGCACGCCTTGACGCGGAATACGTCGACGAACACAGCCAGCGCCGTCATCCGGTGATGCTGCACCGGGCGATCGTCGGTTCGATGGAGCGCTTCATCGGCATCCTGATCGAACACCATGCCGGGCAGTTCCCGAGCTGGCTGGCACCGGTGCAGGCGGTGGTGATGAACATCACCGATGCCCAGGCCGGGTACGTCGAAGACGTGAAGAAAACCCTTGCGAATCAAGGCGTCCGGGTGGTCTCGGATTTGCGCAACGAAAAGATCGGCTATAAGATTCGCGAGCACACGCTGCAGCGGGTGCCGTACCTGCTCGTGGTTGGCGACCGCGAGAAGGAAAACGGCCTCGTCGCCGTCCGCACTCGGGGGGGAGAGGATCTGGGCAGCATGAGCGTTGCCGACTTCGCCTCCCGCCTGCACGACGAGCAGCACCACGCATGATTCACGGCCCGCCACGCATGATCGTGGCGGCATCACCACTCTCCGGAGATTGCAATATCAGCACCCCAGACAACAAGCAGAACCGCCGCAACAACGAGATCCGCGTACCGCGCGTACGCGTGATCGGCAGCGACGGCGAGATGGTCGGCGTCCTTTCCCGCGACGAAGCCCTCGCCATGGCCGAGGACGAGGGCCTGGACCTCGTCGAGATCCAGCCCAATGCCGATCCGCCGGTCTGCAAGATCATGGACTTCGGCAAGTTCAAGTTCGAACAGCAGAAGCGGGCCAACGAGGCCAAGAAGAAGTCCAAGCAGTTCGAGATCAAGGAACTGAAGTTCCGGCCGGTCACCGACGAGGGCGACTACCAGATCAAGCTGCGCAAGATGCGCGAGTTCCTCGAGGATGGTGACAAGATCAAGGTCAACATCCGTTTCCGGGGTCGCGAGATGAGCCACCAGGAACTGGGACGGGAAATGGCCGCACGCATCGAGGCCGACCTGGGCGAAGACATCGTGATCGAATCACGGCCGCGCCTGGAAGGCCGTCAGATGGTGATGATGATCGCGCCCAAGAAGAAGTGAGAGGTCGCGGCCAACGCGCCGCGGACGGTTCGGTTCGGAAAGCGCGCCCTCGGGCGCGTTTTCTGTTTCGTGGTCGCGGGCTTCCGGGCGCGCGGGCGAGGCGATGCAAGGCGGACTGCTGCCGCGAGGATCGTGTGGTCGGTGTGAGCGTCTCCCGGGTCCGGGCGATGCGGATGCCGGAACGCGGAACGGCCGCATCGCTGCGGCCGTCCGGAGGGTGACAGGTGTTTCGGGCCGGGATCAGGTTTCGGTGACGCGCGTCGCCTGCATGAAGCGGCCGGACCAGTAGCCGGTATCCATGCGCGAGACCATCACGTCGCGGCCGGTGCGCGGCGAATGCACGAACTGGCCCTCGCCCAGGTAGATGCCGACGTGGTCGATGTTGCGGCCGGTCTGGCTGAAGAACACCAGATCACCGGCGGCAAGGGCGGTGCGTTCGACGCGCTGGCCGGCGCGGGCCTGGTCGCGGGAGACGCGCGGCAGCTCGATGCCGAGCGCGGAACGGAACACGTAGCTCACCAGGCCACTGCAGTCGAAGCCGGCGGTGGTGGTGCCACCCCAGCGGTAAGGGGTGCCCAGCAGGCTCAGGGCGCGCTTGAGGACGCCCTGGACGCGCTCGCTGACCGGCGTGTCGCCTTGCAGGTCGTCCTGCGGCGGCGGCAGGGCGGCCAGCAGGCGGTTGATGTCGCCGGCCATCAGCAACGCGCGGTCAGGCAGCGGCATCGCGTCGGGCAACGGGGCGGCTGCAGTGGCAGCGGCGCTGGTCGCCGAGGCAGCGAGGGCCTGACTGCCGGCCATCGCGGTGGCGGCGGTCGCATCCTTGGCGAACGCCGGCATGGCGGCGGCAATCAGCAGGACGGCGGCGAGGGCAGTGCCCTTGGCGGGGCGGTGGAGGCGGGCGGCAAGGCGGCCTTGGTGCTGGTCGGAAGTCGTCACGCGGTCTTCACTTGCGTCAAGTCGGGGTGAAGACTGCCAGAGCTTTTCGATCGAGTTGTTAAATCGCAGTTATCAATCCGGCCTTATCTGCGTGATTTCTCAGGGAAATCCGGTCTTCCCGCATTCAGCTTGTCAGGGCCTGACCTACAGAACCCGGCGCGCTCCGGTGTAGCGGCGCTGCCAGTAGCTGCCGTCCATGCGGTCCAGGCGGACGGTGCCGCCAGTGCTCGGCGCATGCACGAAACGACCGTCACCGACGTAGATGCCGACGTGGCTGACCACCCCGCCGCTGCCGAAGAACACCAGATCGCCGGTGGCCAGTGCACTGGCGGGCACTTCCGGACCCTGTCGCCAGGCGGCCAGTTCGCGCGACGTGCGCGGCAGGATCAGGTCCAGCATGTCGCGGAAGACGTAATTGACCAGTCCACTGCAATCGAAGCCGCCTTCCGGCGTGTTGCCGCCCCAGCGGTAGGGCGTGCCCACCAGGCCGATGGCCCGCATCAACACGGCGTTGGCGGCATTGCTGCCCTCCAGCATCATGCTTTCCAACGTGTGGCGGGCGTTGCTGCTCACGGCCGATCCGCCCGTGGCCGGATCGGCCGGTTCGCTGGCGTGGACACTGCCGGCGGCGGCCAGCAGCAGGCTGCAGAGCAGCCCGGTGGCGCGCGGGAGGTGGCGTTGCGTGGTTGTCTGCTCTGGTGCCATCGTGGTGCTCCCCCGATAATGGCCGCGAGCCGGCGACCCTCGTTGGGACGGTTTGGCAGAGTGTTGCCAAAGTGGCAACTGAAAATCAACTACTTGCAGGCAATACCTCAATGAAAATCGAGAAAGACCGCGTCGTGCGCTTCCATTACACCGTCGCCGAAACCGGTGGAGAGCCGGTGGAAAGCTCGAAAGACAACGGCCAGCCGCTGGCCGTGCTGATCGGCCACGGCAACATCATCCCGGGCCTCGAGAAGGCGATGGAAGGTCATGAAGCCGGTGATGCCTTCAAGGCCGATGTCGCCGCCGCCGATGCCTACGGCGAGAAGCGCGACGGCCTGACGCAGCGGATTCCGAAGAAGCATTTCGGCAACGCGCGCCTGGCCGCCGGCCAGCAGGTCGTGCTCAACACCCAGTTCGGCCCGCGTGCGGTGACCATCCAGAAGGTCGGACATTCGGTGGTGGACGTGGATCTCAATCATCCGATGGCCGGCAAGGACCTGACCTTCGACGTGGAAATCGTGGAAGTGCGTGAGGCACAGCAGGAGGAGATCGACCACGGCCACGTCCACGGCGACGGCGGCCACCAGCACTGAGGCAATCGGCGATCGGATCCGCCGGCCCGGACGGCCCGCCCACGCGGGCCGTCTTCAAGGGCAGGCCACGGAACCGCCGGCCAGGGGTTTAAGCTGGCGCATCGCCCACGACCGTGAACGGCATGTCCGACGCTTCCCGGCCCCTTGCTGCGCGGCCAACCCTGCAGGGCGAGCGGATCCTGGCCCTCGACGTGCTGCGTGGCGGCGCATTGCTCGGGATCTTCCTGATGAACATCGAGGGCATGGCCGGACCGATGGTCGATGCGGTGAGCGGCATCGACCCGCGCTGGCAGGGTGGGGACCGCATCGCCGACGCAGTGGTGCACTTCTTCGTCCAGGGCAAGTTCTACACGCTGTTCTCGCTGCTGTTCGGCATGGGGTTCGTGCTGTTCCTGGATCGGGCGCGCGCGGGGGATCGCGGTATCGGCTTGTACGTGCGCCGGTTGCTGGTGCTGCTGGCGATCGGGGTGCTGCACGGGGTGCTGCTCTGGTCGGGCGACATCCTCGTGGGCTACGCGTTGATCGGTTTCGGGTTGCTGGTGTTGGCCAACGTGTCGGCGCGCGGTCTGTGGTGGCTCGGGCTGGGCTTGTTCCTGCTGGGGCCGCTGCTGCTGTTGCTGGCGGCGGCAGGAATGCACGCGGCCGGGGAATCCGGACAGGCCATGGCCGCGGCCACCGCGCAGTCGCTGCAGGACATGGCGCAGGCGCAGCGTCTGGCCTACGGCAGTGGCAGCTTCGCCCAGGCAAGCGCCCAACGCGCCGCGGACATGGTGATGATGCTGGCCGATCTGCTGATGTTCGGCGTGGTGTTGCTGGGGCTGTTCGCGATCGGCGCGGCCCTGCAGCGTGCCGGCGTGGCGGTGGCGGTCGACACCCATCGGGTGCTGTTGCGGCGGCTGCTCGGGATCGGGCTGCCGTTGGGCCTGGGGTTGATGCTGCTGTCGGTCCGGGTCTCGCCCGTCGTCTCCAACCCGCTGGTGCCGGCGCAGGCGACGGCACAGGCACTGCTGATGCTGGCGCAGCTGCCGATGGCGTTGGGCTATCTGGCCGCCGGTGTGCTCGCGCTGGACAGGTCGACGGGACGCCGTGCACTTGGCTGGCTGGCACCGGCCGGACGCATGGCACTGAGCAATTACCTGCTGCAGTCGCTGGTGGCCACGACCGTCTTTCATGGCTACGGCCTGGGCCTGTTCGATCAGGTCAGCCGGCTGCAGCAAGTGGAGTTCGTGCTTCTGGTGTTCGTGGCGCAGGTGCTGGCAAGCCGCTGGTGGTTGGCGAGGTACCGGTTCGGACCGGCGGAATGGCTGTGGCGCTGGGCGACCTACGGCCATCGGCCGGCGTTGCGCCGTGACGCGCCCTTGGATGGCTCCGTTGCGCCGCCGGCTTGACCGATAATCGACGTTTGGCGAAGAACGTGAACGGGCGGCACGATGCAGGTGGAACGAGGTGATGGCGATGGCGGGCTGGAGCAGACAGCCGGCGACGACGTGGTGGTGGTGGGGGCCGGTGCGATCGGCCTGGCCTGTGCACTGGCCTTGCAGCAGGGCGGCCGGCAGGTCCGGGTGATCGACGCCGGTCGCGTCGGAGGCGGTTCTTCGCACGGCAACTGCGGCACCATCACCCCCAGCCATGCGCCACCGCTGGCCGCGCCCGGCACCGTGCTGCGGGCGTTGAAGTGGATGCTCACGCCGGATGCGCCGCTGTACGTGGCGCCACGTGCCGATCCCGCGCTGTGGCGTTGGCTCAGCCGCTTCGCCCTGCGTTGCAACACCCGCGACTGGCGACGCAGTGCACTGGGCAAGGCCGCGTTGCTGAACGATTCGCGCACCCGGCTGGTCGACTGGATCGGCCGCTACAGGCTGGATTGCGACTTCGTCGAAACCGGCGAGGATTACGTCTTCCGCACCCAGCGGGCGCTGGATGAGGAGCAGTTCGAGATTCCGCTGCTGCGCGAGCTCGGCGTGGAGGTGCTGGAGATCGATGGCCGTCGCTACGAGGCCGAAGATCCCGCGATGAAACCCGGCCTCGCCGGTGCGGTGCGCTTCACCGGCGATGCGGCGCTGCGCCCGGACAGTTACGTCAAGGAACTGGCACGCGTGCTGCGCGAGTCCGGCGGTCAGATCCAGGAGCATTGTGCGTTGCAGGCGCTGGTCGCAGAGGGCGACGGCTATCGGCTGCAGACCAGCCAGGGCGCGCTGCATGTGCGCGAGGTGGTGGTGGCCGCTGGCGCGTGGTCGCCGCGGCTTGCCGCCGCGCTGCGGCTGCCGTGGCTGCGGCATGTGATCCAGCCGGGCAAGGGGTATTCCATCACCTATGATCGGCCCGCGCTGGTGCCGAAGCGGCCGTTGATCCTCAAGGAACGCTCGGTCTGCGTCAGCAGTTGGCCGGGCGGCTACCGCCTGGGCAGCACCATGGAGTTTTCCGGATTCGACGAAAGCCTCAACGAACGCCGATTGGCGGCACTGGAGCGCGGTGCCGCCGAATACCTGCACGAGCCGGTCGGCCCGCGCGTGCGCGAGCGCTGGTTCGGCTGGCGGCCGATGAGTCTGGACGACATGCCGTTGATCGGACCGGTGCCGGGACGCGAGGGTCTGTGGCTGGCGACCGGACACGGCATGATGGGCATCGGCATGAGCGCCGGTACCGGCCAGCTGCTGGCCGATCTGGTGACCGGCAGGGAGCCGACCATCGACCCGGCCCCGTACGCGCCGGCGCGTTTCGCATGAGCACGCATGATTTCGACCTGATTGTCATCGGCGGTGGCAGTGGCGGCCTTGCCGGGGCATTCCGCGCGGCGGAACACGGCGCCAAGGTGGCGCTGATGGAACCACAGGCGCTTGGCGGAACCTGCGTCAACGTCGGGTGTGTGCCGAAGAAGGCGATGTGGTTCGCCGCGGAACTGGCCGGTCGTCTGCAGCAGGCACGGGCGCTGGGCTTCGCGGTGCCGGATGCGGCGCCGCTGGACTGGACGGAACTGCTGCTGCGACGTGGCCGCTACATCGATGGCATCCACAGGGCCTACCGCGAGCGCCTCGAGACTGCCGGCATCACCGTGCTGCCGCATCGTGGCCGCTTGACCGGCATGCCCGGCGAGGTGGTCTGCGGCTCGTTGCAGTGGCGTGCCGCGCATCTGCTGATCGCCACCGGCAGTGAATCGGTGCGCCCGGACCTTCCTGGCGCGGACATGGCTGCGACCTCGGACGACTTCTTCGCCCTGCAGGATGCGCCGGAACGGGTTGCGGTGGTCGGCGGTGGCTACATCGGCGTGGAACTGGCGAGCCTGCTGCAGGGACTCGGCAGCCGCGTGGCGATGTTCGTGCGCGGCGACAGGCTGCTGGAGGGATTCGACGCCGAACTCACCGAGCGTCTGGCCGACGCCATGACCCAGGCCGGGGTCAAGCTGCAGTTCGGCACCAGTGTCGATCGGCTGGCCAAGGGCGATGCGGGCGGGATCGACGTCGTCACCGGTGAGCAGGTGCACGCGGACTTCGACATGGCCCTGTTCGCGATCGGTCGGCGTGCCAACACCGCCGGCCTCGGCCTGGACGCTGCCGGCGTGCGCTGTGGCGAGCGCGGCCGGATCGTGGTCGATGACTGGCAGAACACCTCGCGACCCGACACCTACGCCGTGGGCGACGTTACCGCACAGCCGGCACTGACCCCATACGCGATCGCCGCCGCGCGCCGGCTGATGGACCGCCTGTTCGGCGGCCAGCCGGACTCGCGGGTGCGCTTCGAGCAGGTGCCGACGGCGGTGTTCTCGCACCCGCCACTGGCGGCGCTGGGTCTGACCGAAGCGCAGGCCCGTGAGCGCCATGGCGAAGCCGTGCGCGTCTACCGTGCCGGCTTCCGGCCGATGTTGGCGGCGCTCGCCGACCATGGGCCGCGCAGCGTGTTCAAGGTGGTCTGTGCCGGCAGCGACGAGCGCGTCGTCGGCCTGCATCTGCTCGGGGAGGGGGCCGACGAGATCCTCCAGGGCTTCGCGGTGGCGATGCACATGGGCATGACCGTGGCCGACCTGCAGGCCACGCTGGCCATCCATCCCACCAGCGCCGAGGAAGTGGTCTTGATTCGTTCCTGAAGCAGGCGCGCCGGGGCAGGCCGTCGTCGCGGCCGTGACCTCAACATGCGGGCAACGGGAGCGCGCCATGCGAGCGAACATCGGTTCCACCGATCGACTGATCCGGATCGTGCTGGGCATTGTCCTGATCGCTGCGGTCTTCTTCACGACGGCGCCGTTGAAGTGGGTGTTGCTGGTGGCCGGGATCATCGACCTGGCCACGGGATTGCTGCGGTTCTGCGGCCTTTACCGACTGCTCGGCATCAATACCCGCGGCGCGTGAGCCTGCCAGTCCGTCGCGCACGCTGACCTTGCCCGCCGGCGCGCGTCAGGCTGGGCCCGCGGTCGCGTCCGGCGGCCTGCCTGCCTACACTGGGCGGATGAATCCTTCCGTCTTCACCCTGCACCGCGGCACGCTGCCGTTGCTGGTCAGCCTGCCGCACGATGGCACGCACGTGCCCGATGCCATCGCCGCGCGCCTCAGTGATGCGGCGCGCACCGTCCCGGACACCGACTGGCACATTGCCCGCCTGTATGCCTTCGCCGGCGAGATGGGGGCGTCGGTGCTGGTGCCGGTCTATTCGCGCTACGTGATCGACTTGAATCGTGGCGAGGACGATGTCTCCCTCTACCCAGGGCAGAACACCACCGGCCTGTGTCCGCTGCGGCGATTCGACGGCGGCGCGGTCTACGTGCCCGGTCAGGAGCCGGACGAGGACGAGGTGCGCGCACGCGTGGAGCGCTACTGGCGCCCGTACCACGATGCCTTGCGCGGCGAACTGCAGCGCCTGCGCGAGGCGCATGGCCGCGTGCTGCTGTGGGAAGGCCATTCGATCCGCGGCGAGCTGCCGTTCCTGTTCGAGGGTCGGCTGCCCGACCTCAACCTCGGCACTGCCGACGGTGCCAGCTGCTCGCCGCAGGCGCAGGCACGCATCGAGGCGGCACTGGCCACGCAGCAGGACTACGACTGGGTCGCCAACGGCCGCTTCAAGGGCGGCCACATCACCCGCCACCACGGCGACCCGGCCGGCGGCATCGAGGCCGTGCAACTGGAAATCAGCCAGCGTGCCTACATGAACGAGGACGACAGCTCGTGGGATGCGGACAAGGCCGCGCGCCTGCAGCCCTTGCTGCAGACGCTGCTGCGCGCCGCGATGGGGTGATGCGGATGCCGGTGCGTGAGCTCGTCAGCTCTCCAGCGACGCCAGCCACTCATCGTCCGAGCCTTCGTTGATGCCCTCGAACAGGAAGGTCGACAGGTAACGCTCGCCGGTATCCGGCAGCATCGCCAGGATCACCGATCCCGGCTCGGCATCCGCCGCGACCTGCAGGGCCGCGGCGATGGTGCCGCCGGCCGAGAGGCCGACGAACAGGCCTTCCTCCGCCGCCAGCCGGCGTGCGGTATCGCGGGCAAGTGTCTCGTCGATACCCAGCACTTGATCGGCCACGTCGCGGTCCAGCACGTCCGGCACGAAGTCCGGAGTCCAGCCCTGGATCTTGTGTGGCTGCCACTCCTTGCCTTGCAGCAGTGCCGCGCCGGCCGGCTCGCAGCCGGTGATGCGAACCTCCGGCCGTGCCAGCTTCAGCATCTGGCCGACCCCCGTCAGCGTGCCGCCGGTGCCCCAGCCGCTGACGAAGTGGTCCAGTCGATGTCCGGCGAAATCCTGGAGGATCTCCGCCGCGGTGCTGTTGCGGTGGTACGCGGGATTGGCCGGGTTCTCGAACTGCCGGGCCAGGAACCAGCCGTGGCGCTGCGCCAGCTCGCGTGCGCGCCGGACCATGCCGGTGCCGCGCTCCGCCGCCGGGGTCAGGATGACCTTGGCGCCGTAGGCACGCATCAGCTTGCGACGCTCGATCGAGAACGTTTCGGTCATCACCGCGACGAAGCGATAGCCGCGCGCGGCACACACCATCGCCAGTGACACGCCGGTATTGCCGGAGGTCGCTTCCACCACGGTGTCGCCCGGTTTCAGTTCGCCGCGGGCTTCAGCGTCGAGGATGATCGCCAGCGCCAGCCGGTCCTTCACCGAGCCGCCCGGATTGAAGGCTTCGACCTTGGCATGCAGCTGGATGCCGGCGGGCGCGAGCCGTTGCAGGCGGACGACCGGCGTGCGGCCGATGGTGTCGAGGATGCTGTCGTGGCGCATGGCAATTCCGGTGAGGGTGGGGGAATGAACGATTCTGCGCGAACCCGTCCGCGGGCGCAGCAGCGCCACCCGTCGCGCAGTGGTGTGACATGAAAAAGGGCCGGCAGAGCCGGCCCTTCGGGGAACCCGTCGGCGGTTGCCCGGGTCAGCGCTTCTTGCCCATGCCGCGCACCAGGCCGACGATGAACAGGATCAGGATCGCGCCGATGAGGGCACCGAGGAATCCGGCGTTCTCGCCCGGCCCGTACCAGCCGATTGCCTGTCCCAACCAGCTCGCGAACAACGCGCCGACGATGCCCAGCACGGTCGTCAGGATGATGCCCATGTTCTGGCGGCCGGGTTTGATCAGCCGCGCGAGGATGCCGACGATCAGGCCGATGAAGATGATGTAGAGCCAGTTGCTGCTGCCGAAGATTTCCATGACCTCTCCGAGAATGGGCGGGCGCGATGGCCCGATGGATGCTGCCGTCGAAGCTTAGCAGCAGCCGTGGTCACCATGCCGCTTGCCGCTGTCGGCCGCGACCGCACCGCCGCGGGTGTGGCCCGCGACGCTGGCGGCCTGGTGGGCCTGCAGCACATGGGCGACGCAGGCGGTGACCCGCTTGCCCATCGGGATGTGCAGGAACTCGTTCGGACCGTGCGCGTTGCTGTGCGGTCCCAGCACGCCGGTGATCATGAACTGCGCATCCGGGAACTTCTCGCCCAGCATGCCCATGAACGGGATGCTGCCGCCTTCGCCCATGTACATCGCCGGCTTGCCGAACACCGCCTGGCTGGCGGATTCCACCGCTTGGGACAGCCACGGTGCCATGCTCGGCGCGTTCCAGCCGGTCGCGGCCTTTTCCAGCTCGAAACCGACCTTCGCGCCGTTCGGGGCGTCCGCCAGCAGCGCATCGCGCAGCAGCTTGCCGCCGACATCGCCGTCCACCGTCGGCGGCAGGCGCAGGCTCAGCTTGACCGCGGTGCCGGGACGCAGCACGTTGCCCGCCGAATCCAATGCGGGGATGCCGTCCACGCCGGTCACCGACAGGGCCGGTCGCCAGGTACGGTTGAGCACCAGTTCGGCGCGATCCTCGTGCATCGGGCGAACGCCGTCGACGAACGGGAACTTCGCGAAGACCTCGTCGCCCAGCACCTCCGCCGCCTTGTTCGCCTGCTCGCGGCGGTCGGCGGGGATGTCCGCGTACAGGCCCTCCAGTTTCAGCTTGCCGGTCGCCTCGTCTTCCACCCGCGACAGCAACTGCCGCAACAGTCGGAAACTGGACGGCACGATCCCCGAGGCATCGCCGGAATGCACGCCTTCGGTCAACACCTCCACGCGCAAGTCGCCACCGGCCAGGCCGCGCAGCGATGTGGTGCACCACAGCTGTTCGTAGTTGCCGCAGCCCGAATCCAGGCAGACCACCAGCGAGGGTTTGCCGATGCGATCGGCCAGATGATCCACGTACGCCGGCAGGTCGTAGCTGCCGGACTCTTCGCAGGCTTCGATGAGCACCACGCAGCGCGCATGCGGCAGGTCCTGCTGCTGCAGCGCCATGATCGCCGCCAGCGAACCGAAGATGGCGTAGCCGTCATCGGCGCCGCCGCGGCCGTACAGCTTGTCGCCCTTGATCACCGGTTTCCACGGGCCAAGGTCGGCATCCCAGCCGGCCATTTCCGGCTGCTTGTCCAGATGCCCGTACAGCAGCACGCAGTCCTCGCCGGTTTCCGCGCCGCTGGCGGGAATGTCGATGAAGATCAGCGGAGTGCGGCCTTCCAGACGCACCACCTGCACCTGCATGCCGGGCACGTCCTGGGCCTTGGCCCAGGTCTCCATCAGTGCCACCGCCTGGTCGATGCAGCCATGCTCGGCCCAGTTCGCGTCGAACATCGGCGATTTGGCCGGGATGGCGATGTACTCGACCAGGCGCGGGACGATCTGCGCGTCCCATGTGTCGTCGACGAATTGCTGCAGCTTGCTTGGATCCATGGCGATCACTCCTGCGGAAACATCAGCCGACAAGTTTATCGGCCCGGCCGTTGGCGTACCGCGACGGCCTTCTGGGAATTTTCCTAGATGACGACGGGGCGCACGCCTATGGGATGCCATTGCCGCCGACGATAGGCTGTGTCCGTGGCTGGCGGCAGACTGGAACCGTCGCAGGGGAAGCCTCCACCCGAGCAACGGAAGCCGCGGACCACATGGAGGACGACCCGTGGAGACCCCACTGAAATCCCTGAAGCGCATCTTCCAGGCCTTGGCGCTGATGCTGGCATTCGCCGGTGCCGCTCTGGCCACGGAAACGGTCAACATCAACAGCGCCGACGCTGCCACCCTGGCGCGGGTGCTGCACAACATCGGCCCCTCCAAGGCCGAGGCGATCGTCAAGTATCGCCGGGAGCATGGTGGCTTCCGCAGCGCCGAACAGCTCGCGATGGTGCGTGGCATCGGGCTGAAGACGGTGGAGCGCAACGCCGACCGCATTGTCCTGGAGGACAGTCGCGTCGCACCACGTCCCGCGCCAGGCCATCCGCGCCCGGCGGCCACATCGGGGGCTCGGCAATAACGGACGCTTTGCCTGCACAGGACC
Source organism: Pseudoxanthomonas suwonensis (assembly GCA_030535605.1). GTDB lineage: Bacteria > Pseudomonadota > Gammaproteobacteria > Xanthomonadales > Xanthomonadaceae > Pseudoxanthomonas_B > Pseudoxanthomonas_B suwonensis_B. Next base: position 26,413 of record JAUNRQ010000021.1, read on the forward strand.
GTGCACGGCGAGGTCGACGGAGGAAGGGATTCCCGGTTGCATCGGGCGGAGCCCGACAAGGATGTATCGCGACCCGGGGCAGGGATGTCCCGGGTCGCCCTTCGTGGGGACACCAGAAGGTCCGGCGGGTGACACGGTGTCTACAGGCCGGGTGGGGCGTTCCTGGGCTGGCGGTCGGTCAGGCAACGCGTTGAATGGCACGCAAGATGCCGCGGTACAGTGCCGGGCATGGATGACGTCGCCGATCACTGGGTGCGGCTGGAAGACACGCCGCGTTCGCGCTGGAAGAACGGTCTCGGCTTGACCCGAGAGCTCATGGCTGGTCCTGGCAGCCATGACTGGGACTGGCGCCTGTCGATCGCCGAGATCGACAGGGATGCGGACTATTCGCCCTTTCCGGGCTGTGCCCGCTGGCAATGGTTGCTGGCCGGTGACGGGCTGGACCTGGACGGTCCGGGCACCCGACAATCGCTGTGCAAGCCGTTCCAGTGCATCCGATTCGACGGCGGCATGCCGGTGCGGGCACGGCTGTCGGGTGGGCCGGTGCGCGTGCTCAACCTCATCTGGTGGCCCTGCCTGGTGACGCCATCAACGCGTGTGCGCCGGTTGCGGCCCGGGGCCGGGGTTCGCATCGCCCGGCAGGACCCCGTGCTGGTCCACGCGCTCGCCGGCCAGGTGCGGATTCGCGGTGCCTTGGGCACGGACGCCCACGCGCCGGGGCAGGGCGACACGCTGCTGCTGGTCCCGCGGCAAGACGGTGCCGCTGCGTCCGTGTGCGGTGACGGCACGGTATTGCTGGTTCGGCTGCAGCCCGTATCCGGCGTCCGGGGATGATGCGCAGGATTTGACTGCCCTCAAACCCCCGTGCCTGGGGGGCGTATAGGATGTGCGCTTTCCTTGCAGGGTGGATACCCATGAGTACGGTGTTGTTCGAACAGGGTGAGCACCGCTGCGTCGCCTTCAATGACCTGGTCCGCGGCGAGCATGGCGTGCAGGCCAACCAGTTCCTCATCATGAACGGCAAGCACTCGGCGGTGCTCGATCCGGGCGGCGCGCTCTTGTACAACCCCCTGATTCTGGAGATGGGCAACTTCGTGCCCCCGCACGAGGTGGATTACGTCCTGTGCTCGCATCAGGATCCGGACGTGATCGGCTCTGCAGACAAATGGCTGCTGTACACGCAAGCCACCATTGTCTGCTCGCGCCTGTGGGGCCGTTTCGTCCCGCACTCGGTGCCCGGCTACATGCAGAACAGCGGACCGGACCGCTATCACCTCCTGGAAGACAAGGGCGAGTGGCTGACCTTGGGCGATGCCCGCATCCGCGCGCTGCCGGCGCACTTCATGCATTCGGTCGGCAACTTCAGCTTCTACGACGAGACCAGCCGCATCCTTTTTTCCGGCGACGTCGGCGCCTCGCTGGTGCCCACCGGTGAGCCGTACCGCATCGTCACCGATGGCTTCACCGAGCACAGTCGCGGCATGGGCGGTTTCCATCGTCGGTACATGGCGTCGAACCGGGTGGTGCGGCTGTGGGTGGACATGGTTCGGCGTCTGGGTCCGGACATGATCGTCCCGCAACACGGTCTGCCGCTGCGAGGCCAGGCCATGGCCGATTTCCTCGAGTGGCTGGAACGATTGGAGTGCGGCGTCGACCTGCTGGGACCGAATGACTACCTGGTCGACTGAGCGGGACCATGCCGGAGCCGGCGTGCCGGCTCACTGGCGGTCGTCGCGTGTCCAGACGCCGCCGTGGGCACGTTTGACCGGAAACGTCGGCACCGGAGTGTAGGCCGGCGGACACAAGGCGCGGCCGTCGCGCAGGTCGAACTTCGCGCCATGCAGCACGCATTCGATCTGTCCGGCCTCCGCGTCGACATCGCCGGCGGACAATTCGAAGTCCTCGTGCGTGCAGCGGTCCTCCAATGCGTACAACTCGCCGTCCAGGTTCACGACCAGGATCGGGGTGTCGCCGTGCCAGACGGTCTTTTTTTCGCCTGGCAACAATTCGTCGGTCGCGCAGACGAACTCCCAGCCGTTCACGTCGTCGTCGGTCATGGTGCGGTTCGCGTCTTCATCGTTCCATTGTAGAAGCCAATTCGATTCGCGTTCGGCGAGCGTCGTCAGTCAAATGACTCGCGTCGCGAATCGAATTGGCCCCGGCAACGCGGAGAGGGGTTTTTCGAGGACTTCGAAGCGCAGGTCCGGCCGCCGTGGAATGCCGAAGCGCTCGTCGCCGTAGGGGAACGGCTTGTGGATGCCGGTACGCCGGTAGCCACGGCGCTGGTACCAGGCAATGAGCTCGTCGCGCACGTCGATCACGGTCATGCGCATTCGCGATTGCAACAGCTCCTCGCGGGCGATGCGTTCGGCCTCGGCCAGCATGGCCTTGCCCAGGCCGCGTCCCTGCAGCTGCGGCCAGACGGAGAACATGCCGAAATAGCCGGCACCGTCTTCCACGGCGACGTGTGCGCAGGCCAAGGTGCGCCCGTCTTCCTCCCCGAGCAGCACCAGGCTTTGCGGGCGGTGGATGTCAGTCGCGAGTTGCTCGGTATCGATGCGCGCACCGTCGAGCAGGTCGGCTTCGGTAGTCCAGCCCGTGCGGCTGGCCTCGCCGCGATAGCTGGCGGTGACCAGCTCCACCAGCAGCGGGATGTCGGCATCGGTGGCGCGGCGAAAGGCGAGGGTGGTCATGGTGGTGCGTCAAGAGATCGGAACGCGGCGTACGCGCCTGCCCGAGGCGCGTTCATGCGACGAGCAGCTTGCGGACCTTGTGGATTGCCGCGACCAGCGCATCGACGTCCTCGTGGGTGTTGTAGAACGCCAGGGATGCGCGGCAGGTGGCAGTGACGCCGAAAAACTGCAGCAGCGGGTGGGCGCAGTGCTGGCCGGAACGCACGGCGATGCCTTCGAGATCGAGCAGGGTCGCCAGGTCGTGGGCGTGGGTGCCGTCGATCAGGAACGAGATGATCGCGGCCTTGTCCGGCGCGGTGCCGATCACCCGCAAGCCATCGATGGCGGACATCGCGTCGGCGGCGTACGCCAGCAGTTCCGCCTCGCGCGCCTGGATGGCGTCCATGCCGATGGCCGACAGATAGTCCACCGCCGCACCCAGCCCGACATGGCCGGCGATGTTGGGCGTGCCGGCTTCGAACTTGTGCGGCGGATCGTTGAACACGGTGCCGTCGAAGCCGACTTCCTTGATCATTTCGCCGCCGCCGATGAAAGGCGGCATTCCCGCCAGCAGTCCGCGGCGCGCCCACAGGAAGCCGGTGCCGGTGGGGCCGCACAGCTTGTGGCCGGTGCCGACGTAGAAGTCGCAGTCGATGGCCGGCACGTCCAGCGGCATGTGCGGTGCCGCCTGCGAGCCGTCGATCACGGTGGTGATGCCGAGCCTGCGCGCTTCCCGGCAGATGTCACGGACCGGGTTGACGGTGCCCAGCACGTTGCTGACGTGGGTGAGGCCGAGCAGCTTCACCTCCGGGGTCATGGCCTTTCGCAGCGCGTCCAAGTCGAGCGCGCCTTCCGGCGTCAGTTCGGCGACGCGGATCGTCGCGCCGGTGCGTTCGGCCACCAGCTGCCAGGGCACGATGTTGGCGTGGTGCTCCATGCGTGACAGCAGGATCACGTCGCCGGCCTTCAGTGTCGGCAGCGCCCACGAGTAGGCGACCAGGTTGATCGCGAACGTGGTGCCGCTGGTCAGCACCAGATCCTCGCGGCGCACCTTGAGGAAGCCGGCGAGCTTGCCGCGGGCGCCTTCGTACTGCTCGGTTGCCTCGCTGCCGAGCTGGTGCACGGCGCGGCTGACGTTGGCGTTGTGGCGGCGATAGAACGCGTCCACGCGTTCGATCACCTGTCGCGGCTTCTGGCTGGTATTGGCCGAATCCAGATAGACCAAAGGCTTGCCGTGCACCTCGCGCGTCAGCAAGGGGAAGTCCGCGCGGATGCTCGGCCAGTCGATGCTCCGCAGCCCGCTCATGCACTTCCCATCCGCGACAGGGTTTTTTCCAGCGCCGCGACCACCGGCTGCGGTGCGTCGGCCCCAAGGGCCTCACGGCAGAAGGCGGTGGTCAGCAGGCTGCGGGCCTGGGACAGGCCGATGCCGCGCGAACGCAGGTAGAACAGCGCGGTCGGGTCCAGCTGGCCGACCGTGGCACCGTGAGCGGCGGTCACTTCGTCGGCGTGGATCACCAGCACCGGTTGGGTATCGATCTCGGCATTGTCCGAAAGCAGCAGGTTCTTGTTCTGCAACTGTGCGTCGGTGCCATCGGCACCGGCGCGGATCTCGATGCCGCCATGGAACACCACCCGTCCGCGGCCATCGGCCATGCCTCGCCAGTTCAACTCGCAGCTGGTGTCGCCGGCCACGTGGTCGATGCCCAGTCGGGTATCGACGTGGCGGCGGCCGTCCGCCAGCAGCGCGCCGCCCGCTTCCAGCCGGGCGTGGTGGCCTTCCAGGCGCACATTGAGTTCATGTCGTGACAGCGCCGCGCCAAGCTCGACGTCGGTGCGTCGATACAGGCTGTCGCGTGCCAGCACCGCGTCGGTTCGCAGAAGCTGGGTCGATCCGACCGCCTCGTCCTGCACGCGCACGTGGCGAAGCCGGGCCCCTTGCGCCAGATGCACATGGCTGACGGTGTTGGCCAGGTGGGCGTGTTCGGCATCGTGCAACTGGTGCTCGACCAGTGTCAGTGCCGCGTCACGGCGCAACTCGACGAAGTGACGCAGGTGCCAGGCCTGGTCGCTGTCCGCGGCGGTGCCGACGTGCACGAGATGCAGCGGCTGTTCGCTGCGCACGCCATCGCCGACCCGCAGCACCAGCCCTTCGCGTGCCAGCGCGGCATTGATCCGGGGAAACACCTCGTCGGCCCCGCTGTAGCGGCGGGCAAGGAAACCGCTCGCCCGCGGGTCCTCGCTTTCCGCCAGCACCCGCGAGAGCGGCTGCACGTCGATGCCGGCCGGCAGGCCGCCCAGACGTGACAGCGCCGCATCGAATCGACCGTTGACGAACACCAGCCGCGGCCCGTCGATGTGGGCCAGCGCGGCAGCGTCGATGCTGGCGGGCTGCGCCGGGGCGAAGCTGCGGCGCTCCAGTGCGCGCAACGGCGTGTATTTCCAGGCTTCACTGCGCGCGCCGGGCAGGCCGTCGCGGGCGATGGCCTCGACGCTGGCCGGGTCGGCGGGCTGCAGCAGGGATTGGAGCAGGGTGGTCATGGTGTTGGCCTCGGCTGGCGGGGTTGTGCACCCGGGTTCGGGCGCGACGTCGATGGCGCGGTCAGGCCGCTGCCTCGGGTGCGATGCGATCCTTAACCCATGCATAACCGTGTTCTTCCAGCTGCCGGGCCAGTTCGGGGCCGCCGCTTTCGACGATGCGGCCATCGGCCAGCACGTGCACATGGTCCGGGCGGATGTAATCGAGCAGGCGCTGGTAGTGGGTGATGACGATGAACGCCCGTTCCGGCGAGCGCAGGGCATTGACGCCATCGGCCACGGACTTCAGCGCGTCGATGTCCAGGCCCGAGTCGGTTTCGTCCAGGATCGCCAGCTTCGGCTCCAGTACCGCCAGCTGGAATATCTCGTTGCGCTTCTTCTCGCCGCCCGAAAACCCTTCGTTGACACCGCGATGCAGCAGTTCGTCCTTCAGGTGCAGCACGGCCAGCTTCTCGCGCACCAGCTTGAGGAACTGCATCGAATCCAGTTCCTCCTGGCCACGTGCCTTGCGTTGGGCGTTGAGCGCGGCGCGCAGGAAATAGGTGTTGTTGACGCCGGGGATTTCCACCGGGTACTGGAAGGCCAGGAACACGCCGGCGGCGGCGCGCTCCTCGGGCTCCAGCGCCAGCAGGTCGCCGCCCTCGAACCGCACCTGGCCATCGGTGACTTCGACGCCTTCGCGTCCGGCCAGCACGTTGCCCAGGGTGGACTTGCCGGAGCCGTTCGGTCCCATGATGGCGTGGACCTCCCCCGGCTTCACGTGCAGGCCGAGGCCCTTGAGGATGTCACGCGCGCCGGCGCGGGCATGGAGGTTGGTGATTTCGAGCATGATGGTCAGTCCACAAGATGTTGGAGGTCGGCAGGGATTGGCATCGGTCGGAATGCGTTGACGTTCGCGCCACCGGTATTGCCGCGTGGAACCCAGAGCAGGGTCTTGGTCAATGCCGCCGGGATCCGCAACAGCTGACCGAGGATTTCGTGCCCGTCGCGCCGTTGCCAGCCGATGCGCAACATCCCGACGTGGGCGCGGACGTGCGCGCCCACGTTGCGTTGGCCGATGACGTGGGCGCGTTCGAGATGATGGAAGGCGTGATCGGCGCGCCCATTCGCATTGCAGGTCCGTGCCATCGCCATTTCCGCTTCGAACGCACGGCGCTGATGGTCGGCAAGCCTCATCCCACGGCCCCTTCCAGCGACACTTCCAGCAGCTTCTTGGCTTCCACGGCGAATTCCATCGGCAACTCGCGGAACACCGACTTGCAGAAGCCGTCGACGATCATCGACACGGCGTCTTCCTCGCCGATGCCGCGTGCGCGGCAGTAGAACATCTGGTCATCGCTGATCTTGCTGGTAGTGGCTTCGTGCTCGACCGTGGCGTCGGCGCGCTTGACCTCGATGTAGGGGAAGGTGTGTGCGCCGCACTTCTTGCCGATCAGCAGCGAATCGCACTGGGTGTGGTTGCGTGCGCCTTCCGCGCCGCGCTCGACCTTGACCAGGCCGCGATAGGTGTTCTGCCCGCGCCCGGCGCTGATGCCCTTGGAAACGATCTTGCTCTTGGTGCGCTTGCCGACGTGGATCATCTTGGTGCCGGTGTCCGCCTGCTGGCGGTGGTGGGTCAGCGCGACGGAGTGGAACTCGCCGCTGCTGTCATCGCCCAGCAGCACGCAGCTCGGGTACTTCCAGGTGATGGCGCTGCCGGTTTCCACCTGGGTCCAGATCACCTTGCTGCGGTCGCCGCGGCACTCGGCGCGCTTGGTGACGAAGTTGTAGATGCCGCCGACGCCGTTTTCGTCGCCCGGATACCAGTTCTGCACGGTGGAGTACTTGATTTCGGCATCTTCCAGCGCAACCAGTTCCACCACCGCCGCGTGCAACTGGTTCTCGTCGCGCATCGGCGCGGTGCAGCCCTCGAGGTAGGACACGTGGCCCTTGTCCTCGCAGATGATCAGCGTGCGCTCGAACTGGCCGGTGTGGCCGGCGTTGATGCGGAAATAGGTCGACAGCTCCATCGGGCAGCGCACGCCCTTGGGGATGAACACGAAGCTGCCATCGGAAAACACTGCCGAGTTGAGCGCGGCGAAGTAGTTGTCGCCGACCGGCACCACGCTGCCAAGGTATTGCTTCACCAGTTCCGGATGATCCTTGATGGCCTCGGACATCGAACAGAAGACGATGCCTTTTTCGGCCAGTTCCTTGCGGAAGGTGGTGCCGACCGACACCGAGTCGAATACCGCATCAACGGCCACGCCCGCCAGCTTGGCGCGCTCGTGCAGCGGCACGCCGAGCTTGTCGTAGGTGTCGATCAGCTCCTGCGGGACCTCGTCCAGCGATGCGTACTTGGCCTTGGGCGCGGAGTAGTAGCTGACCGCCTGGAAGTCGATCGGATCGATCTTCAGCTTGGCCCACTCCGGCATCGGCATCGTCAGCCAATGGCGGTAGGCGGTCAGGCGCCACTCCAGCATCCACTCCGGCTCCTGCTTGATCTTCGACAGGGCACGGATGGTGTCCTCGTCGAGGCCCGGGGGCAGGCTCTCGGATTCGATGTCGGTGATGAAGCCGGCATCGTACTTGCGGCCCAGCTGGGCATGGATTTCGGCGTTTTCTGTCTGCATGGGAATCCTGATTGTCAGGCGGTGGCCAGTTGCAGCGCGATCGGCTTGCGCGGCGCGGCATCCAGGCCAGCCAGTTGGGCGAGGGTCACCGCGCGCAGGGCGTCGGCGACGATGTCGTTGATGCGACGCCAGTTGGCGCGCAGGCCGCAGGCGTGCTGGATGTCGCAGTTGCCGTGGTCATCGATGCATTCGGTCATCGCCAGCGGGCCTTCCAGCGCTTCGACGATGTCGATCAGCAGCACGTCGCGCGCGGCGCGCGCCAGCCGGTAGCCGCCGCCGGCACCGCGCTGGCCTTCGAGGATGCCAGCGTGCGCCAACGGCTTGAGCACCTTGGCCACGGTCGGTGCTTCCAGTCCCGCACGCTCGGCCAGCTCCGCAGCGCTCAGGCGCACGTCGCCGGCCATGGCCAGTTCGGCCAGTGCGATCGTCGCGTAGTCGGTGAGTTTGGTGACCCGAAGCATGGTGGTTTCCAATCAGTACCGGAATTGTACGATTTGGCGGCTGTCCGCTCAATGACCGGTCGCCGAGCAGGTGACGCTCGCATCCGCGCCAGGGCTTGGCCACAATGTGGGCTTCGCCGGCCGCCGCCATCCGAATGCCCGATCGCTGCTGTTCCCCCGCCGTCCGGCGTACCCTTGATGCTGTCCGTGATGTCGCCGCCGCGCCGTATCGCGCGCGACAGCGGCTGGCGCGTGTCGCACTGCCGGGGCTGCTGGCGCTGCTGCCGGTGGCGTCGGCATTCGCCATCCAGGTGGACGGGCGCATCGATCCCGACGAATGGCGCGATGCCGTCCACGTCACCGACTTCCGCATGGTCGAGCCGTTCACCGGGGCGGACTCACCGTATCCGACCGAAGCCTGGTACATGGCCACGCCTCAAGGGCTTGCGGTGGGGTTTCGCAATCGCACGCCGGCCGGCGTGGAACAGCCGCGACAGTTCAGTCGCCGCGACGAGGTGCCGAACATCGATCGGGTCAACCTGATGATCGATTTCAACGGCGACGGGCAAACCGGCTACTCGTTCATGGTGACCGCCAGCGGCGGCATCGAGGACACCATCATCGGCAGTGGCGGAACCGTCTGGGACAGCGACTGGGACGGTGATTGGCGGCATGCCGTGGTCGATGGCCAGGAGCAGTGGAGCGCGGAGTTGCTGATTCCATGGTCGATCGCGCCCATGCCGAGGGCAGTGGATGGCAAGCGCACGATCGGCCTGTATCTGGACCGCGTGATCGGCAGCACCCGCGAACGGGTCGCCTGGCCCGCGGCGACCTTCACGCGACCGCAGTTCCTGAAACGCTTCACCGCGGTGCAGGTACCGGCCCATTCGCAGTCGCTGCTGGCAATCACCCCGTATGCGGTCGCCGGCCACGACCTGGTGCATGGCAGTGGCCACGCCAACGCCGGTGCGGACGTGTTCTGGAAGCCGAGCGGCCAGTTCCAGCTCAGCGCCACCCTCAATCCGGACTTCGGCCAGGTCGAAAGCGACCAACTGGTGGTCAACTTCGGGGCCGAGGAAACGTTTCATGGCGACAAGCGCCCGTTCTTCACCGAGAACCAGGCGTTGTTCCACTTGCGTACGCCCTCCGACAACAGCAACCTGCTGTACACGCGGCGCGTGGGCGGCTGGGCCGATGATGACAGCGGCCCGGGCGACATCAGCGGGGCACTGAAGCTCAACGGGACGGTCGGTGCGACCCAGTACGGCGTGTTCCTCGCCGACGAACGCGGCGATGCCGGCCGCAGCTTCGGTGCCCTGCGACTGCTGCGTGGTGGCGAGCACGCCACCTGGGGCGCGATGCTGACCCGCGTGCAGCGTCCCTGGCTGGATCGCAAGGCAACGGTGCTGGGCATGGATCACGAGTGGAAGCCGGATAACAGCCTGGGCCTGTCGAGCCGACTGATCGGCAGTGAGATCGCCACCGCCGGGCAGCAGGTGCGCGACGTCGCGGCCAGCGCCATGCTGGTCAAGAGCCTGCCGAAGGGCTGGACCCACACGCTGCTGCTGATGCATTTCGGCGAGGACTTCGAGATCAACGATTTCGGCTACCTGGCCCGCAACGACCTGGATTACGGGCAGTGGGAAGTGCGGCGCCAGATTGATCGCCTGCCGGAGACCTCCGCCTATGCCTCGCATGACTGGCGCTGGCGGATCGAGCAGGCCAGCAACACCGGTGGCCTGCTGCTGCAGCGGCAGACGCGCTTTTCCATGTCCAGCCGCCGTCGCGACGGCGGCGAACTGGAATGGGGCGCAAGGCTGCGCGAGCGCGGTCACGATGACCTCATCACCCGCGGCCACGGTCCGCTGCGCATTGCCCCGCAGGCCGTCGCCGACATCGAACGCGAGTTCCCGCGGCGCGGCAACTTCAGTTGGGAAATCGGCGCCGAAGCGGTCTTCGGTGGTGGCGTGCGCGGCTGGGGCCAGACCGGTTTCGCCGGCTGGATCGGTGGTACCTGGCACCTCAGCGATGCTATCAACATCGATGCGGAACTGGTGGCGGTCCGCGATTCGGAATGGTTGATCTGGCAACAACGGAATCTGGTTGCCGGGTATCGCCAGGCACAACTGACGCTCGAAGGTGACCTGAACTGGTCGATCAGCGCTCGCCAGGAACTGCGCGTCAAGCTGCAGGCATTGGGCTTGCAGGCATCCGACCCGATTGCCTGGCGTGTCCGTCCGGACGGTCATGCAGACAGGACCGACGATGCGATCATGCCGTTCGGCATGCGCCATTTCGGGTTCCAGGTGCGCTATCGCTACGAATTCGCGCCGCTGTCCGCACTGTACGTCGTCTACGGCCGTGGCGGTGACGTGCTCGAACACGGCGATCATCGTGCGGGCGGCTTGCTGGGGGATGCCTTCGCGCTGCGGGACGCGGAGCAGTTGCTGGTGAAGCTGGCGTATCGCTTCGAACTGTAGCGACCGCGTCACCGGCGCTCGCATCCTGGCGCGGTGTTGGTGACAATGCAGGCTCCGTTGCCCAGTGACCGTTCGCATGCCCAAGACCAGCAGACACAAGATCCAGCGCCGCCAGTCGGCGATTCACGGCAACGGCGTGTTCGCCATCGAGGACATTGCCAAGGGCGAGCGCATCGTTCGCTACAAGGGGCGGTTGCGCACGCACGACGAGGTCGATGCCGAGTACGGTGGCGAGGACGAGACTGGCCACACCTTCCTGTTCACGCTCAACGACGAATACGTGATCGACGGCAACTTCGACAGCAACGTGGCGCGCTGGATCAACCACAGTTGCGATCCGAATTGCGAATCGCTGGTGGAGGAAGACGCCAAGGATCGGCGTGAGCGCGACAAGGTCTATGTCGAAGCGCTGCGCGACATCAAGGCCGGCGAGGAGCTTACCTACAACTACGGCATCGTCCTGGCCGAACGCCACACGCCGACGCTCAAGAAGCTGTGGGGCTGCCGTTGCGGGGCAGCGAATTGCACCGGGACGATGTTGCAGAAGAAGCGCTGAGCCCGGCGAGGGCGATCACACGCGGTGGCCGCCAGGCACGCGTCGACGTGGCGGCGAAGCAATCGTCGTGACGTGCACCCGCACCGCGTCAGCGCATGCGGATCGCGCTGATGTGCCAACCGGGTTCGGCACCTTCGACCATCGAGCCCTGCAGCACCGCCACGCCACTGGCCTGCCGGGTGGTGCCGTCGGTCAGCGTCTGCTCCAGCGTCACCGGAACCTCCACGTATCGCTGGCCGGCACCGGCATCGATGCGGCCGGGGTTGCCAATCCGCGGAACGACCGAAATCACGTCCGGCGGCAGCAATTGCAGCGGCGAGTCCTGGCCGCGCCACATTCCCCGCGCCGCTTCCACGTCCCGTGCGTTGAGCCTCGTGTAATAGGTGTCGAGCAGCTGCACCGCGGCCTGCCTGCCCAGGGGACCGCCGTCGGCATCCGGGCTGTTGCCGGCATCACCGCCAACAAGCGGGTCGGGCAGCGGCGGCAGCCCGTCGCCGGTGGCCTCGGCGGACGGGTCGGTGGCTGCCGATGCCGCCTCCGACGAGGTACCACCCAGTTCAATGCCGGTTGAGCCGGGCTGGCCCGCCTCCGGCATTCCGGTGACCGAACCTGCCGCCCCCCGAGGCGTCGGCAGGGCCTCGGTCGAGCCATCGGGTGATGCGTCGCCCAACTCATTGTTCGGTTCGTTCCCGCCGCAGGCGACCAGCAGGCAGACGAGCGACAGTGCGCTCCATCGAGAAGTCATGTGCATGTTCATTGATCCAGATGCAGGGTGACGAGGCCGTTGCCGATGCTGGTGCTGCCAATGCGTCGGGCGGCCAGCGTTTGCATCAAGCCGTCGTCGAACCGGTACACGGGTTCCTCACGCGCCCAATCGGCCAGCCACAGGTTGATCAGTTCCCGAGCCGCATCGCTGCTGCCGCCGCCAAGGCCGGGGACATCGATGCGTTCGAGGCTGGGGGCATCCAGCATCAGCCCGCGCTTGGCGGCATCGAACCGAAGACCGCTGCTGACGGCGAACCGGCCGGCCGGCGTGTCGACCTGACCGCCGGCGCGGGCGACACCGACATCGAAGTCCAGCTGCAGGCGGCCCCTGCCGGCGGGGATGGACAACCGTGGATTGAATACCCGAACGCCGACCAGGCCGCCGAGCTTCGTGTAGTCACGCGGAAAGCGACGGTCCAGCTGCTGCTGCAACTGCAGCGCGGTGAACGTGACCTGGTCGCCTAGCAGTGCGCCGACGGTGGCGCATGCACCCAGCAGCAAGGACAACAACAGAACCAGTGACAGGACGTTGCGGGATTGGCGGTTCACGGCGTTGGCCTCGGACGGATTGCCCGCACCTTCGCCGAGCAGGCGTGAACCAGGCGTCGTGGCCTGGCGTGTCCTTGCGGAGCGGTTCAGAGGGCGCGGCGTGCCGGTTGCAGCCACGCCAGCAACAATCCCAGCAGCAGCATCATCACGGTGCCGAGCAGGATCTGCCTGTGCACCAGCGCCGCCGGCCACGGCTGCAATGCGAACAGGATCATCGCGTTGGGGACGATGGACAACAGCGCCGCCGCCGTGCCGAAGCGCAGGCCGAAGGCGAGGTCGCGGCTGCGTGCGGGATCGGCCATGGAGAACATCCAGGTCAGGCCGAATCCCAGCAACAGATGCGCCAGCAGCGCCCAGTGCAGGAACTGTCCTGCCTGATCCGGTCCGCGCACGAACCCGGTGGTGGCCAGCTGCCGGTAGGCATCGCCGAGCAGCAGACCGTGGATCAACAGGTCCAGCAGCAGCGAGGCCAGCGACACCACCAGGCCACAGATGACGAAACGCTTGTTCATGGCGCGCGGTCGGAACGGGAGTCCGCGCCAGCTTGCGGTCTGTGCCCATCGCTGGCAAGCGGCGGCAGGCGCAGCGCGGCACCCTCCTGCAGCAGCGGCCACGGGTTGTAGGCGCCATCCTCCCGATAGATGCCGTAATGCAGATGCGGGGGCGTGCCGCGGGCGTTGCCGGTGTCACCGACCACTCCGAGCAGGCTGCCGGGCTGGAGCATGTCCATGCGCTGCAGGCCCGGTGCCCAGTCATCCAGATGTGCGTAATAGTGGCGCTCGCCGCCGGGGCCCAGCACCCAGACCTGGCGTCCGCCGAGGCCGCCTTCGCGTACCGACAGCACCACGCCGCGCGTCGCGCTGCGCACCACGGTGCCGCGGCTGGCGAAGATGTCGACGCCCTCGTGGGAGCGGCCGGCGCCGCGGGCCGCGCCCCAGGTATCGGCGATCGCGTTGGCGCGAATCCCATCGACCGGAACCGGCAGTGCGTCGGGTGCCGGCATCCGCTGGAGTTCCCACATCAGTCGCATGGCCTGCACCGCCGGCAGGCGCCACCCCCAGGTCACGGCCACCAGCAGCGCCAACAGCAGCAACGTGCGGACGAGGATGGTGCGAAGCATGCGGGCACGAGACATGCGTGCAGGGTGCCTTGGCACCGGTGTGCCGGAAATGAAGGATCATGGCGGTGGTGCGCCGTTCGCGTCCATCGAAACGGAACGGCGACGCGCAAAGAAAAAGCCGGGGACGAGCCCCGGCTTCCGGTGTTGCCTGCGTGCCTTGGATCAGGCAGCGGCGTCCTTGAGCTTCTTCAGCGGACGCACCTTGACCTTGACCGACGCCGGCTTGGCCGCGAACACCATTTCTTCCTTGGTGAACGGGTTGATGCCCTTGCGCTTCGGCTTGGCCGGCACCTTG
>JAUNRQ010000022.1 GCA_030535605.1 Pseudoxanthomonas suwonensis
TGGCCGCCTTCTTGCGGGCCGGGGTCTTGCGCGTTGCCATGGATTGCTCCTTTGCAGGGGACGCATCTTTCTTACCACGGTTGAGCGGCAGACCAGGTGAGGGTCAGAGGAAGGACGGGCTGCCCAATTGCTCCAGGAAGTGCGAGCCGACACGCGGCGACATCAGCAGCGTGAACAACACCCCGTAGATCGCACCGGCCAGATGCGCGCCATGATTGATGCGGTCGCCGCCACGGCGATCCATCCAGAACGAATAGCCGACATACAGCACGGCAAACACGATCGCGGGCACCGGCACGAAGAACACGAAGATCAACGACCACGGCGCGAACAGGATGTAGCCGAACAGTACGGCCGCCACCGCGCCGGACGCCCCAAGGCTGCGGAAACCCGGGTCATCGCGGTGACGCAACCAGCTCGGCAGGATCGCCACCACCAGCGCCGACAGATAGAAGCCGAGGAACCCCAACGGGCCGATGATGGCGCTGAACACCGGCTCGACCGCCGTGCCGAAGAAATACAGCGTGATCATGTTGAACAGCAGGTGCATGCCATCGGCGTGGATGAATCCGTGCCCGAGGAAACGGTCGTACTGACGCTGCCGCCGGATCGCCGGAGGCCAGAACATCAATCGATCCATCAAGCGACGATTGCCGAAGGCCTGCCATGACACCAGCACGGTGATGCCCAGCAGCATCCAGGTGACCCAGGGCGTGCCGCTCATGGACGGTTCCCCTGCGGTGTCGAGTGGTGGTCCATCTGCGGCTCCGGATGACTGACCGCACCAGTGTAGCGGGCACGCTGCGCCTGTCGGCTCCGCCTGTCCTACCATTGGCCGGGTTGCCCGCAGGAGCCCGATGCCCATGCCCACTTCCCGCCTGTTCGCCTGCGCCTTGGCTGCCGCACTGGCCACGACTGCCGTCCCCGCCCATGCCGACGACTCGCTGCACACCGAAGCCGAACGCAGCGGCTTTGCGATCACCGGCCGCTACGCCGAAGTCGAGCGTCTTTGCGATGCCTTCCAGCAGGCCTACCCGCGTGCGGTGCGCTGCTTCCAGTTCGGCACCACGCCGCAGGGTCTCCCGATGAAGGCGATGGCGGTGTCCACGTCCGGCGCGCTCACGCCCGGGGCGGCGAAGCAACGCGGGCTACCCGTGGTGCTGGCGCAGGGCGGCATCCACGCAGGCGAGATCGACGGCAAGGACGCGGTGTTCTGGATGCTGCGCGAATGGCTGGGCGGACACGCACCGGCCGGGGTACTCGAGGCGCAGGTGCTGCTGTTCGTGCCGGTGTTCAACGTCGATGGCCACGAGAACTTCCGCGCCTGGCACCGCCCCAACCAGCGCGGACCGGAGCAGATGGGCTTCCGCGCCACTGCGCAGCGTTACAACCTCAACCGCGATTACGTGAAGGCCGACAGCCCGGAAATGGTGGCGATGCTGGGCCTGATCGATCAGTGGGATCCCCTGCTGCTGCTTGACCTGCACGCCACCAATGGCGCCCAGTTCCAGCACGACATTTCCATCACCGGCGAACCCATGCACGCCGGGGTGATGCAGCCGGCCGGGCGCGCGTTGAGGGACGGCATCATTGCCGGACTCAAGGCCGACGGCCACCTGCCGGTGGACTTCTATCCGAGCTTCGTGGAAAGCGACAACCCGGCCTCAGGGTTCGCGGAAGGCGTGATGCTGCCGCGTTTCTCCACCAGCTACCTGCAGGTGCGCCAGCGCATCGGCATCCTCGTGGAAACCCATTCCTGGCGCCCCTACCCGCAGCGGGTGCAGTCCACGCGGCGCACCGTCGAACACGCCCTGCGGCTGGTCGCCGACAACGCGTCGTCGTGGCTGGCACTGGCCGCCGATGCCGACCGCCAAGCCGCCGGCATCGGCGGCCGGGACGTGACCATGACCTGGAAGGTCGTGGATGAACCGGCCACCATCGATTTCCTCGGTTACGCCTACACGGTCGAACCGTCGGAGATTTCCGGCGGCTCGATGATCCGCTACGACGAGACCACCCCGCAGGTCTGGAAGGTCCCGCTGCGCAACAAGGTCACGCCCGATCTGGTACTGCCTGCCCCCGCGGCCGGCTATGTCGTGCCGGCGGCGTGGGCCGACGTGATCCGGCCGAAGCTGCAGGCCCACGGCATCGAACACCGAACCGTCGGTCGCGTCGTGGCCGGGCAGCCGGCGCGCTCCTGGGTGGCGAGCGACATCCGCTTCGCACCGGCAACCCTGGAAGGCCACCAGCGACTGAGTGCCAATGGCGAGTGGCAGGGCACGCGGGTCGACATCGCTGCAGGCGATGTGTTCGTGCCGATCGCCCAGCCCCGTTCCTGGCTGCTCATGCACCTGCTGGAACCGCAGTCACCCGACTCGCTGGCGGCATGGGGCTTCATGAACACCGCGTTCGAACGCAAGGAATACATGGAGGCCTACGTGACCGAGTCGGAGGCCCGCCGGATGCTGCAGGACGATGCTGCGCTGAAGGCCCGGTTCGAGGCCAGGCTGCGCGACGACCCGGAATTCGCCGCCAGCCCGCGCACGCGGCTGGACTTCTTCTACCGCAATCACCCCGCCTGGGATCACGGCTTCGGCCGCTATCCGGTTCTGCAGGTCGATCACGTGCCGGGCGGCTGACAAGCGGACGGCCGCGTCTCAACCGGGTTTTCGCGCCTCGTACTTCCAGTTGCGGCGCTTTCCCTCGGCCAGCCACTGGATCGTCTGTGCAAGGCGTCGGGCGCGGGTGTCCTCACGCTTGGCCTCGGTGATCCATTCAATGTAGTCGCGCCGGGCGCTGGGCGGAAAGGAGTCGAACGCCGCACGTGCCTTCGCATTGCCCTGCAAGGCCGCGGCCAGCTCGGCCGGAACCGCCGGTGCCGCCGCGCCTTGCGGGCGGTGTTGGCCTGCGGCGCGGGCAGGCGCGGTGTCGGCCAGTGCCAGCGCCTTGCGGAGGTCGGCCTGCATGCCACGCTTGCCGGGAAGGTCCTTCACCGTCGCCATGCGGCCGTAGCTGCCCATGCCGTCTCGCTCGACGTCCGCACCCATGACCTCCGCGTGGCGCCAGTAGCCGAATGACACATGCTGCTTGAACGCGGCCATGGTGCAGAAGATGGCCCCACCGTGCAGAAACGCGGGCATGCCCCATTTGATGGCTTCCACGACGTCCGGACAGTTCCGATGAACCCGTTCGCGCAGTTCCGCCAGCAACGGCTGCGCGAACTCGGCGGCACCGGCGATATAGGCATCGACACGCGGGTCACGGGTCATGCGGTTTCTCACGGACACGAGCCAGTGGCGACTGTAGCGGGTGCCGGCTTCGCGTTGTCGATGGCCGGCGTGCGGTTACCAACGGTTGTTGTAGCCCGACTGCACCTGGATGCGTTCGGCGATCCAGCCACCGGCCACCTGGCGCATCTCGATGCGCAGCACGTCACCGGCACGCAGCTGGTCGACGCGCACGAAGCGGCCACGATCCTCGACCCGGGTACGCTCGTCGAAGCGCACCTGCTGCTGCGGCCCGGAGTAGCCGCCGCGAGTGACACTGAGGGTACGGGTGCGGGTATCGATGTGGCGCAGCGAACCTTCCAGCACGTTCAACTGGCCGACGCCCCCATACGGCGGTTGCTGGCCATACCCGCCCTGACGCACGTCACGCAGCACCTCGATGTGGCTGGCCTGGAAGCGGCCGCTCCATTGCTCGCCGTGCACGCGCACCACGTCCCCGCGCTCGAGGCCCTGCGGTGACAGCTCGCGCCCTTGGTACACCAGCCGGGTGCGTTGGTCGTAGTAGACCTCCGCGCGCTGACCTCCATAACCGCGCCCGTCGGCAAGCATGAATCGGCCGTTGCCGTGGTCGGTATCCAGCACCTCGCCTTCCACCTGCTGGCTGCGGGAGGACGGATAGCCACCCGAAGGGTAGCCGCTGCCCGGATAGCCGGTACCGGGCAGCCCTGTGACGCAGCCGGCAAGCAGCAGCGCACAGGCGAGGGCGAACAACAGGGAGAGAGATGTCTTCAAGCGCATGACGACCACCCGCAGTGGATTGTTGCCAACGACTATCCCGCGGCCGGCGTGAATGCTTCGCGAGTCGGGGCCGGTGCCCGATGACCCGCTTGGCCGGCGTTCAGTCTTGCGCCGAACGGCGACCGCCCTGCACGTGCTGCCGGCACGCCTGGGCGACGACGCACATCAGGCACCGGACGACGCCAACGGTTCGCTGCAAGGGAGGCAACACACGTTCGCGCTGCACCCGCACTGTTTCGAGTATCCGGATTGGCCGATTGCCGCGGCCCATCGAGTGGGCGACGCCCGTGGCTCCACCTGCTCAGGAACTGCAGGACAACATCGAACATCCCGGTGCGTCGCGTGCCCAGTCGGGTCGCCGCGTCACCAGTTCGGGATGTGCTGGCGGATCGTCGTACGGCCGGCGCAACGCCTGCAGCAGCGTACCGATGCCGTCCGGATCACCGGCCTCGGCCCGGTCGATGACCTTCTGCACCAGCCAGTTGCGCGGAATCACCACCGGATTGGCCGCGCGCATGCACGCCTGGCGATCCGCTTCGTCGAAATCGTCATCCGCCACGCGCGCGCGATAGCGCGCCAGCCACGCATCCAGATGCGGCGCTTCAGCATCGCGCCGGGCGGCGTCATGGAACACCTCCGAGAACACGGACGGCGACAACTCCGACGCTGGCAGACTGCCCAGCGCGCGGAACAGCAGCGTCATGTCCACCGATGCGGCCTGCATCCAGTCCTGCAACTGCGCCATCAGTTCGCGGTCACCGGCGCGCAGCGACGACAAGCCCAGCTTGGCGGCAATGTCGCGCTGCTCGCAGGTCCGGTAATGCGTCGCGTACGCGTCCAGCCCGGCCTGCAGCGGCGCCGCATCACCTTCGAACAGCGGTGCCAGCGCCTGCGCCAGCCGCCCGAGGTTCCAGTGCGCCACCCGCGGTTGCCATTGGTAGCGATAGCGACGCCCCGGCAGGTCGGTGGTGTTGGGCGTGAAGTCGGGATCGTAGTCATCCAGCCAGCCGTAGGGGCCGTAGTCGATGGTCAGTCCGAGGATCGACATGTTGTCGGTGTTCATCACGCCATGGACGAAGCCGACCCGCATCCAGTGCGCGACCATCTCCGCGGTGCGCAGGGCCACCTCACGGAACCATGCGCCGTGGAGCGCCTTGCCGCTGCCGGACAGGTGGGGAAAGTCCCGGCGGATGCAGAAGTCGGCCAGTTGCTGCAGCAAACGGTATTCACCCCGCGCGGCCGGCAGTTCGAAGTGACCGAAGCGGATGAACCCCGGCGCGGCGCGGCAGACGATGGCACCGGGCTCGGGACGCGGATGCCCGTCGTAGAACATGTCGCGAACCACCTGCTCGCCTGTGCCGATGAGCGACAGCGCACGGGTGGTCGGCACCCCAAGATGGTGCATGGCTTCGGAGCACAGGAATTCACGGATCGACGAACGCAGCACCGCGCGCCCGTCGGCGCCGCGCGAATACGGTGTGCTGCCGGCACCTTTCAACTGCAGTTCCCAGCGCTTGCCCGACGCGGCTTGCACCTCGCCCAGCGAAATGGCCCGCCCATCGCCGAGTTGACCGGCCCAATGGCCGAACTGGTGACCACCATAGTTGCTGGCGAATGGCTGCATGCCCGGCAACAGCGCATTGCCCGCCAACACCTGTTTGAACGCTTCACCGTGGACGTCGGTCGCATCCAGTGCCAGCTCCGCCGCCATCTCCGGCGAATGCGCCAGCAGGACCGGCGCACGCACCGGGTCGGGATCGACTGCCGACCACAGCGCACCGTGCACCTGCCGCAACCGCGGGCCGCTTTCGGCGTCGCCGGGCAAATCACGAACGAAGGCGTTGTCGAACTGCAGGCGACGCAGGCCGGCGGTCAGTGGCAGGTCAGGCTTCATGCCTGCAACATGGGGGCATTGCCGCGCCTTCCAACGCCTGCGCGGCCCCACCATTCCTGCCGAGGTTCATCATGCCGTCGACATTCCCCACCGTGCCCGCGCTGCAGTCCATGGCCATTGCTGCGCTGCTGGCCGCCTGCTCCGATCCCGGCCATGCACCTGTGACCGAAGCCACCAGCGCCGCCATCCGCACCGACGCCCCTTCCGCCGTGCAAGAGGATGAACCCTCCACCGCCGTGTCCACCACGCAGCTGGCGGCAACGACAGCTCCGGCGCATCTGCCGACGATGACCGTGCACAAGACGCCCGCTTGCGGTTGCTGCACGCTGTGGGTCGAACGCATGCGTGCGGCCGGTTTCAGCGTCGAGGAGGTCGTCGAAGACGATCTCGGCCCGATCAAGCAACGGCTCGGCGTGCCCTACGGCAAGGGGTCCTGTCATACCGCCGAAGTCGGCGGTTACCTGATCGAGGGACATGTCCCGGCCGACGATATCAAGCACCTGCTGGCCGAACGCCCCGCCGCTCGTGGCCTGGTGCTGCCCGGCATGCCGATGGGTTCACCGGGCATGGAACATCCGGACGGTGTGGTTCAGCCCTACACGGTGGAACTGGTTCGCCACGACGGCAGCATCGAAGCGTTCTCGCAGCATGGACAGCCGTGACCCAACCCTCCGTTCAGCGAAGGTCGCTCCGCCTCCACGCGATGGCAGGCCACCACAAATGCAGCGAGGCACGTTCCAGCCCACGAAAATCAAGGCGACCTCCACGCCACCCGCGTAAACTTGCACAGCAGTCCGGTGTCGCCGGTCGCTGAACAACCGGAGCCCGCCGTGAACACCCCCGCCAACGCGTTTGCCGCCCTCGGCCTGCCCGAGCACCTGCTCAAGGCACTGGTCGACGTCGGCTACGAAACTCCCTCGCCCATCCAGGCCGAGACCATCCCGCCGCTGTTGGCCGGTCGCGACGTGCTGGGCATGGCCCAGACCGGCACCGGCAAGACCGCCGCGTTCGCCCTGCCGGCGCTGGCAACCTTCGATCCCGCGCGGAAAGCACCGCAAACCCTGGTGCTGTGCCCGACCCGCGAGTTGGCCATCCAGGTGGCCGAGGCGTTCCAGAAGTACGCCGCGCACATGCCCGGTTTCCAGGTGCTGCCGATCTATGGCGGCCAAGGCTACGGCCCGCAGTTGCATGCGCTGCGCCGAGGCGTGCAGGTGGTGGTGGGAACGCCGGGCCGGGTGATCGACCATCTCGAGCGTGGCTCGCTGGACCTGTCGCAGCTGAAGATGCTGGTGCTGGACGAGGCCGACGAGATGCTGCGCATGGGCTTCATCGACGATGTCGAAGCGGTGCTCAAGAAAACCCCGGAATCACGCCAGGTGGCACTGTTTTCCGCCACCATGCCGCCGCAGATCAAGCGCATCGCCCAGACCTACCTGCGCGAGCCGGTGGAAGTGGCGATCAAGGCCACCACCACCACGGGCGAGAACATCCGCCAGCGCTACTGGCTGGTCAGTGGCCTGCACAAGCTCGATGCCATCACCCGCATTCTCGAAGCGGAACCGTTCGACGCGATGATCGTGTTCGCCCGCACAAAGCTGGGCACCGAGGAGCTGGCCGAAAAACTGTCCGCGCGCGGGATCGCCGCGGCCGCCATCAATGGCGACATGGACCAGAAGGCACGCGAACGCACCATCGCACGGCTCAAGAACGGCGAACTGGACGTGCTGGTGGCCACCGACGTGGCCGCGCGCGGGCTCGACGTGGAGCGCATCAGCCACGTGCTGAACTACGACATTCCCTACGACACCGAAAGCTACGTGCATCGCATCGGCCGCACCGGGCGCGCCGGACGCAGTGGCGAGGCGATCCTGTTCGTCACCCCGCGCGAGCGCGGGATGCTGCGCGCGATCGAACGCGCCACTCGCCAACCGATCGAACCGATGCAGTTGCCGACGGTGGAAACCGTCAATGCCCAGCGCGTTTCGCGCTTCCGTGATCGCATCGGTGCCGCGCTCGGCAGCGGCGAAACCGCGGCATTCCGCGATCTGCTGGAAGCTTACGAGCGCGAGCAGAACGTGCCGATGGCCGACATCGCCGCCGCGCTGGCGCAGCTGCTGCAAGGCGAAACGCCGCTGTTGCTGGAAGAACGGCCCGAGCCGCCGGCACGCAGCTTCGACGAGCGCCGCGAACGTGCGCCGCGCGAGCGTGGCGAGGGCAACGAACGCGGTCCGCGCCCACCCAGGCCACCGCGCGCCGCCCCCGAAGCCGGCATGCAGACTTACCGTCTGGACGTCGGCTACCGGCATGGCGTGAAGCCCGGCAACATCGTCGGCGCCATCGCCAACGAGGCCGAGCTGGAATCGCGCTACATCGGCCGCGTCGACATCCGCACCGACTATTCACTGGTCGACCTGCCCGACGGCATGCCGCCGGAACTGCTGGCGTTCATGAAGAAGGTGCGCGTGGCCGGTCAGCCCATGCAGTTGCGGCTGGCAACACCCGCGGACATCGCCGAGCAGGACGAGCGCGGGTCCGGCTTCGTTCGCAAGGCACGTTTCGGTGGAGCGCGCGAGGCTGATGGCGAGCGCCCGCGCAAGCATTTCGACAGGAAGCCGGGCGGGTTCAGGAAGCGTCCCGGGTTCGGCACGCGCAGTGGCAACCCCGGGCCGCGCAAGCCCGATTGACCACGCGCCGCAGCCTGCGGACGCGCCCTGACGGCGCCTCCGGGCTGATGTCTTCACCTTGGATTGGTGAACGCATTTGCCCGGTGCGCGTTGCGGCTATCAGCGCCCGCGCGGCAGGTTGTATTCCTTGATCCAGCGCTTGACCTCGCCGTACCAGAAGATCGAGTTCTGCGGCTTCAGGATCCAGTGGTTCTCGTTCGGGAAGTAGACGAAGCGCGTGGGCACGCCGCGGTTGAGCAGCGTGTGATACAGCTCGATGCCGTGGTTCACCGGCACCCGCAGGTCGCTCTGACCGTGGATCACCAGCGTCGGCGTGTTGAAGCCACCGGCACCGTAGTGCGGCGAGTTGCGGCGCATCACCTCGAAGTTGCCCTCTTCCCAGAAGCCGCCGAACCGCGGGGTCACCGAAGAAAAGTCCGCCGCGTACTGGGTGTAGAGGTTGTACACGCCGGCATGGTTGATCAGCGCGTTGAACGGGTGCGGGCGCCCCAGTACCACCGACGTCAGGTAACCGCCGTAGCTGGCACCACCAGCGACCATGCGGGTTTCATCGATCCATGGCTGCGCGGCGAACCAGTCGGCCGCCTTGATCACGTCCTGCCACGGCTGCTCGGCCCAGTCCGGGTTGATGGAATCGGTGAAGGCCTGGCCGAAGCCGGAGCTGCCGTGGAAGTTCGGCCACGCGGTGACGTAGCCCCAGCTGGAGAACACCTGCGCGTTCCAGCGGAAGCTCATGCCATCAGTGATCGCGCTGTGCGGCCCGCCATGGATCAGCAGGAACAGCGGGTAGGTTTTCGAGCGGTCAAAGCCCGGTGGATAGTTGATCCACATCTGGATCGGCGCGCCGTTGGCACCGGTGTAGGTGACCGATTCGTAGCTGCCCATGTCGGTATCGGCCAGCAGCGCGTCATTGACCGTGGACAGCTTGTCTGCGCGACCGTTGCGCGAATCGATCCGCACCAGCGTCGGCGGCTCGACGAAGGATTGGCGGATGCCGACAAGCCATTCGTCATTGGCCACCGCCAGTTGGCCGAACGAGGTGTCGCCGGTCACCGCACGCGGTGCACCGGACAGTGGCAGCTCGTACACGCGCACGGTGCCGGCATCGTCGATGGCGCCATACAGGCGCTGGCTGTCTGCCGCCCACACCAGATTGGCGGCACTGCGATCCCAGTCGGCGAACAACTCGCGGATGCTGCCCTCACCGCGGTCGTGGATCATCAGCCGGCCCTGGTCGGCGTAGAAGCCGGGGATGCGCTGCTGCACGAAGGCCAGCAAGCGACCATCGGGGCTGTAACGGGGGTTGCCGTCACCGGCCGGGTTGTCGGCAGTCAGGTTTCGCGGGCTTCCCCGAGGGGTGCCGTCGGCGTCCAGCGCCAGCAGGAACACGTCGCGGTTGCTGGCGTTGGCAGCGCTCGCGGTGTCGGCCACGAAGGCCAGTTCACGGCCGTCCGGTGCCAGGTCGAACAGGCTGTCGGTACCCTGCACCGAGCTGCGTGGCAGTGCGCGTCCACCGGGCTGGGTCAGGCCACGCACGCCGGCGTTGCCCGCGGTGTTGTCGATGGCAACGCTGAACACGTGGAACTGGCGCTCGTCCAGGAACTGGTCCCATGCCGTGACCGGACCGTTCTCGAACACCCGGCCGGTCATCTTCGCGTCCTTGCGCTGGTCCAGGCGAGCGCCCTGCCCGTCCAGCGGCAGATCCTCGAACACGCGCGAGACGAAGGCGATGCGCCGGCTGTCGCCGAACCAGCGCAGGCTCTGCACGCCGGTGGCCAAGGCCGTCAGCCGACGCGCCTCGCCACCGCCCACCGGCATCACGTACAGCTGCGCGGCCTTGTCCTCGCCACGTCGCGAGGTGAACGCCAGCCAGCGCCCGTCGGGGCTGACGGTCGGCGCGCCATCCTTGCCGGAATCGGTCATCCGGCGCTCGCCGCTGCCGTCGATGTTCCACGTCCAAAGATCGGTCAGCGCCTCGTCCCCGGGCACGTCGAAGCGGGTGACCGGCGCGATCACGCGCGCGCCGTCAGGCGTGATGGCCGGCGCGCCGATGCGCTGCAACTGCCAGCTGCGTTCGGCACTGAAGGGTTGCTTGCCTGTGGCCTGCACCTGTGGCGCCACGGCCAGCGCGGCAAACAGCAACAGCAACCCCGTGCACGCGGGCAACGCGGTGGAACGTCGAAGCATCGGTTTCTCCCCGGTCGATGGACAACCCCGTCATCATGCCCCATTCCAGCGACAATGCCCGGATGGAAACGGCCTGGGACAGCATCATCATCGGCGGCGGCGCAGCGGGGCTGATGTGCGCGATCACCGCCGGCCAGCGCGGCCGCAAGGTGCTGGTGATCGAGCATGCCGAGCGCATCGGCAAGAAGATCCTGATGTCCGGCGGCGGGCGCTGCAACTTCACCAACACCGGCACCACGCCCGCACAGTACCTGTCGGCCAACCCCCACTTCTGCAAGTCGGCGCTGGCGCGCTACACGCCGGCGGATTTCATCGCGATGGTGGAACGCCACGGCATCGCCTATCACGAGAAGGAACTGGGCCAGCTGTTCTGCGACGAGTCCGGCAAGCAGATCGTGCGGATGCTGGCGGACGAGTGCGAATGGGCCGGCGTGACCATCCAGACCGGATGCACGGTGCAGTCGCTGCGGCGGGAGGACTCCGGAGATTTCGTGCTGGAAACCAGTCAAGGACGGCAGACCTGCGCCTCGCTGGTGGTGGCCAGTGGCGGATTGTCGATCCCGCGCATGGGCGCCACCGGGTTCGGCTTCGATCTGGCCCGGCAGTTCGGCCATGCCGTGCTTCCCACCCGTTCCGGGCTGGTGCCGCTGACGCTGTCCGGCATCCACCTTGAACGGGTTGCCGATCTCAGCGGGTTGTCACTGCCGGTTCAGGCGCGAGCGACCGGACCCGCCTTCCGCAATGCGATGCTGCTGACCCATCGCGGCCTCAGCGGACCGGCCATCCTGCAGGTGTCTTCCTATTGGCGCGAAGGCGAGCCGTTGCACATCGACCTGCTCCCTGGCAAGGACGCCTTGGACCTGCTGCAACACTGGCAGCACCAGCGCCGCAATGCGCAACTGCAGACCCTGCTCGCCGAGGTCCTGCCCAAGCGCTTTGCCCAGCGCCTGTGCGAGCACTGGCTGGACAGCC
Source organism: Pseudoxanthomonas suwonensis (assembly GCA_030535605.1). Lineage (GTDB taxonomy): Bacteria > Pseudomonadota > Gammaproteobacteria > Xanthomonadales > Xanthomonadaceae > Pseudoxanthomonas_B > Pseudoxanthomonas_B suwonensis_B. Next base: position 11,763 of record JAUNRQ010000022.1, read on the forward strand.
GACCGATGCGCCAGTACACGCCGAAAGAGTTGACCACCGTGGCCGACACCCTGCGCAAGTGGCCGATCAATGCCAGCGGCACGGAAGGCTACCGTACCGCTGAAGTCACGCTGGGCGGGGTGGATACCGACGGCTTGTCCTCCAGCACGATGATGTCCCGCACCGTGCCCGGCCTGTCCTTCATCGGGGAAGTCGTGGACGTCACCGGCTGGCTGGGCGGCTACAACTTCCAATGGGCCTGGGCGTCGGGGCACGCGGCCGGGATGGTGGTGTAGCCGTCTTCCTGAAGCCGCATCCTGCCGTGCAGAGTCGACGGGTGCTCGCGGGGAGCAGGCGATCCGGCCTCAGAGCCACATCACCCGCACGAATTCCGCGGGCGTCACCCAGCCCAGGTAAGGTGCGAGCAGCCACCAGCCGGCGATCAGCAGGCCGGTGAAGGCCACGATCTTCAGCAACGCGCCGACCACCTTGAAGGCCATCCACGCAAACAGCACGACCAGCACGATCCCCAGCCAGGTCATGACGCCGGCCCCGACGGCACGACCGGTGCCGCAGGCTCGTCACGAAGCGGCTTCAGGGTCGGATCCAGCGCAATGCGCTCGTCGAAGACGAAGCAGCCGCCCTCGTAGCCGTCGCCACCGACCTGCTCGAAGTAACGCAGGATGCCGCCTTCCAGCTGCAGCACGTCGTCGATGCCGGCCTCGCGCATCCACGGCGCGGCCTTCTCGCAACGGATGCCGCCCGTGCAGAAGCTGACAACGGTACTGCCGCACAACTCCTCGCGCATGGCCTCCACCGCGACCGGCAGGTCGTTGAAATTGTCGATCGGCAACGTCCGGGCACCGGCGAACGTGCCGTAGGCGACTTCTTCGCGATTGCGCGTGTCCAGCAACACCAGCGGGCGTCCGGCATCGTCCTGCCCGGCAGCGATCCACCGCTGCAGGGTGGTCGCGGCCACCGCCGGTGCACGCGAGGGGCCAACGCCGGCAGCACGTCCGCCGAAGGGAACGATTTCACGCTTGCGCTTGATCTTCAGCCGTGCGAACGGAACGTGCCGGCTCCAGCTTTCCTTGGCGAGGATGTCGGCAAAGCGCGCATCATCACGCAGCACGCCGAGGAAACCGCGCACGGCAGATTCGTCGCCGGCAAGGAACAGGTTGATGCCCTCCGGGGCGATGAGCACCGTGCCGCGCAACCCGCGTGCCTGCGCAGCCTGCTCCAGCACCGCTGCCAGCGCGTCGCGGTCATCGACGGGAACGAAGTGGTAAGCGGCGATGTTGAGGATCATGCGCGGGAACCGCCGGCAACCCCGCTGCCGTCAGCAGAGGGGTTCGAACCGCACTGCGGTCCGGGTGGAAAGGAGGCTGCCAATTGTGCCCGCATTCGGACGACCGGCGCAGCTTTCCCTGGCGGGAGCACATGCGCTTTCGACCTCTCCCGGAGGGGAGAGGCGAAAACGCGGGTACTCAGCGGCCTTCGTGGTTGTCGCGGACCCACTGGTCCAGCAGGCGCACGCCGTAGGCGGTTGCGCCAGCCGGAACGGTGGCGCTGCCGCCGGACTCGACCCACGCCATGCCGGCGATGTCCAGATGGGCCCACGGCGTCGCACGGTCCACCCATTCGCCAATGAACCACGCGGCGGTACCGGAGCCCGGGCCGCCACCGCCGTTGCGCATGTCGGCGATCGGCGAGGCCAGGCGCGGGCCGTAGGAGTCCAGCAGCGGCATGCGCCAGACCTGTTCCCCGCTCTGGCGGCCGGCGCGTTCCAGCTGCGTTGCCAGGGTGTCGTCACGGGTGAACAACCCGGCGAAGTCCGGACCCAGGGCGGTGACGATGCTGCCGGTCAGGGTGGCGATGTCGATGATCGCGCGCGGCTTGTCCTGGCGCTGCACGTACCACAGTGCATCCACCAGCACCATGCGGCCTTCGGCGTCGGTGCTCATGACCTCGTAGGTCTTGCCCGACGCGGTGGTGATGACGTCCCCCGGACGGCCGGCTGTACCGGAAGGCATGTTCTCGGCGAGCGCGGCCACCGCCACGGCATTGACCGGGGCACGGCGCGCGGCCAGCCCCAGCACGGTGGCCGAGGCCACCGCGGCGCCGGTCATGTCGTACTTCATCCGCCACATGTTGGACGACGGCTTGATCGAGATGCCGCCGGTATCGAAGGTGATGCCCTTGCCGACGAAGGCCACCGGCGCGTCGCCGCTGCGACCGCCGTTGTAGCGGATCACCAGCATCCGCGGCGGGCGGGCACTGCCCTGACCCACTGCCAGGATGCTGCCCATGCCCAGTCGCTGCATGGCGGGGACATCCAGCACCTCGATGGTGACCGGCAGGCCGCGGGCCTGCTCGCGCACGCGCTCGACGAAACTCTCCGGATAGATGGTATTGGCCGGCTCGGTCACCAGATCGCGGGCGAAGGCAACGGCATTGGCGGTCGGCTGCCAATGGCTGCTGAAGTCGCTTCCGGCACCGTTGCCGGCGGCGCTGCGAATGACCAGTTCGCCAGTGGAGGCCGGCGCCGCGTCTTCGCCGCCGGTACGGTAGCGGTCGAAGCGGTACTGGCCCAGCTGGGCGCCGAAGGCCAGCTGCGAGGCCGCGCCCGGTTCGCTGCCGTCCCACACCAGATCGACGCGCGGCGTCTTGCTGCGCGCGAACTGCTGCGCGACGCTGCCACCCACGTCACGCATCGTCCCGGCGTCGGCAGTGCCGGTCCCGGTGCCGATCACCAGCAGACGGTCATAGCCGCCGAAGCCCGGCAGGTCCAGGCGGCTGCCCTTGCGGCCGGTGAACCCGGCGGCCTCGGCAGCACGGCGCAACGCACCACCGCTGGCGGCGTCGATCCGGGCGAAGCTCTGGCCCTGCAACCCCTGCGATGCGGTGATGGCAAGGCTGCCGGAGGCAGGCACGGCGGGGGCATCGAAACTCAGGGTGCGCTGTGCCAGCGCCGGACCGCAGCCCAGCATCAGGGCGGCGGCAAGCAGGAAGGAACGGGTCATGGCCTCTCCGGCAGGTCAAGTGTTGGTCAACGAAATACTGTAACCATCCCCGCACCAGCCGCCGTGGGCCGTTCGTCATGGGCAAGGCGTCATGGGCACGAACTCACGCCCGCAACGCCGCAGTTCACCGGCCTCAACGGCTGGACAGCCACCATGCAGGCACGAGCAGCAACGCCAGCAGCAGCACGATGCCGACGATGCTCAGCACGACCTTGACCGGATCGTCCCGGAACAGATCGGCAAAGGTCTCGGCACTGCCATCTTCCAGCGCCTGCGCACGGGCCTCGCGTGCGCGCTGGGCACGCTGCCGCTGGTAGGCATCCATCAGTTGCCGCGCCTTGGCAAACTCACCCGCGTCGCGAATCCAGATGCCGCCGTGCGAGATGCCGAACGGGCTCGGACGGGTTTCGTACCAGTCGATCCGGTTCTCGTCGAGGAAGCGGCGTATGTCCTCGGCCTCGTCGTCCGGGACGTGGCGCAGGTTGAGCAGTCGCTTGGCCATGCCGGCATGATACGGCCCGCCGGTGCCACCGACCGTCCCGTCCACCCTGGCGCAAGCAGGCGCTGGCCCGGGTCAGCGCTTGCCGGTGACCGCGCGTCGCAGGTTGGCGCGGGCGGCGGCATCCAGCCGGGCGTGGAAGAAGTCCCCCAGGTAGATCCGCTCGCGTGCCAGCAGGCCCTTGAGGAACGCCCGCCGCTTGATCCGGAACAGCCAGCCCGGCACTACCGGGCGGTATTCCGCGGCGATGGCGGCATCATACGCATCGAAACGTCGCGCGTCTGCACCTAGGATGGCCATGTCGCAATCCAGCAGGTTGCGCGCGTCTTCGGGATGCGGATCGTCGTCGAAGTCGGCCGGCACCAGTTGCCCGTGACGTGCGGTCAGCTCGATCAGGGCGGCGACCCGGATGGCATCGAGGCCCCGGTCGCCGAGCCAGCGGCCGATGCAATCGCGGGCAAACTGCGCCGAACGCGCCTCGTTGTCGCTGCGGCCGGGCTCGTGGATGGCATCGTGGAACAACAACGCCAGCCAGGTTTCGCGCGGCTGTGCCCAACCCGGCCCATCGGCGACGCTTTGCCAGTGCCCCAACACCTCCGCCACGTGGTCGAGCCCGTGGTAGGCGCGGGCCGGCGTCGCATGGGCGCGCTTCACCGCCTCCATCAGGCCGTCGGGCAACGACAACGCAGCGGGGGGCGGCGGAAGAGTCACGACACCAGCCTGACATGCGCCGGGCATGATGGGAACCGGAACTTTCCGCCGCCGGGCCGCGTCCAACCCGGCATCACCCACATGACTCGAGGAACCGTGCATGAAAATCCAGCTCAATACCGACAACAACGTCCAGGGTGACGCCTCGCTGCAACGCCATGCGGAGGAAACCGTCACCAGCATCCTGGAGCGTTTCGCCGACCGCATCACCCGGGTGGAGGTGCACGTGCACGACGACAACGGTCGCGACCGCACCGGCGAGGGCCTGGACAAGCACTGCACCATCGAGGCGCGGCTGAACAACATGCAGCCCTTGACCGCCAGCGACAGCGCCAATGACGTCTCCAGCGCCGTGACCGGCGCGGCGCGCAAGCTGCAACGGGTGATCGAGACCGCGGTCGGCAAGCTCTCCACCCACTGAGCTTGCTTGCAGCACAACCGCGGGTGCTTGCCACGCCGCCCGCCTGCGCTTGCTTCAGTCGCGCGGCGATTGCTGCCGCAAGGCGTCCGCGACGCGCACGAACACGTCGTGCAACTCCCGTGCTCCGCGGCGTGACACACCCGCGCGGGCCCGGGACGGGTCGAATGTCGCTGGCCACGACGTGCCGGCGTGCCAGCCGAACGCCACCTGGTTGCGCATCGTCGGCTCCGGCAGCAACAGCAGGCGCTTGCCGAAGCTGCGTCGCAGCCGTGCCAGATGCGGTGCCAGCTCCGGCGCGTACAGATTGCTGGCCATCGCGCCGCCGGGGGCCAGTGCGGCATGGCAGGCGTCGTGGAACCCTTGCGTGGCCAGCGCGGCGGGAATCCCCTGCTCGTCGTAGCCATCGACCAGCAGCAGGTCGTAGCGTCCGGGACACTGCTGCACAAACCGTGCACCGTCGCCTTCGATGACCGTCAACCGGGCATCGTCATCGGGAATGCGGAAACGTCGGCGCATGGCGATGACGTGCGGATTGATCTCCACCACCTCGATGCACGCCGCGGGCAGGTGTCGATGGCACCACTTGACCTGCGAGCCGCCGCCAAGACCGATGATGCCGATGCGTCGGGGATCGGGCCGCAGCAGCAGCGCACCAAGCATGGTGCGCGTGTACGGCACGAACAGGCGGTCGGGGGCCAGTCGCAGCATCCGGCTCTGTGTCACGCCCTCGGCGAAGCCGATCTCGCGCAGCCGCCAGCCGCGATCGATCACCTTCGGCGGACGCATCGCAACCGGGCACCCGTCGTCCGCGCCCTCACCCGTCTGCCGGGTCGTTGCCTCGCCCCGACGCCACCACCGCCAACCGTTCTTCATCCGCACTCCATCGGCCATCGTGCAATTATCACCGTGGTCCGCCGTCCGGAGAGCGCCATGCACCCCTTGATCCGCCTGCTTCCCCCGTTGTCACTGGCCATGCTGCTGATCGCATGCAGCCCTGCGACCGATGACGGTCCGGGCACCGACGGCACGCCGAGCGCAGCAGCGACGCCGGTCGCCGCTGATGCCGACGCGCCCGGGTCCGCCATTCCCACCATCGAGGAAGCCGAAGCCACGGCGCCTGCCGTCAGCGATGACCGCATCCCGGCACCGTTCCACGGCGCCTTCGACGAAAGCGCCGCGTCTTGCGCAAGCGCCTCCGAAGCGCGGCTGGTGATCTCTGCCGAGGAATTGCGCTTCCACGAAAGCGTTGGCCGCGTGGAACGGGTCGAGATCCCTGCAGACAACGAAATCACCGTGCGACTGGCGATGGAAGGCGAAGGCGAGCAGTGGCAGGCCAGCGAACGCTACGCCCTGTCAGCCGATGGCAGCGAGCTGTACGACCGCGGCCAGGAACCCGCCTTCGTGCGAGTGCGCTGCCGCTGAGTCCAGCGACGGCGGCAGCCGGTCATCGCAACGCGGCGTAGACCTCCACCAGCCGCTCGGTCAGCGGTCGCATCGACCACGCGGCAGCATCTTCGGGACCGGCCGCGGCCAGCCGCGCGCGCCATGCCGGGTCGCGCAGCACGGCGGCCAGCGTCTCGGCGAAGGCTGCTTCGTCCTCGTCGGCGACCACCGCGCCTCGCGTGCCGCGCAACACCGTGGCGGTGCCCATGACCGCGGTCGAGACCACCGGCACGCCCAACGCCAAGGCTTCGATCAGCACAAGGCCCTGGGTTTCGGTGGGCGATGCGAACACGAACACGTCGCCGGCACGGTAACAATCCAGCAAGGCACCATCGCGCGGAAGGTTGCCGAAGAAGTGCACATGGCCACGCAACGGGCCATCTTCGGCCAGGGCTTGCAGCCGTTCCGCGTCCGGGCCCTCGCCGGCCACCAGGAACACCAATCCGGGAAACTCGGGCAGCAGTCGTTCCGCCACGCGCAGCAGGAAGGCAATGTTCTTTTCCACCGCCAGCCGGCTGATGGTGACGATCGCGGGCGTGCCGGTCACCGCGTGGCGCTGCCGGAAAGCGGTGCCGTCGCCGCCGGTGAACTCGTCCAGGTCGATGCCGGTCGGCAACACCGTGGACGGCGTGGTGATGCCGTAACCATCGAGCACCTCGGTCATCTCCTGCGTCGGCACCACCAGGTGGTCGACGGCATGGCACAAGCGCCGCGACAGCGCGCGTGCCGCCCAGCGCAGGACACCCGCCGGCGCCCACGGCAGGTAGTGGGCGACGTACTCCTCGAAATAGGTGTGGTAGGTCTCGACCGTGGGAATGCCGCAGGCCCGGCCCAGCCGCACGCCAAGGCGGTGGGCCTGGAACGGGGTGTGGATGTGGATCACGTCCCAATGCCGCGCCGCCAGCTGCGGCTGGACCTTGCGGACCGCGTCCGCGCGCAGCAGCCGGTCCTCCGGGTCGAAGACGATCCGCCGCGCCGGCAGGCGCAGCAGTTCGATGCCGTCCTCCCGGGCACGGGCATCGGCGGTGGCGTTCTGGCCTTCACCGTAGTCCGGGGCCACCAGCGTGACCCGGTGCCCCTGCGCCAGCAGTTCGCGGGCGAAGCTGCGAATCGAGGTCGACACTCCGTTGACCCGCGGGAAATACACGTCCGACAGCATCAGGATGTCCATCGGCCCAAGTTATGGGGCCCCGGTGACGGGCATGTTGCAAGCGTGGCCGGTGGATGCCCCGTGGCATACTTTCCGGTCATTTTCCCGCTCTCCTCCGGCCCGTCATGCCCCGTACCGCCGTCGTCACCTGCGCCTTGCCCTATGCCAATGGCCCGCTGCACCTGGGCCATCTGGTCGGCTACGTCCAGGGCGACATCTGGACCCGTGCCGCGCGCATGGAAGGGGCGACGGTGCACTTCGTCTGCGCCGACGACACCCACGGCACGCCGATCATGCTGGCCGCGGAAAAAGCGGGTGTCACGCCGGAAACCTTCATCGCCGGCATCCAGGCCTCGCACGAGCGCGATTTCGCCGAGTTCGGCGTCGCCTTCGACCATTACGACTCGACCCACTCGCCACACAATCGGGCAATGGTCGAGCGCATCTACAACGCGTTGGCCGGTGCCGGGCACATCAGCAAGCGCTCGGTGTCGCAGCTGTACGACCCGGAGCGGGGCATGTTCCTGCCGGATCGCTACGTCAAGGGAACCTGCCCGCGTTGCGCCACGCCGGAGCAGTACGGCGACAACTGCGAACAGTGCGGCGCGACCTACGCGCCGACCGAACTGAAGGATCCACGCTCGGTGGTCTCCGGCGCCACGCCGGAACTGCGCGAGTCCGAACATTTCTTCTTCGAACTTGGCCACTTCGAAACCTTCCTGCGCGACTGGCTGGCCGGTGACGTGGCCGTGCCCGGCGTCAAGGCCAAGCTGGGCGAGTGGCTGGACGGCGACGGCGGGCTGCGCGCCTGGGACATTTCCCGCGATGCGCCCTACTTCGGCTTCGAGATCCCCGGCCAGCCCGGCAAGTTCTTCTACGTCTGGCTGGACGCACCGATCGGCTACCTGTCCAGCCTGCAGGCGCTGGCCCGGCAGGCAGGCTTGGATTTCGAATCGCTGATCGCCGCCGACAGCAGCGCCGAGCTGCACCATTTCATCGGCAAGGACATCGTCAACTTCCACGGGCTGTTCTGGCCCGCGGTGCTGCACGGTGCCGGCCTGCGCACACCCACCCGCCTGCACGTCAACGGCTACCTGACCGTCGATGGTGCGAAGATGAGCAAGTCGCGCGGCACCTTCGTGATGGCCCGCACCTACCTGGCCCAGGGACTGGATCCGGAGGCGCTGCGCTATTACTTCGCCGCCAAGTCCTCCGGGGGCGTCGATGACGTCGACCTGAACCTTGCCGATTTCGTCGCCCGCGTGAACGCCGACCTGGTCGGCAAGTTCGTCAACCTCGCCAGCCGCTGCGCCGGTTTCATCAGCAAGCGTTTCGACGGCGAACTGGCGGCCGAACTGCCGGATCCGGCGATGTACACGCGCTTCGTCGAGGCCCTCGGCCCCATCCGCGCCGCCTACGCCCGGAACGAAGCGGCCAGCGCCCTGCGTCTGGCCATGGCGCTGGCCGACGACGCCAACCGTTACATCGACGAGGAGAAGCCCTGGGTCATCGCCAAGGCCGAAGGCGAGGACGCGCGCCTGCAGGCGGTCTGCACCCAGGGCCTGAACCTGTTCCGGGTGCTGGCGATCGCACTGGCTCCGGTGCTGCCGCGCGTTGCCGCCGACGTCGCCGGATTTCTCGATGCCCCCATCGAACGCTTCAGCGATGCCGACGCGCCCCTGCTGGCCCATCGCATCCAACCCTACAGCCCCCTGTTCACCCGTATCGACCCGAAGAAGATCGACGCCATGACCGACGCCAGCAAGGACACCCTCGCCGCTTCCGCCGACAACGCCGCCACGCCGGCGAAGGCCACTGCCAAACAGACCGCCTCGCCCGCCAGCGCTGTCCAGGAAACGGCATCGGATGCACCAGCAACCATCGGCATCGACGACTTCGCGAAGCTGGACCTGCGCATCGGCAAGGTGCTGGTCTGCGAGTTCGTCGAGGGTTCGGACAAGCTGCTGCGCTTCGAACTGGATGCGGGCGAGCTCGGTACCCGCCAGATCTTCTCCGGCATCCGCGCCAGCTACGGTGAACCGGAAACGCTGGTCGGCCGCAACGTCGTGTTCATCGCCAACCTCGCGCCGCGCAAGATGCGCTTCGGTTTGAGCGAGGGCATGATCCTGTCGGCCGGATTCGACGGCGGCGCACTGGCGCTGCTGGACGTCGATGACGGTGGCCGCCCCGGCATGCCGGTGCGCTGACGCGCCCGATTCCGCTCACGAGCACATGCGCATGGACGGCGGCAAGGCGGGACGGCAGCTGGCACTGTTCGACTTCGACCACACCCTGACCCACGGCGACAGCCATGCGAGGTTCCTGCGATCCATCGCACACCCGTCGCTGCTGCTGCAGGCGCGCTGGCGTATCGGCCGCTGGGTGCTTGGCTACCGCGCCGGACTGGTCAGCGCCGCCGCATTGCGGGCGCGGGTGACGCAGCTGGTGTTCACGGGCCACGACGCGGATGCCATCGCCAGCGCGGGCCTCCACGCCTGCGGCGACAGCAGCGAAGACCGTCCGATGCTGGCCCTCGCCCATGAGCGCTGGTACCGCGGCAAGCGGCTGGCATGATGGCCGGCATGCGTCAGTCCACGGACCTCGTCGAGCGGGTGGACCGCATCCTGCCGCAGACCCAATGCCGGCAATGCGGTTTCGATGGCTGCCGCCCGTATGCCGAAGCCATGGCCCGCGGCGAGGCAGGCACCGACCAATGCCCACCCGGCGGTGATGCCGGCGCGCGGGCATTGGCGCACGTGCTCGGCGTGCCGGCCCTGCCCTACGACCGCAGCCGCGGCATGCATCGGCCCGGCATGGTCGCGGTGGTGATCGAGGCCGACTGCATCGGCTGCACCAAATGCATCCAGGCCTGCCCGGTGGACGCCATCATCGGTGCTTCCCGGCTCATGCACGTGGTGCTGGAACCGCTGTGCACCGGCTGCGATCTGTGCGTGCCGGCCTGCCCGGTGGACTGCATCGTAATGATCGAGAGCCAGAGCGACGTCGTTCCCACGTAGGATTCAATGCGTGATCGCGATCACGACAATCGGACGATCCCCGACCGCATCCCGCACGCACTGCCCCGCCTGGAGCACGGCACCGGCGTTCACCGCGGACACGCACTGCAGATGCGTTCGACGCGGTAACCGCGGCCACGCAACTTGTCGACCACCCCGTCCTCGCCCAGCAGGTGCAGGGCACCGACCACCACCAGCGTGTGCCGGAACCCGGCATCGGCCAGCAAGGCTTCCAGCTTCGGGATCCACGCGTCGTTGCGCTGCACGTTGATGCGCGCGTAAAGGTCCGGGTATGCGTCGCGCATCGGCACCGCCATCTGCTGCCACAGGCCATCGGCATCTCCGGCGCGCCACATGCCGTGGAGCTTCGCGATCTCCTCCTGGCCATCGCGGCCGCTGCCACCAAGCGCTTCATCCAGGAACTGCAACTGTTCCTCGAGGCCCATGCCGGCAAGGAAGGCGATCTGCTCGTCGCCGGTTTCCAGGCCCAGTGATGGCAGCGGTTGTTCGCCGCGTGCCGCGGCGGCCACGTGGTTGTCCAGCCCCAGCGCCGGGTCCAGGCCGAAGTTGCCCATTTCCACGAGACTGATGGTCAGTCCGGCGAACCACGGATGGAACATCTGCAAGGACTGCGGGGGAATCTGCGCCTTTTTCAACGCCCCGGCGTTGTCGCGGGTCCACGCCTGCAGGCCGGCGGCCAGTTTCGGCGGCAGGTCGCTGTCGAGCATGGTGCCGTCATGGCGCATGGCCGCGGCCAGCATCTTCATGGCCAGCTCCGGCGAATCCATCTCCCCCGGCGACAGCTCCAGCACCAGCCGGTCGGCAGCGGCCTGCACGGTGGTGACGTCGTCCGAGAGCGGGTAGTCGTCCGGCTTGAGCAAGTGGAAGGAGCCCAGCAGATACAGCGACCGCTCACCATTGCTGACCTTCCACAGCAGCGGTACCGGCGGCAGCTTCGCCTCGGTGCTGCTGCTCGCGGCCGGTGGCTGCGCGGCGCTCGACTGCGCGGGCAAGGAACCCGCCCACAGCAGGGCCGCGGCAAGGACGCCGGTCAGGACCGGGCGGCAACGACGGAAGACGTCACGCATGGGGGATCTCGTCAAGGGATGCCGCTCGAGGATGACATGCCCAGGTGGCCAGCGGCCAGTGGCCAGTGGCCACCACGCGTGGTCGGGCGTTGCATTCAGCGTCCGCGCAGGAACCAGCGGTCGATGTCGGCCAACGTGAACCGCGCCCAGGTCGGACGGCCGTGATTGCACTGCCCGCTGCGTTCGGTGACCTCCATCTCCCGCAGCAGCGCGTTCATTTCCGGCAGCGTCAGGCGACGGTTGGCGCGGACCGCGCCGTGACAGGCCATGGTCGCGAGCAATTCGTCGCGCGCGGCGGACACGCGCCGACTGTGGCCATGCTCGCGCAGATCAGCCAGCACGTCGCGCAGCAGCGCTTCCACGTCACCGTCGGCCAGCAAGCTGGGCACGGCCCGCAGGGTCAGGGACTGCGGGCCGGTCCGGGTGACCTCGAATCCCAGTTCAGCCAGTGTCACCGCCTCGCGCTCGGCAAGCTCGGCTTCGCGTTCGGCGACGGCCACGGTCATCGGCACCAGCAGTGGCTGCAGGCGCACGCCGTTGCCGTCATGCGCGGCCTTGAGCTTTTCGTAGCCGATGCGCTCGTGCGCGGCGTGCATGTCGATGACGATCATGCCATCGGCGGTTTCGGCGAGGATGTAGATGCCATGCAACTGGGCGATGGCGTAGCCCAGTGGCGGCGTCGTGCCCGAAGCCGGCTCGGGCAACGGCTGATCCTCGCGCGGCGCATACAGTTGCGCGTAAGCCTCCCGCGCGTCGGCCACCTGCAGCCGCATCGGTGCCTGCCGATTGCCGAAGGCGACGGCCGTGCCGGCCAGCGGTTGCGCCGACGACGGTGCCCCGTCCGGCAGTCCATCGGCGGGCCGCTCGTCACTGCGCGGTGCGCCGGATTCGGCACCGGCGCGGGTCTGCGCCAGGGCCTGCTGCACGGTGCGGAAGACGAAGTCGTGGATCAGCCGCTGCTCGCGGAAGCGCACCTCGTGCTTGGCCGGATGCACGTTGACGTCGACGGCACGCGGATCCAGGTCCAGGAACAGCACGTAAGCCGGCTGCCGGCCATGGAACAGCACGTCCTGGTACGCCAGCTTCACCGCATGGGCGATGCTGCGGTCGCGCACCGCGCGGCCGTTGACGTACACGTACTGCTGGTCGGTGCTGGCACGGTTGTAGGCCGGCCGCGCGATCCATCCGCCAAGGCGCAAGCCGGCGCCTTCGTGATCGATGGCGATGGCGTTGCGCGCGAACTCTTCTCCCAGGGTTTCCGCCAGGCGCTCGCCGAACAACGACTGTGCTTCGCCCTTGTAGCGACGCGACGGTCGGCCGTTGTGGCTAAGGCGCAATTCGACGTCCGGTCGCGCCAGCGCCAGCGAGCGCAGCCATTCCTCGATGTGCCCCAGCTCGGTGCGCTCGGCCCGCAGGAATCGCCGCCGCGCCGGCACGTTGTAGAACAGGTCGCGGACTTCGACGGTGGTGCCGGGCGGATGCGGCTTTGGTGCCGGCGGCTGCAGTCGTCCGTCCTCGACCCGGACCGCGGTGCCGTGCTCGTCATCGGCGCGGCGCGAGGTGATGGAAAATCGGCTGACCGATGCGATCGACGGCAGCGCCTCGCCACGGAAGCCGAGCGTGGCCACGGCCTCCAGGTCGTCCAGCGAGGCGATCTTGCTGGTGGCATGGCGCTGCAACGCCAGCGACAGCTCATCGGGGGCGATGCCGCCACCATCGTCACGAATGCGGATCAGGCGCGCGCCGCCGTCCTCCAGATCGATGTCGATGCGCCGCGCGCCAGCGTCGAGGGCGTTCTCGACCAATTCCTTGACCACCGAAGCCGGCCGCTCCACCACCTCGCCGGCGGCGATCTGGTTGATGAGCGTGTCGGGAAGCGGGCGAATGGGCACGGCCGGCGGCAAGGCTGGGATGGCGGGGCATGATACCGGCCTGCGGCAACGATGGCCGCGGATGGCACCGTCCAGCACCGCGAGGGTCGCGGGTTTCAGTGACGGCGAATCGGGAATGACGGAGGGCGCACGCGCAGCGCGGCCGGCGACGCGGATCAGCGGCTGCCGGTGTTGGCCACCGTCGACGCTTCCGCACGTGCGGCGTACATCGTGCCCGGCGGTGGCTGGGCGGAGAAGTAGGTATGCACGCCCTGCAGGATGGCTCCCGCCATTCGCCGCTGGAACGCCGGATCGGCGAGGCGCCGCTCTTCCTCCGGATTGGAGATGAACGCGGTTTCCACCAGCATCGCCGGCATGTGTGCGGTGCGCAACACGGCGAAGTTGGCGCGCTCGACCCGGCGGATGGTGCCGACGCCCGACATGCTGTCGAGCACGTGGCGGGCGGCATCCTCGGACGCCTTCAGGTTGCCGCTCTGGGTCAGGTCCAGCAGCACCGAGTTGAGCGTGTCGTCGGTGCTGATCGGCCCGCGTCCGCCGATCAGGTCGGCGGCGTTTTCCTTGTCGGCCAGCCAGCGCGCACGCTGCGACGAGGCGCCACGCAGCGACAACACATACACCGAGCCGCCACGCGCGCTGCGGTTTTCCGCGGCATCGGCGTGGATCGACAGGAAGATGTCGGCCTTGGCCCGGCGCGCACGCGCCGCACGCTGGCCCAGCGGCACGAATTCATCGGCATTGCGGACCAGATAGGCCTGCAGCCCCGGCGTGGCATCGACTTGGCGCGCCAGTTCCCGGGCAATGCGCAGGGTCACGTCCTTCTCGCGCACACCATTCGGGCCGACCGCACCGGGGTCCTGGCCGCCGTGGCCGGCGTCGATGGCGACGATCAACGGCCGCATGCCCGTGTTGCGCAGACGCAGCGCCGGCTGTGCGGCTGGCGAGGCCGCGACGGCCGCAGGCGTGGCCGCGGGTTGCGATGCGACCGGGCGGACACTGGCCGCTGCCGTGGGCGCGGCGGCTGCCGGCTCGCTGGCCGCCACGGGGTTGTTGCTGACGGACTCCAGGATGCTGCCGGGACTGCTCGCCGCCGGCACGGCTGCCGCCTGCGCGGACCCGGCCACCGTGCGGCCCTCAAGGATGGAGCGCGGATTGGCCGTGGCTGCGGCCTGCTGCACCACCGCGGCCACCGGCGCGGCGCTCGACGACACGGTGGCCGGCGTGGCGGGAGCCGGACCGGGCTGCGATGCGGGCGTCGGTACCGGGCCAGCGAGCGTCGAGGCAGGCACAGCGCTGCTTGCGACCACCGCCGGACCATCACCGGGCCACTCGATGACCAGCCGTGGGCCGGCCGCGGTTTGCTCGATGCGTGGCGCCAACGCCACCACCGGATCAGCCAGGTCGAACACGATGCGGGCGGTACCGGGCACCGGCTGTCCGTTGCGCACGCCGCGGACGATGCCCGCGCCCGCGGGCAAGCGCACGCCGGCAGCCAGCCGCGACTGCGGCAGGTCGATCACCAGCCGGTGCGGGTTGGCCAGGGAAATGACATTGAATTCGGACGCGCGATCCAGTTGCAGCTCGGCGCGGGTGCCGGTGGACCCGGTGTTGACGCTGACACCCCGGATTTCCGCTGCATGGGCAAGGTTCCAGGCCAGGGCGAACAACAGGATCAACCCGAGGAAGACTTTCTGGACGGTGGTTCCCCGGGCGCGCATGGGATGAAGTTAAACACCCGTTGCAGCCAAGCGCAAGGGGTTTTCCCTTAATAATCGATAACCTGCAGGAAACTCCTGTCAGTCGACAGCAACAAAGGACTGCAACTTTCGGTGTCTTTCCACGGTCTGCAGCCATGCCTCGCCGTTGCTGCTGCCCGCCGTCAGCCGGGCACTGCGGCCCCCGCCATCCAAGGCCAGGAACAGGTGAAGATCCGGGGACGGCAATGCCGGACCGCTGCGTTCCGGCCATTCGACCAGCCACAGGCGCGCATCGGCCGCGTCCAGACCGAGAAACTCCAGTTCCCCGGGGTCACCGATGCGGTACAGGTCCAGATGCAAGGCGTCGCCGCCGGCGACCGGGTAGCGCTCGACCAAGGTATACGTCGGACTGCGTACCGGACCGGTGACGCCCAGTGCACGCAGCAAGGCACGGGCGACGGTGGACTTGCCCGCCCCCAGATCACCGTGCAGGTGCAGCACGGCGCGGGCAGGCACGCTGGCGGCGAGCGCGGCGCCCAAGGCATCGGTGGCCGCCGCGTCGGGCAGGAACAGCCGCACGCTCACGCCACCTCCCGGCCATCGCAGGCGGGGTTGGCCAGACGCCGCAAGGCGGGAAGCAGGTCGGCAGGCAGCAAACCACGCTCACCATCCCCGGCTGCCAGATCGGCGGCTGCCGCATGCAGCAGTGCGCCCAATGCCGCGGCTTCGGGCGGCGCATGGCCCTGGGCACGAAGCGAGGCGATCACGCCGGTCAACACATCGCCCATGCCACCCACCGCCATGCCCGGGTTGCCGGCACCGATCAGCACCGGCAATCGACCGGGTGACGCGATCACGCTGCCGGCGCCCTTCAGCACCACCGTGCAGTCGAATCGAGAGGCCAGCGCCTGTGCGGCGCCGAGGCGATCACGTTCGATCCCGGCCACGTCACCCTCGCCGCCACCGGCCAGCAAGCGCGCGGCTTCACCCGGATGCGGGGTCAGCACGCAATCGCTGCCCGGCAACGTGCCCTCGTCTTCAGCCAGCAGGTTCAGCGCGTCGGCGTCCACGACCAATGGCCGCCCGGCGGCCAGCGCCTGCCCGAACAGCGCCCTGCCCCAGCGGCCGCGCCCCAGTCCGGGGCCGACCGCGAGCACGTCGACGCGCGCCGGCAACGGCGGCAATGCCTCGGCATCATCCGCGGCCAAGGCCATGCATTCCGGGCGCCGGGCGAGCAGCGGCCCGACATGCGCCGTCCGGGTGACAACGCTCGCCAGCCCGGCACCGGCGCGCAACGTGGCTTCGGCGCACAACAGGATGGCGCCACCGAAGCCGTGGTCACCGCCGATGCACAGAACGTGGCCATGCCTGCCCTTGTGCGCGATGCGCGATCGCGGCCGCAGGGCGGCGAGCGCGTCCGGTTGCAACCAGCCGGCATCCGGCGAGGATGCGGTGATGTCGTCGGGCGCCACGTCCAGCGATGCCAAGGCCAGCGTGCCGACGCAGTCAGCCGCGGCACCGGTCCGGTTGCCGACATGCCGGGCAATGAACTCCAGCGTACGGTGCGCGATGACGACAGCGCCCGGTACATGGCCGGTATCGGCATCCAGGCCGCTGGGAACGTCCAATGCCAGCACCGGCTGGCCACTGGTGTTGACAGCATCGATCAACCCGGCGCACCCGGCATCCGGCGCACGGTCCAGGCCGATGCCGAACAACGCGTCGACCAGCAGGTCGGTGGTCGGCAGGCCGCCATCGAACACGGAAACCCGGCCGCCGGCGGCGACGAAGTCCGCATGCGCACGACGCGCCAGCGCGCTGCGTGGCGCATGGCCGGGCGGATGCACCACCTGCACGTCGCGGCCCGACTGCAAGGCATGCAGCGCCAGCACGTAACCGTCGCCGCCATTGTTGCCAGGTCCACACGACACGGCCAAGCGCAGCGCGCGTGGCCAATGCGCCAGCAGCTCGCGCCAAGCCGCCTGCCCGGCGCGCTGCATCAGCCGCATCGCATCGCCACCAAGCGCGGCACTGGCATGAGCTTCCATCGCGCGCAGGGCGTTGGCGCGGTACAGCGGCAAGGTCGGCAACATGCGCGGATTCTATACTTCGATCCCATGCAACCGGCCCCACCCTTCGATCCTGCCGCACTGGCCTTGCGCATCAAGGCACTGGCCGGCGAACACGGGTTCCAGCGCTGCGGCATCAGCGGCATCGACCTCGGCAAGGACGAGGCCCACCTGCTGGACTGGCTGCAGCAGGGCCTGCACGGCGACATGCAGTGGATGGCACGGCACGGCTCGCGACGCTCGCGTCCGGCGGAGTTGCTGCCCGGCACGATCCGGGTGATTTCCGTGCGGCTGGACCATGGTCGCGAGCACGCGCCTGCGTGGGACACGCTGGCCGATGGCGAGCGCGCCTACGTCGCCCGTTATGCGCTGGGCCGCGATTACCACAAGATGATGCGTGGCCGCCTGCAGCGCATGGCCGAGGCCATCGGCGCTCTGGTGGGGCCATTCGGTCACCGCGTGTTCGTGGATTCGGCCCCGGTGCTGGAACGGGCGCTGGCGCGCGATGCCGGGCTGGGCTGGATCGGCAAACACACCTGCCTGATCGACAAGGATGCCGGTTCCTGGTTCTTCCTGGGCGAAATCTACGTCGACCTGCCGCTGCCGGTGGACGCTCCGACCGGCGACCACTGCGGCAGTTGCCGTCGCTGCATCGATATCTGCCCGACGGCGGCGATCATTGCCCCCTACCGGCTTGATGCACGACGCTGCATCTCCTACCTCACCATCGAACACGAGGGCAGCATCGACGAAGAACTGCGGCCGTTGATCGGCAACCGCATCTTCGGTTGCGACGACTGCCAGCTGATCTGCCCGTGGAACAGGTTCGCGAAGGTCACCGCCGAGCCGGACTTCGCACCACGCAACCGCCTCGACGAAGCGAAGCTGCTGGAGTTGTTCGCCTGGGACGAAGCCGAATTCCTGCAACGAACGGAAGGCTCGGCGATCCGTCGCAGTGGCTGGAAACGCTGGCTGCGCAACATCGCCATCGCCTTGGGCAATGCCCCGACCACGCCACGGACGGTCGCCGCGCTGCGATCACGCGCCGACATCGACGACCCCATGGTCCGCGAGCACATCCACTGGGCGCTGGCGCGCCACGGCGTCCAACCGGCTGATCCGTAGACCGGGCACGGTGGCGCACTGCCGGCGACCAGCGTCCCGCGCGCGAGCCGTCGCGCCCGCGCGCGGCAGGCAAGACCGGGCGCCCGCAGGAGGGGTTCGGATTCGCGATCGCGACCAACCCCCGGCACCTTGATCGAGCCCGTCGCACTTCCCGATCCCGCCACGCGACCCCGTCGACCTCAGCCGGCGCGATAATCCTCGTAGGACTTCTCTTCCACGTAGGTCGATCCCAGCGCCAGGTTGATTTCCTTCTTCAGCCGGGCACGTTCGTCGTTCTCGACGTACACGCTGCGGGCGAGGCGGATGAATTCATCGTCGAACGCCTGCGCCTTCTCCTTCAGCCGGATATCGTCCTCGATCACCCAAAGCCGCTCGTTGACCGCCTTCAGGCCCTTGCGCAGTTCGGCGATGTTCTTCCCGGCCGCCGGATGGGCCATCCAGGTCTTCTCCAGCGCCGAAAGCTCGGTGCGCACGTTGGCCAGCTTGGCCTCGTCGGTCATGCGCTCGGACTTGATTTGCAGGATCGCGATCTTGTCCAGCAGCTCGCCGAAGGACACGGGGACGGAAATCTCGGACATGGGGCAACTGTCTCGTGGGGAAACCGGCTCCCAGTGTAGCCCGCACGCGCCGCCCGGCGACTTGTTCGCGGACGCGCGGCCACGTATCATTCCCGCCCTTGGCCGCACCACCGGCCCACCGCTTCCGGGGAGGTGGCAGAGTGGTTGAATGTACCTGACTCGAAATCAGGCATGCGTTTATAGCGCATCGGGGGTTCGAATCCCCCCCTCCCCGCCAGCACGTCCAAGCGCCCCCGCCCGGGGGCGTTTGCCGTTTTGACATCCACGATGCTGAAAACACCCACGAACCACCGTCAATCCGGCATTATCCGCCCATGATCGAATTCGGCCATCTCACCCACCCCGGCCTGCGCCGCGACCTCAACGAAGATACCTACTACGGCGATGGAGCGCTCGGATTGTGGCTGGTGGCCGATGGCATGGGCGGGCACGAGTTCGGTGAACTGGCCAGCGCACTGGCGCGCGAGGTCATCGTCCGCGAGACCCGCGCCGGAACCCCGCTGGTGGACGCGATCCGGACCGCCGACGAGGAAATCCAGCGGGTGTCGCAGCGGCGGCGGGAGTCGTTGCCGATGGGCACCACCGTGGTCGCCGCGCGGATCGACGCCAAACGCCAGTTCGAGGTGGCCTGGGTCGGTGACAGCCGCGCGTATCTGTGGCAGCACGGCAAACTGCGCCAGATCTCGCACGACCACAGCTACGTGCAGGAACTGGTGCGCCAGGACGTGATCAGCAGCGAACAGGCGCGCAACCATCCGCGTCGCAACGTGGTCACCCAAGCGCTGGGGGTGACCGGCCGGGACCAGTTGAAGGTGGAAAGCGTCTCCGGCCAGCTGCTGCCTGGAATGCAGTTGCTGCTGTGCAGCGACGGGCTGACCGAGGAAGTCGACGAAGCCGGCATCACCCGGGTGCTCGCGCATGTCGAATGCAGTGCGCAGGAGTGCGTCGACGGGCTGGTGGCGGCGGCGCTGGTCGGCGGCGGCTCGGACAACATCACCGTGGTGCTGGTGCGCCGGCACTGACGACATGGGCATGACCGGCGCCCGTGCGCTTCGGATATAGTCGTCTTCAGCCGCGGGGTGCCGCTGAAGACGACATCGCATCGCGCGCGGCATCCACCCGGGGAGGACCGCCGCCCAATGCCCTTGCGCAGTCTGGCAACGCGCCAAAGCCTGTGGTTGTTCGGTGCAGCAACGCTCGTGCTGCTGCTGGTCGGGAGCGTGGTGTTCTGGCTTGCCAACCGCGCCGTGCTGCGCGACGCGGAAACCTGGAACCTGCGCGCGGCCGAGCGCGGCGCGACGGCATTGGCGGAAGACATGACGCGGGTCGCTGCCTCGGCGCAGATCATGCGCGCGTTCGCCAACGAGGGCGGCATCCGGCCGAATGACGAGCGCCTGCTGGTCAAGGGCATCCTGGAAGCCAACCCGCTGCTCTCCAGCTTCGCACTGATCCGCCTTCCGGACGACGGCCCGGTGGCGTCTCCGTACTGGTACCGCTCGCCGGACGGCTTCGTGCACCGCGACCTCGCCGAGGACGTCGCCGGCTATCGCTCGCAACCGTGGTTCATCCAGGGCATGAGCTGCGTCGACGGCTGCTGGGGTGAGCGCTTCCGCTCCGATGCCCGCGGCAAGGAACTGATGAATTACAGCCTTCCGGTCCATGTCGATGGCGCGCCGGTGGGGCTGGTCAGTGCCGATCTGGACATCGGCTGGCTGCAACGGCATGTCACCCATGCTTCGCGCGATGCGGTCATCGCGTTCATCATCGACCGCCGGTCCGGGCAGATCATCGCCCACCCGCAACCGGAGTACGTGGGTAGGTCACTGAACGACGCTATCGTCCCTGACCGTGGCAGCACGTTCGAGGAGGCCAGCGCGGTATTCACCAGCGAACAACCGGCAACGGTGACCGCCTGGTCACGCCTGCGAGACACGCGCACCCGGTACTTCATCGCGTCGGTACCCGGCTCGAGCTGGACGCTGGCGATGAGCGTGCCGGAGCAGTCCGTGCTGGCAGGGGTCAGACGCATCCGCTGGATCAGCGGACTGCTGACCTTGCTCAGCCTGTCGTTGCTGGCGATTTTCGTCCGTCAGTACCTTGGTCGATCATTGCAGCCGCTGACCGAGCTCGACGCTGCCACCCAAAAGGTCGCCACGGGCGATCTGGACTTCGTGCTGCCGACACCACGACACCAGGACGAGGTTGGACGGTTGTCGCAATCGTTCTCGCACATGCAGCACCAGCTTCGGGCGTACTTGAGCCAGGTGGAAACCGAATCGGCACGACGTGAGCGTTCTCGCAGCGAGCTGGAGATCGCACGCCTGATCCAGCGCTCCATGTTGCCGGACGGCAGCGACGTGACCGGCACCGAGGGGATCGACTGCGCGGGTTTCCTGTTGCCGCAGAACTCGGTGGGCGGCGATTTCTACAGCTACGTCATGAACGGCGACGTGCTTGCGTTCATCCTTGGCGACGTCTCGGACAAGGGCATCCCGGCGGCACTGATGACCGCCCGGGCACTGACCCTGTTCGATGCGGCGGCCCGCCACCAACGCTCACCCGCCGCGCTGCTGTCGCGCCTCAACGCGGATCTGCACGGCAAGAACGACGCGTACATGTTCGTCACCGCCATCTGCGGCACGTTCGACCCGGCGCGGGGAATCCTGCATCTTGCCGGTGCCGGTCACGAGCCGCCGCTGCTCCATGACATCACCGGCGCATCAAGGCTGGACCTGGAGACCGGACCGGCATTGGGCATCGACGCCACGGCGCACTATCCGGAGTCCACCGTGCAGTTGGTCCCGGGTCAGTCGCTGCTGCTGTACACCGACGGCATCACCGAGGCCATGTCGACGGATGGGACGATGTACGGGTTGCAACGCCTGCAGGAGGTGCTCGAGAAACCGATGCCGCCGAATTCAAGTGGATCCATCGAGCACGTCTTCGACGATGTCCGCACGTTCGTGGGCGAAACGCCCCAGCACGACGACATCGCCCTGCTCAACCTGGGCTGGCGGCCGCCCGGGCAGTTGCATGCACGGCAATGGACCAACCAGCGCGACAACATCGCACCGGCAATGGACTGGGTGGAACAACACGCGCGCCTGCTGGGGGCCGACGACACCCTGATCCTCGAGTTGCGCCTGATTGCCGAAGAATTGCTTGCCAACGCCATCGGACACGGTTACCCGGATGATCGTGACGGGACGATCCGGATCCAGCTCTCGCGCCATGACGACCTGTTCCGGCTGGTCCAGCGTGATACCGGCATCGCCTTCGACCCGACGTCATGGGAAGCCGAACCGGGGCGGGAGCCGGATTCGATCGGCGGCCACGGAATCCATCTGGTACGCGCCATGGCGACCCGGCTGCGCTACCATCGATTGCAAGGTGCCAATGCGGTCGAGGTGCTGCTGCAACGCGCCTCGACTCCCACGCCAGCAGGAGCAGTCCATGAGTCTTGAGGTGACGGTAGTCCAGGATGAGCGGCACGGCGTCGTGATGCGATTGGCCGGACGCCTGGACACGACCAATGCACAGACGATGGACCAGCACGTCGACGACGCGCTGGCGATGCTCGGCGACGAGGGCGTGCTGATATTCGACATGGCAACGCTGGACTACATCTCCAGCGCCGGCCTGCGCTCGATCTTCCGTGCCCGCAAGCTTGCCGGCAGCGCCGGCTCGCAGGCACTGCTGGTCAACTTGCAACCGCAGATCCGCAAGGTGTTCGACATCGTCAAGGCGGTGCCGCTGTCGGAGGTATTCGCCTCCGAACAGGAGCTGGAACACTACCTGGATACCATGCAACGCCGGGTCCTTGACGGCAGCCACGACGACGACAGCGGTTGAGCCACCGCGTCGCTCACGCCACGGCCCGGCCTGCTCGTGGCACCGGCATGACGGGTACGGACGGAACAGACGCGAACGCGTCACGCGTCAGCCGGTGCCAGGCCGCACCGGCCCGATCAGGCCACTCCCACCCCCCAGGGATCGTTGCCGCTTCTGGCGGCAAGTGCACGCACCCGCAACAGGTGCAACTGCAGCTCCTCCGCCGTCGGCTGCACCCGAGGCCGCGGACCGCTGGGGCGCGCTGGTGCATGCGCGCTACGGCGCGGGCGCGTTTCGTCGCGCGGGGCGGCGAAGCCCAGCTCGTCCTGCCCTGACGTCAGCGCCAGGTAGACCTCGGCAAGGATCTGCGCGTCCAGCAGCGCGCCATGCAGCTGGCGATGGCTGTTGTCGACGCCAAGTCGCTTGCACAGCGCATCCAGCGAGTTGCGCTGTCCGGGGAAGCGTTCACGTGCCAGCAACAACGTGTCTAGCACACCGCAGCGATCAGCCATCGCCCCGCGGCCGTCAAGCAAGGACAGTTCGTGATCCAGGAAACCGATGTCGAACTGCGCGTTGTGGATGACCAGTTCGGCACCATCGACGAACTCGAGGAACTCGTCGGCGATGGCCGCGAACCTGGGCTTGTCGGCAAGGAACTCCAGTGTCAGGCCGGTGACTTCCTGCGCGCCGGGCTCGAATGCGCGCTCCGGGTGGATGTACTGGTGCCAGGTGCGACCGGTCGGTCGTCGCTCCACCAGCTCCACGCAACCGATTTCGACCACGCGATTGCCCTTGCGCCATTCCAGGCCGGTGGTTTCGGTATCGAGGATGATCTGGCGCATGACGGTCCGGAGAAGTAGCTGGCAATACGGTAACGCAACAGGAAGCGGCGACGGGCCTAGCCGCCCGCCGCCTTCAGCCGCAACGCCTCGTCGCGTGCCAGCGCATCCACCCGCTCGTTGTCGGGATCACCGCTGTGGCCCTTGACCCAGTGCCATTGCACCCGGTGGCGTGCGGTGGCCTTCTGCAGGCGCTCCCACAGGTCGCGATTCTTCACCGGCTCGCCGGATGCGGTTCTCCATCCGCGACGCACCCAGTTCGCCAGCCATTGGGTGATGCCTTGGCGGACGTACTGCGAATCGGTGGTCAGATCGACTTCGCAGGCTTCGGTCAGGGTTTCCAGGGCGACGATGGCCGCCATCAACTCCATCCGGTTGTTGGTGGACTGCGCCTCGCCGCCGGACAGCGCGCGCTCGTGGCTGCCGTAGCGCAGCAGGGCGGCCCAGCCGCCGGGACCGGGGTTGCCCAGGCACGCCCCGTCGGTATGGATCTCGATGCGTTTCACTGCAGCGCCTGTCCGTCCAGACTGCCTCGGAAAGCCGCGGCAGTTGCAAGGCGGGGAGCCCCTTGACGCACCGGCGTCAGCGGCAGCCGGCGCTTGTCGGCACACAACAGGTAGGCAGCGCGCATTCCCGCGCCCTGGCCGGGGTCTCCGCCGGTGTCGACCTGCCAGCGTGGTCCCAATCCGAGCGACACCGGCTCCGGCGTGAGGCCCGCCGCACGCAGGCGCTTGCGCCAGGACAGCGGTTCGGCGGCATGCAGACCCTGCCCCCGCCAGCGCAGGCGATACGGTGCCAACGGGTTCAACGCGAACAGGCACAAGCGGCCACCGGGCACCAGCAGACGCGCGCACTCCTGCAGCAGGCCCTGGTTGTCCGCCGGGCGTCCCGAGGGGTGCTGCAGCACGATCGTTCCGAAGGCTTCACTGGCCAGCGGCAGCCCGGCCGCGCAGCGGAAGGCACCACGCCAGCCGTTGCCATCGGCCTGCAATTGCCAGCCGCGGCCACTGTCCGGCGCAGCGTCCACGGGCAGCGGTGCCAGCCAAAGCCACGGTTGGGCCGGCCGCTGGCGCAACGCTTCGGCCAGCAACGGCGCTTCGGCATCCAGCACCGCACGGCCTTCGGCCAAGCTGAACCAGCACGGAGGTTGCGGGGCTTCGGGATGCATCGACACGGGCATGGCGGCTATTCTACGCACCGCCCGCCTCCGGCCCAGGAAGCTGAACCACGACGTTTTGCAGCCGATCCCCGCATTCAACGACAACTACATCTGGATGTCCGCCACCGGCGGGCAACGGTTGCTGGTGGATCCCGGCGATGCCGCGCCGGTACTGGACGCACTGAACGCGGCCGGCGCAGTCCCCGCGGCGATCCTGCTGACGCACCACCATGACGACCACATCGGCGGCGTGCCGGAACTGCTGCGGCACTGGCCGCAAACCCCCGTCTTCGCCCCGCACGACGAACGCATCGCCGTGCCTGCCCGCCGTGTGGCCGGGGGCGATGTCGTGTCCGTCGGGCGGTGGACCTTCACCGTCATCGACGTGCCCGGCCACACCCGCAGCCACATCGCCTTCCACGGCCACGGACGACTCTTCTGCGGCGACACGCTGTTCAGCCTGGGCTGCGGACGCATGTTCGAAGGCAGCCCGGAACAGTTCGTGGCCTCGCTGGACGCCTTGGCGGCGCTGCCGGATGACACCCGCGTGTACTGCGCCCACGAGTACACGCTGGCCAATGCGGCCTTCGCGCGGGCGGTGGAGCCAGGAAACGTCCGGCTCGCCGAACGGACTCGCGAAGCGCAGGCGCAGCGCGCCGCCGGCCAGCCGACGTTGCCGAGCACCCTGGAAAGCGAACGCGCCTGCAATCCGTTCCTGCGCATCGACGTGCCCGAGGTGATCCAGGCCGTTGCCCGCCACGAGGGCCGACCTGCCGCGGACCGCGTCGCCACCTTTGCCGCCCTGCGGCGCTGGAAGGACGGGTTCCGCGCATGAGCATCCGTCACCTGCTGCATGCCGGATCGGCGTGCGTGCTGCTGGCCTGGCCAGCCTGGGCCACGGCCACCAGCCCCATCGGCAATGCATCCGCAGCGCTTGAACTTCCCGTTGCCGACGGTTCCGGCGCCGCTGCCAGTGACACCGGCATCGCTGAAGGCGCAATGCCCGCGCCGCCGTCGAGCGGCCGCCGCACCGGCGCGGACATCTACCAGCGCTTCCGCGACGGCCTCGCCGACAAGAACTGCAGCGCCGCCGAGACCAGCCGCTGGCGACGCCACTTCGCCCACGCGCCCGGCCACCTGAGTGACAGCCAGCGCGACGTGCTGCCCCTGTTCGGCTACGTGGTCGACGAGTTGCTTGACGCCGGCCTGCCGACCGAGTTCGCCCTGATCCCGTTCGTCGAAAGCGGCTACCGCCCGGACGCGCGCAGCCCCAGCGGGCCGTTGGGAATGTGGCAGTTCATCGGCATCACCGCACGAAACCAAGGCATCCCGATGCGCGGTGGATACGACGGGCGCCTGTCGCCGGTTGACTCCACGCGCGCGGCGGTGCGCTATCTGCGCACCTTGTACGGGCTGTTCGGCGGCAACTGGGAACTGGCGGTCATGGGCTACAACGCCGGGGAAAACCGCATCCTCGGCGCCATCCGCCGCAGTGGCCAACGCGTGGTCAATGCCGATCCGGCCAAGCTCGGCGGCATCCCCGACATCACCCGGGCCTACGTGCGCAAGCTGCATGCATTGGCCTGCGTGCTCGACGAAGCCGACGATCGCCCGCAATGGCGCACGGCCATGCAGCGCGAAGTGCCGACCTACACCGGCATCGAGCTGCCGCAAGGCACCCGCAGCCTGGACGACTGGGCCAATCGCCACGGCTACAACGCGCAACGCATTCGCCGGCTCAATCCTGCATTGGCCGGTGGCAACATCGCCGCGTTGCGAAGCACGCGCATCCTCGCCCCGTCGTCGGCAGCGGCGCTGGCCAGCACGGCGGCGACGGACGGCATCGCCAGCGCTGGCGTTCGTACCCATACCGTCGAACCGGGCGACACCGCCGGTGCCATCGCCCGCCGCCATGGCGTGCCGATCGCCGAACTGCTGCGCCGCAATGGCCTGCACCCGGCCAGCGTGTTGCGTCCCGGACAAGTCCTGCGCCTGGACGCGGACTGAGCCGACGCGCACGGCCTGGCCGCTCGGCCACGGGCAGCGGCGACCTGCCCGTGCCGGCATGGCAAACTTGCACAATTCACCCCGCAATCGAGAGCACACCATGGGTTTCCTGAAAGGCAAGCGCGCGCTGATTACCGGCATCGCCAGTGACCGTTCCATCGCCAGCGGCATTGCCGAGGCCATGCACCGCGAAGGCGCGGAACTGGCCTTCACCTACCAGACGGACAAACTCAAGCCGCGCGTGGAAAAGGCGGCCGCCGAACTCGGCAGCGACATCGTGATCCCGCTGGACGTGGCCGACGACACCCAGATCGATGCCTGCTTTGACGCCCTGTCGCAGCGCTGGAGCGACGGCTTCGACATCCTCGTGCATGCCATCGCCTTCGCCCCGCGCGAGGCCATCGCCGGCCAGTTCCTCGACGGATTGACCCGCGAGAACTTCGCCATCGCCCATGACATTTCCGCCTACTCGCTGGCGGCGCTCGCCAAGGCGGCACGCCCGCACATGGCCGGACGCAAGGGCTCGATCCTGACCCTGAGCTACCTCGGCGCCGAGCGGGCGCTGGAAGGCTACAACGTGATGGGCGTGGCCAAGGCTTCGCTGGAAGCGACGGTGCGCTACCTTGCCTACAACCTCGGCCCGGAAGGCATCCGCGTCAACGCCGTGTCCGCTGGCCCGATCAAGACCCTGGCCGCGGCCGGCATCGGCGGATTCCGCAAGATCCTCGGCCACGTCGAAGAGAACGCCCCGCTGCGGCGCACGGTGAACATCGAAGACGTCGGCAACGTCGCCGCGTTCCTGTGCTCGGACCTGGCCTCCGGCGTGACCGGCGAAGTCACCCATGTCGACGCCGGCTACAACATCCTCGGCATGACCGGTCTCAACAGCCAGGATTGAGCCCGTCGCGGGTCGATGGGGGCCGCGGGGGACGTATTCCTTCGGCCATTCCTCAACCCGGGCCTCTCGCGTGCGCGGGAGAGAAAATGGGCGAGGCGCCGGTTGAGGTGGCGAGCAGCCACAAACACCCGTCGACGCAACGGGGCAAGCTTCACCTGTGTCGCCAGCACCCACGGTCGGAACCCGGTTGGGGACAGCGAGCACGGCGCGACCTTCCGCATTCGACGCGTGCGCCGCGTGCACAGGTTGCTCGTTGAAGAAGCGGTCCGCCGAAGCCATGGCGCACGCGCTTCACCTCTCCCGCATGCGGGAGAGGCCGAAGCCGCCCCGCCACGGCGGATGAATGGCGAGCACAGTGGAAACACGACGGTATCGGAGCCCGGTCTGACCTGCTCGACTTCTTCGGACCACTGATTATTGGAGAACGGCTTCGGTGGAT
>JAUNRQ010000059.1 GCA_030535605.1 Pseudoxanthomonas suwonensis
CTCGGCACCGTGATCGGCGCGATCATGGCCATCGGCGCGGTGTTCGGCGCGCTCAATACCATGTACGCCGCGGTGGCCACCCGCGCCCGCGAAATCGCCACCCTGCGGGCGCTGGGATTCCGCGGTTTGCCGGTGGTGGTGGCAGTGATGCTGGAAACGATGCTGCTGGCACTGCTCGGTGGCCTCATCGGCGGCGCACTGGCGTGGCTGGTGTTCAACGGCTACAGCGTCTCGACCCTCAGCGCCAACTTCAGCCAGGTCATGTTCGCCTTCGAGGTCACACCGACGCTGCTGTGGACCGGCATCAAGTGGGCATTGGGCATCGGCCTCGTGGGCGGCCTGTTCCCCGCCCTGCGCGCGGCCCGCATCCCGGTCACCGAGGCGCTGCGCGCGGTTTGATGCGGCGCGCGATCAACCCGGCAATCGCAACATCGCCCGCACCGCGGGTTGCGGGTGGCCGGCGAGGTTGACGGTACCGGCGATCCACGCGTCCTTCGCAGGGGCATGCAACAGCACGCTGCCGACCGAGCCGGCGTGGACGATCAGCGCCTTCGGCACGGACAACGGCGTGGCCCGACGGCGGGGCATCAGCCACGCTCGGCGATGGCCAGGAACCGTTGTGCACCGACGGTCGAAAGGCTGCGTCAGGCGGCCCTCGCATTGATGACCGCGGACATCCCCGCGAGGTACCCGAGCCCTATGCGCGGCGGCGCGTCACGCGCCACCACAGTCGCCAGCCCAGCAGCAGGGCAAGCAGCACCGCATACAGTGCCGGTTCGGCGGTATCGGCCTTGACCCGCCACCAGAAGTGCAGCACCGCAAGCGCCGCGACCGGATACACCAGCCGATGCAGCCGGCCCCAGTGGCGACCCAGGCGTCGCATCCAGCCACGGGTCGAGGTCAAAGCCAGCGGCACCAGCAGCAGCCACGCAAGGAAGCCGACGGTGATGTACGGGCGATTGGCGATGTCCTCGAACACCTGCATCCAGAAGCCGCGCAGGTCCAGCAGCACGTAGGCACCCAGGTGCAGGCTGGCATACGCGAACGTCCACAGGCCAAGCATGCGCCGATAGCCGGTCAATGCGTGTGCGCCGGTCATCTGCCGCAGCGGCGTGATCGCCAGCGTCAGCAGCAGCAGGCGCAGCGCCCAGATGCCGAGGTGATGGATGGTTGCGGCCACCGGATCGGCGCCCAAGGCGTGGCTTCCGCCTTGCAGCACGGCGAGCATCTGCCAGCCGAGCCACGCGAGCGGTAGCGCGCACAGCAGGTGCGCCAGCACTCTGGCAGCAGCCATCATCGCCCCGGCGTGCGGCGCCGACGACCAGGCCGCGACATGCAGCACCAACATCGGCGGGCGGTGGTGACGCGCATCGTGCTCAGTACCACTGCCGCAGATCCATCCCCGCATACAGCGAACCCACCTGCTCCGCGTAGCCATTGAACAGGCGCGTGGGGATGCGCTCGGCCAGCAGGCTGGCGGCGGTGCCGGCAATGCGCCGTTCACTGCGCTGGCTCCAGCGCGGGTGGTCGACGTCCGGGTTGACGTTGGCGTGGAAACCGTATTCCTGGGGCTGTAATGCGTTCCAGCTGGTGTAGGGCATCGCGTGCGTGAACTCGATCGCGACGATCGACTTGATGCTCTTGAAGCCGTACTTCCATGGCACCACCAGCCGCAGCGGCGCGCCGTTCTGCTGCGGCAGCGGCTGGCCGTACACGCCGGTGGCAAGGAACGCCAGCGGATGCATGGCCTCGTCGATGCGCAGGCCTTCGCGATACGGCCAATCCAGTGTCGGCCGGCGCACGCCCGGCATCTGATCGGGATCGGCAAGGGTGGTGAAGGCGACGAACTTCGCCGCCGCCGTCGGTTCGAAGCGACGCAGCACCTGCGCCAGCGGCACGCCGTCCCACGGAATCACCATCGACCAGCCCTCGACGCAACGCAGGCGGTAGATGCGCTGTTCCTGCCCGATGCCGGCCAGCAGCGTCTCCAGCGGCACGTTGCCGGGCCTGGCGCATTCGCCCAGCACCGCCACCGACCACGGTGCGGTGCGCAGGGTCTTGGCCGCGGCCGCCGGATCGCCCTTGCCGCTGCCGAATTCGTAGAAGTTGTTGTAGCCGGTGACGTCCTCGTAACGGGTCAGCGGCTCGTCGCTGCGGTGGCCATCAGCACTTTGCGGAAAGGCCGGGGCCGCTGCGTCCGGCGCAGTGGCTGCGTCCTCGCCGCGACGACAGGCCGGCAACAATGCCGCGGCGGTCATGCCCGCCAGCAGGCGACGCCGCTGCCGCCAGACGGCTTCGTCGGTGACCTCGCAATCGCGGATGCGCGGCAATCGCAACGGTGGCATGGGTTCGGACCGGTCCGGGATCGCGTCCAGCTTAGCCGGCGCACCGGCAAGCCGCGGTGATGGCGATGCAGGCCGCGCCCGTGGGAGCGAATTCATTCGCGATAAACCCTGGCGCAAGACCGACAGCCGCTCGCGAATCGCTCCGCGCCTACGGCCTGGTGCGGACCCGCGGTCGCCACGCCTTGCCGACCGTGATCCCGAGCACGCCAGTAACGATCACGCCCATGGCCACCAGATCGGTGGGCGAGAAGCGCTCGCCTGCCAGGCTCATCCCCAGCAGCACGGCGATCGCCGGATTGACGTAGGCGTAGCTGCCGGCCAGCGCCGGGCGCACATGGCGCAGCAACCAGATGTAGGCGGAAAAACCGATGATCGAACCGAACACCACCAGATAGGCCAGCGCCCACACGCCCTTTGCGGTCGGCGTCAGTTCGACGTGCTCGCCCAGCAGCAATCCGGCGGCGAACATCAGCGCACCACCGCACAGCATTTGCGATGCGGCGGTCATGAACGGCGATGGCAGGTCGCGCCCGCGGCTCCAGATGGAACCGAACGACCACGCCAGCGGCGCGATCAGCAGCAACACGAGGCCAAGCTTGCTTGCGGTCAGCGAGGAGCCGGCATTGAGCCACAGCACGCCGATGAAGCCGATCGCCAGGCCGACCCACTCCAGCGGCCCCGGTCGCTCGCCGCGCAGGGTCGCGAACAGCCCCATCCACAGCGGCGCCGAGGCCACCGCCACCGCGGCCATGCCCGAGGACACCCATTGCTGTGCGATGCTGACCAGACCATTGCCAAGTCCCAGCAGCAGCGCACCCATGACCGCGGCGTTGCGCCACTGCGCGCGGGTCGGCGCGGCCACGCCCCGGAAGCGCAGCACCGCGAACATCAACCCGCCGGCGATCAGGAAACGGATGCCGGCCATCGTCAGCGGCGCGAAGCCGCCCTCCAGCGCGAAGCGGATGCCAAGGTAGGTCGAGCCCCAGATCAGGTACAGGGCGATGAGCGCCAGCACGACGTGCAACGGGCGCGCGGTGGTTTGCATGGTGGCTCGGCGGTATGCGGTGACAAAGTGTAAGCGCCGGGACACTGGTTGTTTCGCCGCACGGGGATGCGGCAGGCCGGGCCGGCTGCCACGGCGGGATGAGGCATCGGAGGCACCTGCATGCGCCCGGCCCAGGCGTTGCCGCTGGCGGACGCCGCAACCCGCAGGCCGGCCGGACAGGCCTGTGCAAGCGCCGGTTGCTTGCCCGCGTGCGGAACACGCCAGCGCGGGCATCCTCACGATGGGAATGGGGCGGGCGTTCGCCTGCGCAGCATCGACGCTAACACCCACGCACGGCGCAAATGCGGGTACGGCAGCCGCGGGCTATCGGGCGCCGGGGGGTGCGCCGGGGGCGCCCGCGCGGCTCAGCGCACCCAGCGTCCGTCGCGACCGCGAGTGCTGGTCAGCACTTCGCCGGCAAGCTCCGGATCGGCGCGCAGCAGCAAGGTGGCATCGGCGAGGATCGCCGCGGACTCGCGCAGCAGCGGATCGGGCGCCTTCTCCGCGGCCTTCTCGCGACGCGCATCCTCGACCACGTTGCGCTCGGCCGCGGACAGGCCGTCGTCGGAAGCACCCTCGGCCAGCGGGTCCAGCGGCAGCCCCAGCGCTTGCCGGCGCTCCTGGCGCTGCTTGCGCTTGGCTTCCTGGCGCTCGCGCTCGGCACGGCGCTCGGCAAGGTTCAGGCTGACGTACTTCTTCTCGCGCTCGGCGCGCGATTCGGCCACGTCCTCGAACCACCACTGCCACTCCACGTCGCGCGCCACGCGCGCATCGTGTCGCGCCTGCAGACGCGGCAGCATGCCGGCGAACTCGCCGTAGCGCGCATGCGGAACCGCGGTGATGCGGGTCCACGGAATCGCGTTGTCGTAGGTGCTCTCGCCGTATTCACTGGCGTCGACGGTCACCGGGAAGGCGATGTCCGGCACCACGCCGCGGTTCTGGGTGCTGGCGCCACCGGGCAGGAAGAACTGCGCCACCGTCAGCTTGACCCGGCCCAGCGGCTCGGTCTGGCGGCCGGGCCAGCGGTCGAGGTCGGCCAGGTTCTGCACCGTGCCCTTGCCGAAGCTGTTCTCGCCGATCACCAGGCCGCGGCCGTAATCCTGGATGGCGCCGGCGAAGATCTCCGAGGCCGAGGCCGACGCGCGGTCGATCAGCACCGCCAGCGGGCCACCCCAGGCGACCGCGTCGCTGCCGTCGGATTCCACGCTTACGCGGCCCCCCGACTGGCGCACCTGTACCACCGGGCCGCCTTCGATGAACAGACCGGTCAGCTCGATCGCCTCGCTCAGCGAACCGCCGCCATTGCGGCGCAGATCCAGCACCACGCCATCCACGCCCTCGCCGCGGTAGCCGCGCAGGATGCGCTCGACGTCACGCGTGGCCGAGGCGTAATCGCCGTTGTTCTGCCGGCGACCCTCGAAGTCGGAATAGAACGCCGGCAGCTTGATCACGCCGATGCGCCGCAGCGGCAGATCACCCACGGCCGGGATTTCGATGACCTCGGACTTGGCGGCCTGCTCTTCCAGCCGCACCCGCGCGCGGGTGATGCTGATGCGTGCCGGCGGACTGTCCAACCCGGCCTCGGCCGGGATCACGTCAAGGCGCACCACGGTGTCCTTGGGGCCCTTGATCTTCTCGACCACGTCGTCGATGCGCCAGCCGATCACGTCCTCGACCGCACCGCCCGCACCCTGGCCGACGCCGACGATGCGGTCACCGGGCTTGAGCTTGCCGCTGAGCGCCGCCGGTCCACCGGGCACGATCTCGCGGATCACCACCACTTCGTCCTGGCGCTGCAGCACCGCGCCGATGCCCTCCAGCGACAGCGACATCTGCTGGTCGAACAGCTCGGCATTGCGCGGGTTGTAGTACGCGGTATGCGGATCCACCGCACCGGCGTAGGCGTTCATGAAGGTCTGGAAGATGTC
This sequence comes from Pseudoxanthomonas suwonensis, assembly GCA_030535605.1. Taxonomy (GTDB): domain Bacteria; phylum Pseudomonadota; class Gammaproteobacteria; order Xanthomonadales; family Xanthomonadaceae; genus Pseudoxanthomonas_B; species Pseudoxanthomonas_B suwonensis_B. Next base: position 5,319 of record JAUNRQ010000059.1, read on the forward strand.
CTCGCCCTTGAGCTCGCCCAGATCGCGGATGTTGCGCTGGTAGCGGCGGTCCAGGGTGGTGCGGATCTCCTCTGGCTTGCGTCCGGCCAGCTGCAGGCGCAGCCAGTCGTTGCGCACCGACTGACGCCACAGCGCGTCCAGCTCGGTCGCGTCGCTCGCCCAAGCGGCGTCCTTGCGGTCGTAGTACCAGCGCTCGTCGCCGTCGAACTGGAAGATGTCCTGCGCCAGCAGGCCGCGGGCATGGTTCAGCCGCGCCTCGGCGCGTTGCTTGTAGACATCGAAGATGGCGTAGGCCGCGGCGGTGTCGCCGGCGCGGATGCTGGCGGCGAGGTTGGACTTCCAGCGCTGGAAACCGGCGACGTCATCGGCGGTGAGGAACATCTTCGCCGGGTCCAGCGCTTCCAGATAACGCTTGAACACGTCCTCGACCATGGCCGCGTCCAGCGCCCGCGGGCGGTAGGCCAGGCGGCTGTTGGACAGCAGGCCGTAGACGTTCTGCATCGCCTGGCTTTGCACCGGCGAACCCTGCAACGGGGCCAGCGCGGTCGGCGCGGGCGCATCGGCACGCGCGCCCAGCGCCAGCGGCAGGGTCAGCATCAGGGCGAGCAGGGGACGGGACAGCTTCATTCGGGACTCTCCGGGCCGGCGGCCCGTTTGCGGGGGACAGCAGGACCAGCCTGCATCAAGCAGCAGACCGCCGGACGTGCCGAAAGTTGCACGGGCCGACCACTCTAGCAAGCCATTGGCGCGAAATCTGAACCCCTGCCGAGGGCGATGGCGTGGCTCAGGCGACCGCCCCGGCCTCGATCGCCTGACGGTCGGCGTGATAGCTGGAGCGGACCATGGGGCCGGAGGCGACATGGGTGAAGCCCAGCGCCATGCCGAACTCCTCCAGCGCCTTGAATTCCTCCGGCGTCCAGTAGCGCAACAGCGGATGGTGCGCCGGCGAGGGCTGCAGGTACTGGCCGATGGTGATCATGTCCACGTCGTGCGCGCGCAGGTCGCGCAGCGTGCCGTGGACCTGCTCCAGCGTCTCGCCCAGGCCAAGCATGATCCCGGACTTGGTCGCCACCTCGGGGTGCCGGGCCTTGAACATCTTCAGCAGGGTCAGCGACCACTGGTAGTCGGCACCGGGGCGCACGTTGCGGTAGAGCTCGGGCACCGTCTCGACGTTGTGGTTGAACACGTCCGGCGGCGATTCGGCGAGGATCGCCAACGCCCGCTCCATGCGGCCCTTGCCGCGGAAGTCCGGGGTGAGGATCTCGACCTTGATGCCGGGCACTGCCGCGCGCGTCTGGCGGATGCAATCGACAAAGTGCTGCGCGCCACCATCGCGCAGGTCGTCGCGGTCCACGCTGGTGATGACCACGTAGCGCAGGCCCATGTCGGCGATGGTCTGCGCGAGCCGCCGCGGCTCGTCGGCGTCCAGCGGCCTGGGCCGGCCGTGGGCGACGTCGCAGAAGCTGCAGCGCCGGGTGCAGACCTCGCCCATGATCATGAACGTGGCAGTGCCGTGGCTGAAGCACTCGTGGATGTTGGGGCAAGAGGCGTCTTCGCAGACGGTCACCAGCCGGTTCTCGCGCAGCTTGGACTTCAGCTTCTGCACCGCGTTGCCGCTGGGAATGCGCACCCGGATCCACGACGGCTTGCGCAACTGCGGGGCATCCACGAACTGCACGGGCGAACGCCCGATCTTTTCGTCCGCGACCTGTTTGACCCCCGGCTGCAGGCTGGCGGGAGCGGTGTCCGGCTCGACCACGGACAGCGGGATGGCGCGGCTTTCCTCGTTCATCCCGCCATTTTAGCGCCGATGGCCGGTGCGACGGCCAATCACGCCCCGGGCCCCGGTCACGCGGGCACCGCGAGCGGGTCGGGAAGCACGTCGTCGGCCGGCTGCAGGGACAGGCCGAATTGCCGCGCCAGCTCCTGCACCAGCACCGGCTTGACCGCGCCCATCGATGCCGGGCCACCCAAGTCGGCCATGGCCACGACCTGCAGGCCGGCATACCCACAGGGGTTGATGCGCGCGAACGGCTCCAGGTCCATGGCGATGTTGAAGGCCAGGCCGTGGAAGCTGCAGCCGCGACGCACGCGAATGCCCAGCGCGGCGACCTTTGCGCCGGCCACGTAGACCCCCGGCGCACCTTCGCGCCGTTGGGCGAGGATGTTCCACTCGCCCAAGGTGTCGATGATCGCCTGCTCGATCCGGCACACGTAGTCGCGCACGCCCATGCCCAGCCGCCGCAGGTCCAGCAGCGGATAGGCGACGATCTGCCCGGGGCCGTGATAGGTCACCTGGCCGCCGCGGTCGACCTGCACCACGGGAATCCCGCCGGGCATCAGCACGTGCTCGGGCTTGCCAGCCTGGCCGAGGGTGAACACCGGGTCGTGCTCGACCAGCCACAACTCGTCCGCGGTGTCGGCATCGCGTGCATCGGTGAAGGCCTGCATCGCCCGCCACACCGGCGCGTAAGGCCGGCGGCCAAGGTCGCGCAGCAGGCAAGGCCGCGGTGCAGCCGCGGGCACCGACGCGGTCCGTGTCAGAGCGTCCACTTCACTTCGGGATGCGCGCGCAGGGCCGCATGCGCGGCTTCGTACTGCTCGCGGGATTCGGCGTGGAAGCGCAGGCGCACGGACACGTAATTGCCGGCCGAGGACGCACGGGTCTGCACGTCTTCGGTGACCAGGCGCACGCCGGCATCGGCCAGCAGCGCCGGCAATACCGCCGGCAGGTTGGCGCTGGCCGCGCCCATGGCGGTGAGTTCGAATTCGCCAGGAAACTGGAAGCCGTGCTCGGGGTTGTCGGAATGGATGTCCATCCGGGCATTATGCGGGCATGCGCAGCAATCCCAAGTCCGCCCGCGGCCGGATCACCTGCCGATGAGTGCCCGTGGCTGGCGCAGCCTCGGCCATGCGCTGGTGCTGGTGCTATTGCTCGCACTGGCATGGTGGCTGACGCAGGAACACGACAGCAACGGTCCGGTCGATGCGCTGCCGGCGGTGCTGCAGGGTGTTCCACGGATCCTCGACGCCGACACTTGGGAGCTGGACGGCCACCGCCTGCGCATCGACGGCCTGGATGCGCCGGAATTCGCCCAGCAGTGCGGTCCGGCCGATGCGCCGTGGCCATGCGGGCGCGAGGCCATCACCGCGTTGCGCACGCATCTGCGGCAGCGGCCGGTGCACTGCGACGTGCACGGCCGGGACCGCTACCGGCGCGTGCTGGCCACCTGCCACGCGGGCGAGGAATCGCTGTCGCGGTGGCTGGTGCGCAACGGCTGGGCGGTGGCCTACGGACGCAGCGGTGACGGCGAGGACTACACGCGGGAAGAGTTGCAGGCGCAGCGCGAGCGTGCCGGCATCTGGCGCGACGACTTCACCCGCCCGCAGGCGTGGCGAAGACAGTCGCGCTGAGCCGGCAAGCGGCCGGCCCCGGCGCACGCGCAGCGGCGACCGGCAACGACGCGGCCACGAGCCCGCGCCGCCTGCCGGCACGACCGCCACACGGCGCTACTTGCTGAGTTCCACCAGGCTCGAACTGACCCAGCCGCGGTTGCCCAGCTCGTCCTCGACTTCCCACATCATCCCCTCCTTGTTGCCGGTGGGGTACAGCATCATGCCGACGTCGAGGTCGCGGACCGCGCGCCCGGTGCCCGCGGGATTGGCCAGCAGCCGGCCGGGGCGGATCATGGTCACGGCCTGGTGCACGTTGCTGGCGGCAGGGTTGCCGGACAAGCCGCCCAAGTCCTGCACCAGCCGCGTGTAGGCATCCAGGTACGCCAGGGTGATGACCTGGCCGATCTCGGTGTTGGTGTAGCCCGACAGCCCGGCGCCGCCGATGCCGCGGCTGCCGAACAGCGCGCCACCGCCGCGCCAGCTCAGGTCGTTCTTGCGGGCGCTGCCCTCGGCCATCGCCACCTGTTCGGTCGAGCGCACGTCGGTGACGGTCAACACCACGTCGGCGCTGCTGCTGCGCACGTTGAGCCCGCCGACCACCGCGCCGGCGCGGCCGCCGATCAGCCCGCCAAGCAGGCCGCCGACTCCACTGCCACCGGCATTGGAGTTGCGCGAGATCAGGTCCGGGATCATCACGTAGTCGGCCGCGCGCATCTGTCCGGCACCGATGTTGGAACGGTTGCGCAGTTGGCCGGACGCGCCCAGTTCACGCTCGCCCATCGCCGCGCCCAGGCCGCGACCGCGATCCACCAGGGTGAAACAGCGCGACCGGTTGACGAACACCTTGATCAGTGCCGACGGCGCCGGCAGCTGCTGGCCTGACCACCAGTTGCGGCCGCCTTCGGCTTCCATCACCGAAATGCTGCCGAGATTGCGGCTGCAGACCGGGATTTCGTTCATCTGCTGGGCGCGCTGCTGTTGCGCGCTGCCGCGCTGGGCGTGTGCCGGCGCCGCGCACAGGGCCGCGGCGACCCCCGCCGCCAATGCGGCGACAAGTGCGCCGCGGTTGCATGCAATGTTCATTCGTGGAGCCCTCTGGTTTCCGGGATGGGGACGCACGGGTTGCCACCCGTGTCCTTCCAATTACGAAAACCGGCCCCGAAAACGGACAGCACCGGCGCCGGACCGGTGCCCCTAGGCGATCGCCCGGTCGCTCAGACCGACTCCCACCACATCAGCAGGTCATGCCACAGGCGCTTGAAGAAGCCGGCCTCGGGCACTGCTTCCAGCGCCACCAGCGGCGCTTCGGCGATCACGCCGTCGTCGAGGCTGATCTTGACCGTGCCGATCTGCTGGCCCTTTTCGATCGGGCCGATCAACACCGCCGGCACGTCCATGCTCGGCTTGAGCTGGTCGTAGCGGCCACGCGGGGTCGACACCAGCATCGGTGCTGCCACGCCGAGCTTGACCTCGTTGACCTTGCCCTTCCACACGCGATGGGTGGTGATGACGGCATCGGCGGCGAACAGTTCGTTGGTTTCGTAGAAGCGGAAACCCCAGTTGAGCAATGCCTGCGAATCGACCGCGCGCTGGTTCTCGCTGGTCGAGCCCATCACCACCGAAATCAGCCGCTGCTCGCCGCGCTGCGCCGAGGCCAGCAGGCAGTAGCCGGCACTGGAGGTGTGGCCGGTCTTGATGCCGTCCACCGACGGATCACGCCACAGCAGCAGGTTGCGGTTCGGCTGGGTGATCGGGCCGACGGTGAATTCCCTGATGCTGTTGAAGGCATAGGCCTCGGGAAAGTCCCGCACCAGTGCGCGGCCGAGGATCGCCAGATCGCGCGCGGTGGTGATGTGGCCCTCGGCCGGCAGGCCGTGCGGGTTGACGAAGTTCGAGCTGCTCATCCCGATCTTCTTCGCGTAGGCGTTCATCAACTGGGCGAAGGCTTCCTCGCTGCCGGCGACGTGCTCGGCCAATGCGATCGAGGCATCGTTGCCGGACTGCACCACCATGCCCTTTTCCATCTCCAGCA
>JAUNRQ010000060.1 GCA_030535605.1 Pseudoxanthomonas suwonensis
ACACGCTGGGGCCGCTGACCACCGACATCGCGCCGGGCTACGACCACATCACCAGCGCCATCGGCGCGGCGATGATCGGCTGGTACGGCACCGCGATGCTCTGCTACGTCACGCCGAAGGAGCACCTGGGCCTGCCCAACCGCGAGGACGTGCGCGAGGGAATCATGGCCTACAAGATCGCCGCCCACGCCGCGGACCTGGCGAAGGGGCATCCCGGCGCGCAGGTGCGCGACAACGCCCTGAGCAAGGCGCGCTTCGAGTTCCGCTGGCAGGACCAGTTCCACCTCGGCCTCGACCCCGAGCGGGCGATGGAATACCACGACGAGACCCTGCCGAAGGATGCGCACAAGCAGGCGCACTTCTGCTCGATGTGTGGCCCGCACTTCTGTTCGATGAAGATCACCCAGGACGTGCGCGACTACGCCGCCGAACACGGCATGAGCGAAGACGACGCGCTCAAGGCCGGCATGGAGGCAAAGTCGGCCGAGTTCCGCGAAGCCGGCAGCGAGGTCTACCACCCGGAGTGATGTCGATGCCCCTGTCCCGCCGGCCAGTGCGGTTGCTTTGCGGAGGCCATGTCGCCGCGTCATGATGGCCATGACGTCCGATCGAAGGCCAACGGGTGATGAAGCAAGGCGAGACGATGCGCCGGCGGTGGCCGACGCTGCTGAAACGGCATCCCTCCGCGGCGTTGCTCGCGGTGCAATTGCTGAGCCTGCCGTTGTACGTCGTTCTGGACGGGACCACCGGACGGCTGGTGTTCAGCGCCATCACCTTGCTGGTGGTGATTCTGGCGCTGCGTGTCATCACCCGCAGTCCCGCGCACAGTGCCGTGGGCTGGTTGCTGGCGCTGCCGGCCATGGCGCTGACCCTGGCCGGGATCGTGCTGCACCTGGGCGAACTGCTACCGTGGATGGCATTGCTGGAGGCCCTGTTGTACCTGTACGCGGCGGCAGGCCTGATCGCCTACATGATGTCCGACCATCAGGTGACGCGCGACGAACTGTTCGCTGCCGGGGCCACCTTCACCCTGCTGGCGTGGGGGTTCGGCTATCTGTACGCGGCCTGCCAGTACTGGGTTCCCGGCAGCTTTTCCGGAATGCTGGAGCCGGATCGCGCGCGTACCTGGATGGAGCTGCTGTTCCTCAGCTTCACCACGCTTTCGGGCGTCGGCGTCGGCGACATCGTGCCGCTGACCCCGGCGGCGCGCGCGCTGGTGATGATCGAGCAGTTCGCCGGTGTCGGTTACATCGCCGTGGTGGTCTCGCGCCTGATCGGGTTGACGGTGGTGCGCGCGCGCGGCCGCTGAATGCATGAACGGCGGGCAACATGGGCCCGACCGATGGCCGGCATTCACCCGGGGTAGCCGCTTGGTTCCTTACAGTCAAGCCATTCACACCCGCTCTGGAGTGCTGCCATGACCATGCACCGCCTGCGCCGCTTCGTGCCCGCCGGGTTCGTTGCCGCCTTCGTCCTGCTGCTGGCCGCCTGCGCGACCGGCCCGCAGGTGCGCACCGATGTCGACCCGCAAGCCAACTTCGGCCAGTACCGCACTTGGAGCTGGTACGAGCCGATCGCGATGGAGGAGTCCGGTTACTCGAACTGGATCAGCGAGCGCATCAAGATGAACATCCAGCGCGAGATGGAAGCTCGCGGCTACCGCTACAGCGCGGAGTCTCCGGATCTGCGCGTCAATTTCCAGGGCTACATGCAGGAGCGCAGCCAGGTCTACACGCAGCCGCGCCAGGACGTGCGCTTCTATTACGACTACCGTTTCCGCCGCTACGTGGCGGTGCCGGTCTGGTATGACGAGGCCCGCGTCAGTCGCTACACCGAGGGCACCTTGAGCGTCGACCTGGTCGACGCCCGTCGCAACCACATGGTGTGGACCGGTGATGCGATCGGTCGCGTGGTCAGCCGTGATGCACAGCAGCGCGCGGCCGAGGTCGACGCCTCGATCGCGGCGATCTTCTCGCGCTTCCCCTTCCAGGCCGGCAGCAGCCAGCCGTTGCCGGTGCAGCGCTGACGCTCGCCGCAGCGCGCGGCTTTCTTCAATAGCGGGGCTGCCAGAGGCGGCCCCGTTCGTTTTTCCGCAAGCGTCATTGCAACAGGAGTGTTGCTGCCGGTCACATACGCCCGAAACGACCGCTGTTGAAGTCGGCAATGGCCTGGATGATCTCGGCCTGGCTGTTCATCACGAACGGCCCGTAGCCGACCACCGGCTCGTCGATGGGCTCTCCGGCCAGCAGCAGCAACCTGGCGTCGGCATTGGCCTCGATCCGCACATCGCTGCCGGCTGTGGACAGGGTTGCGACCTGCGCGCGCCGCAACACCGCATCGCCGTTGACCTGCACGGTGCCGTCCAGCACCACCAGCAGCGTGCTCCAGCCCTCCGGCTGCGGCAACGAGACCGATGCGCCTGCAGCCAGCCGCACATCGAGCACGTTCATCGGGCTGAAGGTGCGTGCCGGCCCGGCATGGCCGGCGTGATCGCCTGCGATCACCCGCACCTGGCCGGCGCCGTCGCCAAGCGGCAGCGTGGGAATGTCGGCATCCAGGATCGCCTGGTAGCCCGGCGGGCTCATCTTGGCGCTGGCCGGCAGATTGACCCACAGCTGCACCATTTCGAAGGGCCCGCCTTCGCGGCTGTAGCGCTCGGAATGAAACTCCTCGTGCAGGATGCCGCTGCCGGCGGTCATCCACTGCACGTCGCCGCGGCCGATCACGCCGCCCCTGCCGGTGGAGTCGCGATGCTGCACCTCGCCTTCGTAGACGATGGTGACCGTCTCGAAGCCGCGGTGCGGGTGCTGGCCGACACCACGCGGTTGTCCGGTATTGGGCGTGAACTCGGTCGGTGCGGCGTAGTCCAGCAGCAGGAACGGGCTGCGCGCGGGAACATCCGCGTCGTTGTAGCCGAACATTCCGTGCACCGGAAAGCCGTCGCCGACCCAGTGGCGCTGCGGCGCGTTGCCGATCTTGAGGATGCTTTTCATGGTTCTGCCTGTGTCCCGGGCGCGAGGCCCTCGTGTGTCCGACTGTCAAGGTAGGGGCGGGCATGCGCCTCCGGTACCCAGCGGAATCAGGTTGCATCGTTCCAGCAGGTGAACAATGATGCGGTGGCCTTCCTTGCCGCCCGCCCATGCACGATCTCAACGACCTCTACTACTTCGCCAAAGTCGTCGAGCACGGTGGTTTCGCGCCGGCCGGGCGCGCGCTGGGCATCCCCAAGTCGAAGCTGAGCCGGCGCGTTGCCCAGCTCGAGGAGCGCCTCGGCGTGCGCCTGCTGCACCGCTCGACTCGCCAGTTCTCTGTCACCGACCTGGGGCAGGTGTTCCTCGGGCATGCCAAGGCGATGCTGGTCGAAGCCGAGGCCGCAGTGGAGGCCATCGACCGCAGTCGCAGCGAGCCGCGCGGGGTGGTGCGCATGTCCTGTCCGGAAACCCTGATCGACTATCTGGTCGGGCGCGTGGTCGCGGCGTTCATGCGCGAGCATCCGGACGTGGAGGTGCACCTGGACGCGACCAGCCGCCCGGTCGACCCGGTGGCGGAAGGCATCGATCTGGCGATCCGCGTGCGGCGACCGCCGCTGGAGGACTCCGACCTTGTCCTGAAGGTGCTGGGCGAATCCTGCCAGTCACTGGTTGCCGCGCCGACGCTGCTGGCGCGGCTGGGCACGCCGACCGCCCCGGCGGAATTGATGTGCTTGCCGAGCATGGACCTTGGCTTGCCGCAGAACCAGCACCTGTGGGACCTGTACGGCCCCGATGACGCGCATCTGGCGATCAACCACCAGCCCCGGCTGGTGACGCGCGGCATGATCGCGTTGCGTGAGGCTGCGGTCGCCGGCGTGGGCGTGGTGCAGCTGCCGTTGCTGGTGTGCGAGGAACTCCTGGAGCGCGGGGCGCTGGTGCAGGTGTTGCCCGACTGGCAACCGCGGCCGGAGTTGATCCACATCGTCTACCCGTCACGGCGCGGGCAGTTGCCGGCGGTGCGCAAGCTGATCGACCGCATGGCTGCGGAATTCGCCAGCCACCACCGTCGCTGAGTGGCGCGGCGCCGACGAAAAAGCCGCGCAACTGCGCGGCTTTTCCGGTGCCCGAAGCAGGCGGCGACTCAGAAGTTGGGCTTGTCCGCGTCCGGGATCTTCTCGAAGCGCTTGACCGCCTCGTTGATGATCGCCTTGGCCTCGTCGGCGCCCGCCCAGCCATCGATCTTCACCCACTTGCCCTTCTCCAGGTCCTTGTAGTGCTCGAAGAAGTGGCCGATGCGCTCCAGCCAGTGGCTGGACACTTGGTCGATGTCCTCGACATGCGCATAGCCGGCGAAGGTCTTGGCCACCGGCACGGCCACCAGCTTCTCGTCGCTGCCGGCCTCGTCGCTCATCTTCAGCACGCCCACCGGACGGCAGCGGATCACGCTGCCGGGCACCAGCGGCAGCGGCAGGATCACCAGCACGTCGGCCGGATCGCCGTCGCCGCAGAGCGTGTGCGGGATGTAGCCGTAGTTGCACGGGTAGCGCATCGGCGTGGACAGGATGCGGTCGACGAAGATCGCGCCGGATTCCTTGTCCACCTCGTACTTGACCGGCTCGGCGTCCTTGGGGATCTCGATGATGACGTTGATTTCGTCCGGCGGATTGTTGCCGGTGCTGACCAGGCCAAGACTCATGCGCGTGCTCGATGGGGGGTGGAAAGGCGCACAGTCTAGCGGTTCGTGCTGCGCCGCACCACGCGCGGAGACCATGGCCTATGCGAAAAAAGCGGCCCCGTCCACGTGGGAACGGGGCCGCGGTTGCAGCTGCGGGCTGCGCCGTCGTTACAGCTCGTCGCGCTGGCGCGACAGGTAGCGGTTGGCCCAGCGGTCGGCAACCTTGCCGGCCGCCTCGCGGCCACCCAGGCCGAAGGCCAGTGCGACTGCCACGGCCACCGCACCAAGCACCAGCCCGAACGCCAGGTTGACGATGTCGTCGGCCACGCCCATCGCCCGCAGGCCCATGGCGATCACCAGCCCGAGGATCGCGACGCGGGCGATCCGCGACAGCCCCACGGCGTTGTTGGGGTTGGCGCGCTGGATCGCGCTGGCGGCGACATCCGCCAGCCAGTAGCCGATCACGAAGATCACCAGGCCCAGCAGGATGTCGGCACCGAAGGCGATGAACGTGCTCAGCAGTTCATGCACGCCGACGAATCCGAGCATGCCGGCCGCTTCCACCGTGGCGAACAGCATGATGAAGAACAGCACGAGCTTGCCCGCCAGGTCCGACAGCGAGAAGCTGCCATCGCCCAGCCCGTCGCGGCTGATTCGGGTGCCATCGACGATCGGCGGCTCGGTTCCGGCAACGCTCGTCGTGGCCGGCACCGGCGTCTCCAGCGGCGAACCCGTGGTGGAGTCAAGGGCCGGTACGCTGCGTGTCGGGGCGGTGAAGGCATGTCCCAGGCCAACGCGCTCCGGGACCCGGTCGAAGCCGAGGTTGGCCAGCAGCTTGGTCACCAGCCCGGCGACGAAGCGGCCGATGAACCAGGCCAGCAGCAGGATGGCGGCGGCGGCCAGCATGTTCGGGATGGCCTGCAGGAACACGTCCAGCATGCGCGTCAGCGGCGCGGAAATCGCCTCGATGCGCAACGCGTCCAGTGCCGCGATCAGCGTCGGCACGATCACCAGCACGAATGCCAGCGTGCCACCGAGCCTGGACAGGTGCATGCCTTCGGTCGCCTCGGTGCTGGCGCTGAACCTGTCGACACCGGTGGTTGCCAGCAGGTTGGTCACCAGTCCGCGCACGACCTTGGCGATCACCCAGCCGACCAAGCCGATGATGACCGCGGCAAAGATGTTCGGCAGCATCCCGAGGAAGCTGCTGGTCATGTCCGACAGCGGCAGCATCAGCCCTTCGATCTGCAGCACGCCGACGATGGCAGGCAGGAACAGCAGCAGCACCAGCCAGTAGGCGACATTGCCCATGCTGTTGGATACCGGCTCCATGCCCGCCGATTCGGACAGCCGGTCATCCAGTCGGGTGGCGCCCAGTGCACGATTGACCAGGCCGCGGACCACGGTGGCGACGATCCACGCCAGCAACGCCAGCAGCAGCGCCATCAGCAGGCGTGGCACGTACAGCATCACCGTGTTGGCGAGGGTGGACAGCGGGCCGGAGACACCATCGACGTTGAGCACCGAGAACATCCCGATCACCGCCAGCAGCAGCACCGCCCAGAAGACGATCCGCCCCGCCAGGCGCTCGTAGTCGAAATGCGCGGCGGTCTGGGTGTTGATGCGCTCGTTGGTGCGCAGGCTGGCCAGCCCCTTGCGGGTGATCGCCGACAGCAGCAGCGCGACGAACCAGCCGCCCAGCAGGATGGCGATGGCGCCCAGAAGGTTGGGCAGGTACACGCCCAACTGGTTCTGCAACGTCGCCTGCCAGGTCACTGGCGCCGACGGCAATGGAGTGGGTGGGTACATGCGGAAGGTCCTCCCTGGTTGGAATTGGCCGGGCACGCGCGGACATGCGCACATGCACCGTGAATTTTCACGTTCCCATAGGCAAGGTGAACATGACGTCATCCGTGGGTGACCGTGCCGCGACACGAGGTGCCCGCGGGGTGATGCCGCCGGCGCGCATGGGCGCGACGGCCTCGGCGCTTCAGGCGCCGTGGTCGTTGCCGTCGTCCGGCAGGGCGTGCCCGCACTGGCGGCAGTGCCACGCATCGCTTTCGTGCTCCGGCAGCCCGCATTCCTGGCAACGCACGGCCTTGCGACGGCTGGCGAGCATGCCGCGTGCCAGCTCCGCGGTGTAGATGCCGGTCGGCACGGCGATGATGCTGTAACCGATGATGATCAGCGCCGATGCGACGAAACGTCCCACGGCGGTGCCCGGCACGATGTCGCCGTACCCGACCGTCGCCATGGTGACCACGGCCCAGTACATGCCGGCCGGGATGCTGGAGAACCCGTGCGCGCTGCCTTCGATCACGTACATCAACGCGCCGAAGACCACGGTGATGGTCAGCAGCGTGGTGATGAACACCAGGATCTTGCGGCGGCTGCGAAGCAGCGCGTGGATCAGGATCCCGGCTTCGCTGGAATACTCCACAAGCTTGAGGATCCGGAAGATGCGCAGAAGCCGCAGCACCCGCACCACCGCCAGCGACACGCTGGCCGGGAACAACAGCGACAGGAAGGCCGGCAGGATCGCCAGCAGGTCGACGATGCCGAACCAGCTGGTGGCATAGCGCAGCGGACTGCGCACCACCCATAGCCGCACCAGGTACTCGGCCAGGAACAGCGCGGTGAATACCCACTCGGCCACGTACAGCGGGCCGTGCCAGCGCGCGCGGATGGACGGCACGCTGTCGAGCATCACCACCACCACCGAGGCGATGATCGCCACGATCAGCAGCAGGTCGAAGTTGCGCTCGGCCGGTGCATCGTGATGGAAGATCACCCGGAACCAGCGGAAGCGCCGGCCGTGGTTGCTGGCCGGGAAGTGTTCGCGTTCGAACACGCCGCCCGCTGGCAGGGCGCGTTCCCGGGTCTCTTCCGTGGCCATGTTCCGGGCGCTCCGCTGTCGGCTTACAGTGCCGCGAACGCGCGTCGCGCCGCGTCCACGGTTTCGCCGAGGATGGCGTCGTCGTGCGCGCTGGACAGGAAGCCGGCCTCGAAGGCCGACGGCGCCAGGAAGATGCCTTCATCCAGCATCGCCCGGAAAAAGCGGCAGTAGGCATCGGTGTCGCAGGCAACGGCCGCGGCAAAGGTGTCCACTGGTCCTTCGCTGAAGAACAACCCGAACATCCCGCCCACGCGCTGCGTGCTGAAGGGCACGCCGGCCGCCTTCGCGGCGTCTTCCAGGCCATCGCACAGCCAATTGGTCGCGCGTTCCAGTTGCGGGTGGAAATCCGGCTCGTCGATGAGCTCCAGCATTGCCAGCCCGGCGGCCATCGCCACCGGATTGCCGGACAGCGTGCCGGCCTGGTAGATCGGTCCCGACGGTGCAATCTGCTGCATCAGGTCGCGGCGGCCACCGTAGGCGCCCACCGGCATGCCGCCACCGATGATCTTGCCGAACGTGCTCAGGTCCGGGGTCACGCCGTAACGCGACTGAGCGCCACCCAGGGCGACGCGGAAACCGGTCATCACCTCGTCGAAGATCAGCAGCGCACCGTGCCGCGTGCACAGCTCGCGCAGGTGCTGCAGGTAGCCCGGGCGCGGCGGCAGGCAGTTGGCATTGCCGACCACCGGCTCGATGATCAGCGCGGCGATGTCCGCGCCGCACTCGTCGAACAAGGCAGTGGCCGCGTCGGCATCGTTGTAGGGCAGGGTGAGGGTGAGATCGGCCAGCGCCTTGGGCACGCCCGGTGATGTCGGCACCCCGAAGGTCAGCGCGCCACTGCCGGCCTTGACCAGGAACGAATCACCGTGGCCGTGGTAGCAGCCTTCGAACTTGACGATGCGGCTGCGGCCGGTCGCGCCGCGAGCCAGGCGGATTGCAGACAATGTCGCCTCGGTGCCGGAGTTGACCATGCGCACCATTTCGCAGCTGGGCACCAGCGCGGCAATGCGCTCGGCCATGGTCACTTCCAGCGGGTTCGGCGTACCGAACGACAGCCCGTCCCGGGCCGCGTCGATGACCGCCTCGCGTACCTTCGGATGGTTGTGGCCGACGATCATCGGCCCCCACGAACCCACGTAATCGATGTACCGGTTGCCGTCGACATCGAACAGGTGGGGGCCATCCGCGCGCTTGACGAAGAACGGCTCGCCACCCACCGACTTGAAGGCACGCACCGGGGAGTTCACGCCTCCCGGCATCAGCTGCCGGGCGCGGGTGAACAGCTCGTGTGATCGGGGATGCTGCATGGAAGGCCTCGTCGGAAATGGTGGGGAGTCAATCGAACGCCGCGGCGCAGGCGCGTGCCGCGGCCACGGGGTCGGGCGCGTCGAACACGCCGGCGATCACCGCCACCAGATCGGCGTCGGCAGCGACGGCCTGGTCGACATTGTCCGGGCTGATGCCACCGATGGCCACCTTGGGCACGCCAAGCGCCTGTGCACGGGCGAACAGTGGCGGCGTGGCCCGCGGCGCATCGGGCTTGGTCGACGACGCGAACATCGCGCCGAAGGCGACGTAGTCGGCGCCCGCGCGAACCGCGTCGCGTGCCAATGGCCACTGGTCGTGGCAACTCACGCCGATCGTGCGCTCGTCGCCCAGCAGCGCGCGTGCTGCGGCAACCGTGCCATCCGCCTGTCCCAGGTGCACGCCATCAGCATCCACCGTGCGGGCCAGATGCGCATCATCGTTGACGATGAAACACACGCCGGCGTCGGCGCACATGGCGCGCAGTGCACGCGCCTCGAGCAGACGACGGGTGTCATCCGCGCGCTTGTTGCGGTACTGCAGGCAGCGGGCCCACGGCAGCACCGGCGCCACGCGTGCCAGCAGGGCGGCACTGTCGTCGGCGTCGGGCGTCACCAGATACAGGCCGCGCTCCGGAAACGGCAGGGGCAGTGCCGGCATGCTCACGTTCAATGCTCGCGCGTTCGATGGGACAATGCGCCATCTTCCACGAAAGCCCCCGTCCATGTCCCAGCCAGCTTCCGTCAACGCCCCCTTGCGCACGTGGATGTGCGTGGTCTGCGGTTTCCTCTATGACGAAGCGGCCGGCATCCCCGAAGAGGGCATTGCCCCGGGGACGCGGTGGGAAGACGTGCCGGACACTTGGACCTGTCCGGACTGCGGTGTCACCAAGGACGACTTCGAGATGATCGAAGCCTGAGCGGCAGGCGTTCGTCGGCCGGTCAGCATGAATGCGCCTGCGCTGAAGGTCGTGACAGTCAGCGACCGCCGGGAATCCCCGGGCCGAACTGCATCTGCGTGCCGTCCTCCAGGCCGATGCGCGCAGCCTCGCCGGCATTGAGTTCCAGCACGTACAGCGCCGGCGCACGGCTCGGGTAGGCGGGGCAACGGTCACCCAGCGCGCATGGCGGCACGTCGCGTTGCTGCGACACCAGACGCCGCTGCCCATCGAAATACAGGATGTCCAGCGCAATGCGCGTGTTCTTCATCCAGTACGCCTGCGGCGCTTCCTGTTCATGGATGAACAGCATGCCGTGATCCCGGGGCATCGCGTCGCGGAACATCAGCCCGCGGGCACGGGCCGCATCGTCAGCGGCCACTTCCACTGCATAGCGTTCCCCGGCCACTTCCACCCAGTGCCCGCCATCGGACGCGCATCCGGAAAGCGGCGTGGCGAACAGGGCAATCAGCGCGGCGGCAAACGTGAGGTGTCTCATGAGATGTCCGGGCAGCACGGGTGAAGCCTCATCACACCCGCGACGGCCGCGCACGTCAAGCGCCGGGTTCCGGCAAACACCGGCCTTCAGCCGTTCCCTGCGGGCGTGACCGTCGTCGTTCGCGGCGGGGCTTCCCAAGGGCGCAGCTCCCATGCATAATGCGCGCCCCGCCGAGATCGGCAACGACGCGGCGGGGTCGTCCAAGGCGGCGCGGATTCTTCACAGGCTGTTGACAGCCGCCGGATCTGCGCTAAGATGGGCGGCTCGCTTCGGAGGAAACGACGAAGCGGCCCACGCAACGACGCGGTGACAGGGTGTTGACAGTCACCAAATCGATGCTAAAGTGGGCGGCTCGCTTCAACGGCAACGACGAAGCGGCAGCAACGAAGCGGCAG
>JAUNRQ010000003.1 GCA_030535605.1 Pseudoxanthomonas suwonensis
TGGCACAGCAGCACCGGCGCGTAGCCGCGGCGGTTGCGGAACACCAGCACCTGGCCGCCCTGTTCCAGCACCTGGCCAATGGCGGCCAGCGCCTCCTCGCTCAAGCCGCCATGCAACGCGCGCTTGCGCACGTCCAGCACGCGCACCCGCGGTGGTTGCGCGTCACCGGCGCGACGGCGCAACGACAGGTGGGCGTAGCGGCCGGCCTGGGCATTGTGCAGCGACTCCAGCGACGGCGTCGCGCTGCCCAGCACCACCGGCACCTCCAGCGCACGCGCGCGGACGATGGCGAAGTCGCGCGCGTGATAGCGGATGCCGTCGAGCTGCTTGTAACTGCCATCGTGCTCTTCGTCGACCACGATCAGCCCGGCATCCGGCAACGGCGTGAACACCGCCGAGCGGGTGCCGACGACCACCCGCGCCCGACCCCGCCGCGCCAGTTCCCAGACGCGCGCACGCTCGCCATCGTTGAGGCCCGAATGCAACGCATGCACCGGCACGCCGAGACGGCGGCGGAAGCGCGCCAGCATCTGCGGGGTCAGGCCGATCTCCGGCACCAGCACCAGCGCCTGGCGGCCGCGTGCGAGGCAGTCGGCGATCAATCGCAGATAGACCTCGGTCTTGCCGCTGCCGGTCACGCCCTCCAGCAGGCTCGGGGCGAAGTGCGTCGCTTCGGCCAGCACGCTGGCGATGGCCTCGGCCTGCTCGGGATTGGGGCTCGGCCCGCTGTCCATGGCGGCCGCACCGTCATCCGGCTCCAGCGTGCAGGCGGCGACCAGCTCCCGCTTGAGCAGGCTGCGCAGGGCGGCACGCGCCTCGCCGTGCAGGTCGGCATCGGCCAACGGCCCGGACCGGAGCCGTTGCGCCAGCGTCCGGGGGCGACCCTCGCGCATGCCCTGCAAGGCCGTGGCACCGGCTTCGGTCAACCGCCAGCCGTGTTCACGGATGTCAGCCACGGGCTCGCCACGACGCAACGCCGCCGGCAGCGCCGTGGCGAGGACTTCGCCCAGCGGTGCGTGCAGGTAGCGGGCCAGCCACTGCAGCGACTGCAGCAGTTCGCCTTCGAGCAATGGCTCCTGGTCAAGCAGCGCCAGCGCCGGCTTGAGCGCAGCCGCATCGGTGCCGGCTACGCCCTGGGCGATCAGCACGCCAACCAGCTCGCGCTTGCCCAATGGCACCCGCACACGGGCACCCGCGCGGGCCGGCGCACCCGGCACCGGCAGGTAATCGAACAGCTGCGGCAAGGGCAGCGGCAGCGCGATTTTCCAGGTCGTGGGCGACACGGGCGGCATCCCTGCAGTCTAGGGCTTCGACAGGATGAATACGGACACGGGCGGCCATGTGTCGGTTGCGTGACCTTCCTGCCTGCCACTGCAGGTAATCCCTGTAACACCCTCATCGCAAAGCGTTTTCCCGCTTATCCACACGATCTGTGGATAACCTTGTGCATCAACCGGCAAGGGGTGCTCGATTTGCCGGTACCCGCACGCTTCCGGCGCATTTGGCGAAAAATGTGCCAAACTGCAATAATTCTTGAAAATCAAATAGTTATCTGTGAAACCCCGGTAAACGACATGGTTTCATGAACGGCTGCCCCAACAAAATGACCGCCGTGTGACGGCTGTGCACAACCGTTTCCATTGGCAACCCGGGCCGTCCCGGTGTTTCCGCATTTGTCAATCCTCCCTTTGCCCGGCGATTCTGGCCGTGGCCGGCTCCGAACCCCTATCCTGTTGCCGATGCAGGACAGTCAGCCGTGACCAGTTCCGCCGCGACCGACGCGACGATCCAAGCGTTCTTGCGCGGCTGCGAGCGCCGCGCGCGGGTGTTCCTGCGCTGGTACACCGGCGATGCACGCCTGCCGCAAACCGTCTGGACGGACGCCGCCACCGCGTTCCGCGCGGGCGCGGACGACGTGCCGATGCCGCTGTGGCCGCGGCTGTTCTGGTCCGGCCTGCTGGCGAGCCGCTCGCTGCAGCACATCGAACCGGCGGGCGGCGTGGCCATCGCCGGACTTGGCCGCTTGCCACGCGGGCCGCGTGCGGTGCTGCTGCTGCGCCTGGCGGCCGGGCTGGACGAGGACACCGCCGCACAGGTGCTGGGGATCGCGCCGCAGACCTACCGTCTGGCGTTGCGACGGGCCATGCCGCGGCTGCACGACGGCAGCGATGACCGGGAAAGCTGGCGGCTGCTGCAGGAACGGATCCGGGCGGACCTGCACGGCAGCGCGTCCACGGCGACGCCCGTTGACGACGCCCACGCCGTCGAACCGAACGCTCCGCGGTCACCGGCGTCGCCTGATGCCGAAGCGGCCCCCGCACGCTGGCGGTGGCCGGCAATGGCACTCGTGGCACTGCTCACCATCGCCGCGCTGGCCCTGACGTTCAGCGACCAGCCGCGATTGCCTTCGCTGTTCGGCCGCACGCCCGAGTTGCCACCCGGGGCCTTGTGGGACGCGACCATCACCACCGAGCCACTGACTGCGCTGGATGCCCCGGTGACCGTGGCACTGGATGCCACCACCGCGCTGCTGCTGCACCCGGACCACGAGTTCCTTGCCGGTGCACCCGAATGGTCGCAGCTGGAGATGCTGGCCTTCGACGCCTGGCATGCGGCGCGACTCGCCGACCAGCGCCTTGCACGCGAGCGGGAGGAGCAAGCCGCACGACAGGCGGCTGAGGGCGAGCAGGCGGCGTTGCCGCCGGACGCCGGCGCCGCCAGCAACGACTCCGTCTACGAGACCGACCATGACCCGTCCTGATCGCCTGCCATCGCCAGCCCGGCGGCCCATGCCGCGGCCGACGAGATGGGCCGTTGCCGCGGCCCTGTCGTTTGCCATCATCGGTGTCGCCGCTGCATTCCCGCCGGCGTGGCTGGAAGAAGTCGCCGCATCGCTTGCGGCACCGGACCGAGAGCAGATCCAGGCCCGGGAAGCGCACTGGCGCGGCCTGGACGCCAGTGGCCGGCAGGCGCTGGAGCAACGCCACGCCCGGTGGCAATCCCTGCCGCTGGCACGACGGCGCGAACTGCATGACGCCTGGCAGGCCTGGGTGTCCCTGTCAGCGACCGAGCGCACGGCACTGCGCGAGGCCGCGCGCCAGCGTGCGTGGCTGCCGCGCGACGAACAACTCGCGTTGCGCGCCGAGTTCGACGCGCTGGACGCAAGCGAGCGCCGCGGCTGGCTGCTCGGCCCGGAACTGGGCCGCGACTGGCCGGCACTGCAACCACTGGTCGCTTACGTCCCGCCGCGCCAGCGCGAGGCGTTGTTGCGAACACTGCGGCAGATGGATCCGCTGCAGCGGGCTGATCTCGGCGTTCTGGTGCAACGCACGCCGCCGCAGCAGCGGCCGGCCCTGCGCCAGGAACTGCTGGACACGCCATTGGCACAACGCGCGCAATGGCTGCGTGCGCGCATGGGCGGTTGAACGTCAGCCGGCATCCGACGGCTGCAGGATCCGCCGGGTTGCGGTGAACCGATCGCCGAAGCGGACCAGGCCATCGGCCCGCATCGCCGCGGCGTGGTCCCGCAGGTAGTCCTGCAGGGCCTGCGCGTCGCGCAGCCGGTACTGCACGCACAGGCAGACGCCATCGGCAGCAGCCGGTTCGCGCACGTCGAACACCTCCGCCGAGACGAATCCCGGCAATGCCAGCATCTGCGCGACGTGCTCGCGCAGCCACGCCCGGTACGCCACGGCAACGGTGGCATCCACCAGCAGGTTCACTTCGTAGATCAGCATCGGCGCTCGGGCGGCCACGTGTGGTTCGCCAGCATGGACGTTCTTGCACCACGATGCCACGGCCCAACTACACTGCGCAGCCCACCCACCGGCCACGCCCGATGTCTGCAGCCGCCCCCCGGCCACGCCTGCGCAGCGATGTGCGCGCCACCGCCATGCTGGCGGCGCCGTTGGTCCTCGGCCACCTGGCGACCGGCTTGATCGGCTTCGTCGACAGCGTCATCGCCGGTCGCCACGGCACCTCGACGCTGGCGGCGGTGGCGGTCGGCACCGCGCTGTTCTGGCTGCCGATGATGCTGCCGATGGGCACGCTGATGGCGCTGCCGGCGGCGGTGTCGCGCCTGCACGGCAGCGACCGGCCCGCGGACATCGGTCCGCTGTTCCGACAGGGCCTGTGGCTGGCGCTGGCGCTTGGGCTGGCCATGTTCTGCCTCATCAGCTTCGCCCCGCGGGTGCTGGGGCCGATGGGCATCGACCCGGACATCCTGCCCGGTGCCACCGCCTTCCTTCACGGCATCCGCTGGGGCGTGCCGGCGCTGACGCTTTATCTGTGCATGCGCTACCTCAGCGATGGCCTGCACTGGACCCTGCCGACCATGGTGCTGGGTTTCGGCGGGCTGCTGGTGCTGGTGCCGGCTGGCATCGTGCTGGCCTTCGGCAAACTGGGATTCCCGGAGATGGGCGCCGGTGGTCTGGGCATTGCCTCGTCGTTGATGCTGTGGTGCCAGGCGCTGGCGTTCCTGCTGTATCTGCTGACGTCACGGCGCTTCGCCGACCTGTCCCTGTTCGAACGCTTCGAGGCACCCGACTGGCAGCGGATCCGGCCGCTGCTGGCTACCGGTTTGCCGATCGGAGTGATGGTGACCATGGAAAGCGGCCTGTTCGTCGCCACGGCGCTGCTGATCGGTCGCATCGGCGAAACACCGGTCGCCGCCCATCAGGTGGCCATCAACGTCGCCAGCCTCGCGTTCATGATCCCGTTCGGGATCGCAGAAGCCACCACCGTTCGCGTCGGCCATGCCTTGGGCCGCGGCTCGCGCAGCGCCATCCGCCGCGCGGCACTGGCCGGGCTGACGTTGCTGCTGCTGACCCAGAGCGTGTCGGCGCTGCTGCTGCTTGCCGGCAACCAGGTACTCGCCGGCCTGTATACCCGCGACGCCGCGGTGGCGGCGCTGGCGGCAGGGTTGCTGGTGTATGCGGCGGCGTTCCAGATTCCCGACGGCATCCAGGCGGTGGCCGCCGGCGCGTTGCGTGGCCTGGGCGATACCCGGGTGCCGATGCTGCTGACGGCGCTGGCGTACTGGGGCATCGGTTTCGGCGTCGGCAGCGGCCTCGGCCTGGGCCTGGGCTGGGGGCCGACGGGCATGTGGATCGGCCTGATCGCCGGTCTGTCGGCGGCCGCGGTGCTGCTGACCACGCGTCTGGCGCGCAGCATCGCACGGGCCTGATCCGGCGGACGAATACCTCCCGTCCGGACAACGGCCAGCGGCGGCGATGCTGCAGGCGTCCGCGACAGGCATTACAGTGCGTGCCTGCCTTCGAGGAACGCTTCGCACATGAACCAGCCCCGTCAGCGCGGCCCCGTCTTCCGCTTCTTCAAAGGCGCGTGGGACGCGGTCAACTTCACCCGCCGCCTCGTGTTCAACCTGCTGTTCCTGCTGCTGCTGTTCATCGTGCTGGCGGCACTTGGCAGCGGCGACCGGACCAAGCCCTTGGCCGAACGCACCACGCTGGTGTTCGCACCCGAAGGCCGTCTGGTGGAGGAATACAGCATCGATCCGACCAGCCGCATGCTGGCGATGGCGCTTGGCGGCACGGCCAGCCCCGGCGAAGTGCGTCTGCGCGACCTGGTCCGTGCGCTGGAGGCGGCCAAGGACGACGACCGCATCGAACGCGTGCTGGTCCGTCTGGACGAGTTCCAGGGCGGCGGCTTGGCGCCGCTGCGCACGCTGGCCGACAAGCTCGGCGAAGTGCGCGCGGCCGGCAAGCAGGTGGTCGCCTGGGGCGAAGGCTATGACCAGGGCCCCTATCTGCTGGCCGCGCAGGCCGACGAGGTCTACGCCGACCCGATGGGCGGCGGCGTGATGCTGATGGGCCTGGCCAGCTACGGCCCGTACATGCGCGGCCTGCTGGAGGACAAGCTGGGCGTGAACGTGCACGTGTTCAAGGTCGGCGAGTTCAAGTCCGCGGTCGAACCGTTCACCCGCGACGACGCCTCGCCGGAAGCCAAGGAAGCCGACCTGTACTGGATGAACGACCTCTGGCAACGCCACGTCGCCGACATCGCCACCGCGCGCAAGCTGGAGCCGGCAGCCATCCACGCAGCCATCGATTCGATGGCCGAGGGGGTCGAAGCGCACGCCGGCGACAGCGCCGCGCTGTCTCGGCAGCAGGGCCTGCTGGACGGGCTGAAGACCCGCCGGGAGGTGGAAGCGTTGCTGCGCGAGCGTGGCGTCGCCGACGACGATGCCGATGGCGGCTTCCGCCAGGTCGACGTGACCGCCTACCTGAGCCACGTCGACAAGGCCCTGCCCAAGGTCGGCAAGCGCGATGAGGTCGCGGTGGTCGTGGCCGAGGGATCGATCATGGACGGCGAGCAATCGCCCGGCACGGTCGGCGGCGATTCCACCGCCGCACTGCTGCGCGAAGCGCTGGATGACGACAACGTCAAGGCGGTGGTGCTGCGGGTCAACTCCCCGGGTGGCTCGGCGTTCGCCTCGGAAGTCATCAACCGCGAGGTCCTGGCGCTCAAGGAAGCCGGCAAGCCGGTCGTGGCGTCCATGGGCCACCTGGCCGCGTCCGGTGGCTACTGGATCAGCATGAATGCCGATGCCATCTACGCAGATCCCTCCACGATCACCGGCTCGATCGGCGTGTTCGGCATGGTGCCGACCCTGGAGCAGTCGCTGGACAAGGTCGGCATCCAGGTCGATGGCGTGGCCACCACCCGCTACGCCGGGGCAATGGACATCACCCGTCCGCTGTCGCCGGACGTCGGCCGCATCGTGCAGGCCAGCGTCGACAAGATCTATCGCGACTTCACCACCAAGGTCGCCGCCGGGCGTGGCCGCAGCGTCGAGCAGATCGACGAGGTCGCTCGCGGCCGCGTGTGGAGCGGTGCCCAGGCGAAGGACCGTGGCCTGGTGGACGAGCTGGGCGGGCTGGACGCGGCACTGGCAGATGCGGCCCGTCGTGCCAAGCTCGAGGACGGTGCGTGGAGTCACCGCTACATCGAGCAAAGCGCAACCGGCTTCGCGCGCTTCCTCGCCAACCTGGGAGAAACCCGCATCGGCCGCGCGATGCTGGGCGACTCCACGATGCTGCGTGCCATGGTCGCGAAAACCATGCCGCGCGTGGAGCAGCGGCTGCGGATGCTGGAAGCGGCCCTGCCGACCCCCGGCAACCCGCGACTGGCCACTCCGGTGGCGTACTGCTTCTGCGAGCTGGACTGACGCCGGGACAGGCGACGCGGACGCCTGCCTGCGTCGCCGCCGGCAGGCCCACCCGCTGCCGCTTGGAGCGGAGCAGGCTCCGATTTGCAAGAGAACGAATGGCTGGCCCGGCCGGCGGCTTGACCGCCGACCTTCGCCGAGCGTGGCGCGACGGGACGTCCGCGCGGATCAGACGCTGGCCTTGACCTCGACGGGAATGTTGCCGCGCGTGGCACGCGAGTACGGGCACACCTGATGCGCGGCATCGACCAGCGCCTGCGCCTCGGACTGGTCCATGCCCGGCAGTTTCACGTCCAGCCGCGCACCGATGCCGAAGTTCCCGTCGCTCTGGCCGAGATCGACCTCGGCATCGACGGCCAGATCCTCCGGCAACGTGACCTCCTGACGTTCGGCGACAACCTTCAACGCGCCGATGAAACAGGCCGACCAGCCGGCCGCGAACAATTGCTCGGGGTTGCTGCCGCCGCCCTTTCCGGGCGCGGTGTGGGTGATGTCCAGGTGGCCGTCATCGCTTTTCGAGTGCCCGCCTTCGCGGCCACCGGCCGTGGTGCTCACGCGTGCGGTGTACAGGACCTTGTCCAGGGTGCTCATCGGGGGTGCTCCGGTTCCGGGGGGATCGGGCGGCGGCGCAGCGCCGCCGTGTCGCCAACCATCCTTGCATCGGCGACGTTGCCGGCCCGTCAATGGACCGCGGGCGGGTGACCGGCGCGCGGTTTCCCGCATGCGTCGCCTTGCCCGCGGGGCCATGCGCGGCGCCCGTCAAACCGATTGTTGCGGTGCTTGCGTTGCCGGTCGGGCGGCAAGGACAGCGGAGGTTCGCGCTGCACGCGAGGCGGCGCCGGATGCAGAGCCGTTTGCTGCCCGGCCTGTTGCCGCCGGGGCGCACGCTGGGCGACCCCATCCCCGAGGCGGGCATGCCCGCGGGCCGGGGGGTGACGCGGCTCAGCCGCCGGCGTCGTCGATGCGGGCGCGTTGCGCATCGGCGGCTTTCTGCAGCGCGGCCTCCGCCGCGCGGGCGCGGTCCTGCGGTTCGCGGATCGCGTCGCGCAGTTCGGTGTGGGGAAGAACCTCGGGGTCGGGCTCGCGCTCGGTGGGCGAGGGCGTGTCCGGCACGCAGGCGGCCAGCGCCAGCGCAACGGGCAGCGCGAGCGTGGCCAGAGGGAAGGTGGCGTGTCGGGTTCCTTGCATGGTCTTGCACCGGTTGGCGGCCGGCAGGGCCGGCCCGGAATGCAGGATGTCGTCGAGCCTGGTGCCGGTTGGCGGCCTGGTCAGAACGGTGGTGCGTCGTCGGCCGCCGCGCCGGGCGATGCAGTCCCCGCGACGGTCTTCTTCGCGGCCCTCTTCGTCGCTGCCTTCTTCGCGGCCGCCTTCTTCGTTGCGGTTTTCTTCGTGGCCTTTTTGGTCGCGGCCTTCTTCGCCGGCGCCTTCTTCGAGGCAGCCTTCCTGGTCGCCGCCTTCTTGCCCCAGCCCTTGCGCACCGGCTTGCCCGTTTCGGCCAGCAGCCGGGTGGCTTCTTCCAGGGTCAAGGACTTCGGATCGCGTTCCTTGGGGATCTTGCCGTTCATCGCGCCATCGGAGATGTACGGACCGAAGCGGCCGTTGAGCACCTGCACGTCCGAGCCTTCCCACTGGCTGATGATGCGATTGCGGGCGATCTCCTCTTTTTCCTCGATCAGGAACAGCGCGCGGTCGAAGTCGATGGTGTAGGGGTCATCTTCCTTCTTCAGCGAGGCATAGGTGCTGCCACGCTTGGCGAAGGGCCCGAAGCGGCCGATGCCGACGCTGACCGGTTCGCCGTTGGACTCCCCCAGCTGGCGCGGCATGTCGAACAGCTTCAGCGCCTGCTCCAGGGTGATCGAATAGATGCTCTGGCCTGGCTGCAGCGAGGCGAAGCGCGGCTTCTCCTCGTCCTCGACGGTGCCGATCTGCACCATCGGCCCGAAGCGGCCGATGCGCGCACTGACCGGGCGGCCGCTGGCCGGATCATCGCCCAGCACCCGCGCGCTGCCGGCATCGGTGCGGTCCACCGACTCGGTCTTGTCCGCGACCAGATCCTTGAACGGTCCCCAGAACCGCGCCATCAACGGGATCCAGTCCTGCTCGCCGCGGCTGACCGCATCCAGCTCGTCCTCGAGCCTGGCGGTGAAGTCGTAGTCGACGTAGCGGGTGAAGTGCCCGGACAGGAAGCGCGACACGGCGCGCCCGACATCGGTCGGACGGAAGCTGCGGCCTTCCATCTCCACGTACTTGCGGAACAGCAAGGTCTGGATGATCGAGGCATACGTCGAGGGCCGGCCGATGCCGTATTCCTCCAGCGCCTTGACCAGCGCCGCTTCGGTGAAGCGCGGCGGCGGCTGGGTGAAATGCTGGTCAGCGGCGATGCGTTCCAGCGGCACGTTGTCGCCGGGCTTCATCGCCGGCAGCTTGCGGCCCTCGTCGTCGGCATCGGCCGCCTTGCTGTCCTTGCCCTCCTCGTACACGGCGAGGAAACCGGGCACCACCACCGTGGTGCCGGTGGCGCGGAAAGCGTGCGCGTTGCCGGCGGCCAGCTCGACGCTGACGGTGTTGAGGGTGGCCGGGATCATCTGGCAGGCCACCGCCCGCTTCCAGATCAGCTCGTACAGGCGACGCTGATCGTCATCGAGGAAGCGCGCCACCTGGGCCGGGGTACGCAGCGCGGAGCTGGGGCGGATCGCCTCGTGCGCTTCCTGCGCGTTCTTGGCCTTGTTCTGGTAGAAGTTGGGCTTGTCCGGCAGCGAGGCGGTGCCGAAGTCGCGGGCGATCACGTCGCGGATCTCGCCCAACGCATCCTGCGACAGGCTCACCGAGTCGGTACGCATGTAGGTGATCAGGCCGACCGCGCCTTCCTCGCCGATGGCCACGCCCTCGTACAGCTTCTGCGCCACCTGCATGGTCTTGCGGGTGGTGAAGCCGAGCTTGCGCGCGGCCTCCTGCTGCAGGGTGGAGGTGGTGAACGGCGGCGCCGGGCGGCGCTTGCGTTCCTTGCTGGCGACGTCGGTGACATGCAGCATGCCGCCGGCGGCGGCGCTGATCCGCTGGCGCGCCGACTCGGCCGATTCCCCGTCGGTGATGGTGAACTGTTCGAACTTGCTGCCGTCCAGCTTGACCAGCTTGGCCCGGAAGCCCTGCTGCGGATGGCTGCAGTCGGCCTCGATGGTCCAGTACTCGCGCGCCTGGAAGGCTTCGATCTCTTCCTCGCGCTCGACGATCATGCGCAACGCCGGTGACTGCACGCGGCCGGCGGACAGCCCGCGCTGGACCTTGCGCCACAGCACCGGCGAGAGGTTGAAGCCGACCAGGTAGTCCAGCGCGCGGCGCGCCTGCTGGGCATCCACCAGCGGCGCGGAGATGGTGCGCGGCTGGCCCATCGCCTCGCGGATCGCACGCGGGGTGATTTCGGTGAACACCACCCGCTGCACCGGCTTGCCGTCCAACAGGCCGCGTTCCTTCAGGATCTCGGCGATATGCCAGCTGATCGCCTCGCCTTCGCGATCCGGGTCGGTCGCCAGGAACAGGGCTTCGGCGCCCTTGGCGGCCTTGGCGATGGCCTCCACATGCTTGGCGTTCTTGTCGATGGTCTCGTAGCGCATGGCGAAGCCGCGCTCCGGATCGACCGCGCCTTCCTTGGGCACCAGGTCGCGCACATGGCCGTAGGAGGCCAGGACCTGGAAGTCCTTGCCGAGGTATTTGTTGATCGTCTTGGCCTTGGCGGGCGACTCGACGATGAGCAGGTTCTTGGCCATGCGGCACCTTGGTAAAGCGGAAGGCCCGCGCTGGCCCGGGCCGGCGCGAGGGTGCGGTAACGGCGCCTGTCCCGGCCTCGGCCGGGCGGCGTCAACGGGTCATAGTGGAATCACGCAGGTGGCGTCCGTGTCAAGCCGCCGTGCCGCACGCCCCATCGGGGACGGCCGGCCAGGTCGACCTCGGCGGCCGCAGGACCTGCAGCGAGCAGGCGTGGAGCGTGCCGGACATGCCACCAAGCAGCCGACGTCGCGGCGCGACCGGCCCGAGCGAGCGCCACTGTACGGCAATCGGTGCCCGAAGGTGAATGGGGGCAACGGCGGTCGCCACCGCGCCGGCACGCCGCCAGGACCGTTCAGTGCACCGGCTCGGGGTCGTCGCCGAACAACTGGGTTTCCATCCAGGCGTAGGCGGCTTCGCTGCCGGGCTGGTTGAACAGCACCATCAGCACCACCCACTTCAGGTCGTCCAGGTCCAGCTGGTCCTCGTCCAGCGCCATCGCCCGGTCCAGCACCAGTTCGCGCTGGTCGGCGTCGAGGATGCCGTGCTGCTCCAGGAAGGTGAGGAAGCCACGGCATTCGACGTCGAGCTTGTCCAGTTCCGGACCGGCGTAGACGCGGGTGGGGCCGTGCGCCTCACGCGGTCGCGCCGGACCGGGCCGTTGCCGCTCCAGGGCGTCCAGCCAATCGAACGCGCGGTTGGCTTCGGCCGGGCTGAAGCCGGCCTGGATCAACTCCGCCTGGAGGCAATCGCGGTCGCGAACCGCGCCAGTGTCTTCTTCGCTGAGGTAGTGCTCGAACAGGTACAGCAGGACGTCCAGAATGCTCTCTTTCATTTCCCTCGGCCTGCGCCACGCGGGGCGCATCGATGGAACCGGCGCGATGGCCGGGTTGTCACCGTCGGACCTCCTGTCCGCCGATGTCGTGGCAGGCCGTGGCGGCCCTGCCGCCGCCACCGGTCCACCGGTGGCGGTCGCACCGCTTCCTGCGATGCCGCGCCGGACCCCCGGGGCTCAGCGCTTGCGGGACCAGCGGCCATGTTCGACCCGCACACGGCCATCCAGTTCCATGAGCGGCAGGATGGCCGAGACCCGGGCCACCGTCAATCCGCTGCGCGTGACCAGAACATCCAAAGGGATGGGGTCGAAATCGAGCGCCGACCACAATCGCTTGTAGTCCGGGTCGACGCCGGGCGCATCGCCGGACGCCCCGCCAACCGCCGGTTCGGCGGTAGCCTCGACGATTGCGCCGGAATCGAATGCCGATGTCGCGGACTCCTTGATGGGGATGCCGAGCTGCTCGCGCAAGAGTCGCGCATGATCGGCGACCTGGTCCGCCAGCAGTTCGATCATCTCGTCAGGCGTTGCGACGAGATGCGCGCCATCGCGCAACAGGCGGTGGCAGCCGCGGGCAGTGGGGTTGTGGATCGATCCCGGAAGCGCCAGCACCTCGCGCCCGGCGGCGGCGGCCAGGCGCGCGGTGATCAGCGCGCCGGAGCGCTCGGCCGCCTCGACCACCAGCACCGCCAGCGACAGGCCGGCGATGACCCGGTTGCGTCGCGGGAAATGCGCCGGCAGTGGGCCGGTACCGGGCCAGAATTCGCTGACCACCACGCCGGCGCTGGCAACCTCGCGTTGCAGCCCGGCGTGACTGGCCGGATAGGCGATGTCCGGGCCGGTGCCGATCACCGCGGTGGTCAACCCGCCGGGAACCTGCAGGGCGGCACGGTGGGCCGCGGCATCGATCCCGCGCGCCAGGCCACTGGCGACGACCAGTCCTGCCGCCGCCAGTGCCCGGGCGAAGTCACCGGCGTTGTCGCAGCCGCCGCCGGTCGCCGCGCGACTGCCGACCACCGCCACCGTCGGCCGCCACAGCAGGGCGGCATCGCCGTGCAGCCACAACGCCAGCGGTGCGTCGGGCAGCTGACGCAGCAATGGCGGGTAGTCGGGCTCGCCCAGATGCAGCAACCGGCAACCGGGCGTGCGCAACCATTCCCGGGCCGCCGCCAGGCGTGGCGCGTCCGGATTGCGCATGGCCTGCTGCTGGGCGACGTCCAGTCCCGCATGACGCAACGCTGCCGCACTCCACGCCGCGGGCGTGCCGCCTTGGGCCAGTGCCTGCAGCAGCCGGCGCCGCGGCGCTGCCGGCCCGCCGGCGGCCAGCAGCGCCAGCACCCCATCGAGGATGTCGTCGTCGGAGCAGGTGGGCGAATGCGTTGCCGAAGCCATGCCGCCAGCATCGCCCGCAAAGGCGAACGGCGCCCTCGGGCGCCGTCGCTGGAATCCATCGGAAAATGCCGTCGCGATCAGTAGGGCGCGTCCGGATGCTTGAGTTCGTAACCGACGCGGGTCGGACGGGTGGAATCCATCACCAGCGCGTAGCTGACCTTGTCGAAGGTGCGGAACACCATCACGTGCGAGGCGTACTCGTCGGGCAGGCGCAGCTTGCGGTTGTTGGCGACCAGGTCCTCTTCCCGGTAGTCGCCGGGGAACTCGACCTTGTCGACCACGCTGTTGCCGACCCGCCACACCGAGAACACGGTGCCGTTGTCGATGCCGTCGCGGGCACCGACAGACAGCGCCACGACGTCACGCGGGCCGCCGCTGGTGAGCATGTCGGCCACCGCCAGCACCTGCGCCTTCTGGTACGGGAATTGCTGCGTCGGTGCGTGCGGGAAGAACTGCAGGTCGTAGGGGATGCTTTCGACCGGCACCACCTTGTCGCCGGCGCGGACTTCGCGGTTGGGATCGTCCAGCAACAGGGTGCTGACCTGGATGCCGCCGA
Source organism: Pseudoxanthomonas suwonensis (assembly GCA_030535605.1). Taxonomy (GTDB): domain Bacteria; phylum Pseudomonadota; class Gammaproteobacteria; order Xanthomonadales; family Xanthomonadaceae; genus Pseudoxanthomonas_B; species Pseudoxanthomonas_B suwonensis_B. The sequence goes on from JAUNRQ010000003.1 coordinate 13,735, forward strand.
CTTCACCCCGGGTGACCACACCGGCGTTGACGCGGCGCATCTCGTAGCCCAGGTGCTCCATCACGCCGCCTTCGGCGAGCATGCTTTCGGTCCAGAAGCGCTCCCAGTCGTCGACCTCGCGGCGCCCGGCGTGGTCCAGCCCGTCGCGGCCGACCAACGCGCAGCAGCTGCGGCGGCGGCCCATGGTGTATTCCTGCACCGGACGCAGCACCGCGAAGCGCTGGCCGGGCTGCACGTCGCCGAGGCCGCGCACGTAGGCGACGTCGCCGGCAGCCGCGCGAAGGCGTTCTTCCTCGAGCGCGACCACGTAGGGCATGTCGTCGATGCGCTCGTGGATGCGAATGTCCTTCAGGAAGCGCTCGACGTCCGACAGGGCCACCGCGTTGATCGGCGTCTCGTCGCGCGGACCCGGCTGCACGCCGACGCGGTTCAGGTACGCCAGGCTGAGCACGTCGCCCGGATAGATCAGGTGCGGATTGCGGATGTGCGGATTGGCCTGCCAGATTTCCGGCCACAGCCACGGACGCTGCAGGAAGCGGCCGGCGATGTCCCACAGCGTGTCGCCACGCTTGACCACGTAGGTCTGGGGATGCCCGCCACGGAACTCCTGGGCCATGGCAAAGGTGCCGAAGACAAGCAGCGCGGCAAAAGCAGCCACGCGCCATTGACGGGACAGGCGCTGGAAATGTGCGGCCATCTGGATGAACCCCTTGGATTTTCCCCGTTGAACGCGGGCAATATAGCCCACGCGACGCCCGCCTTGGCAAGCGCCGCAGCGGTACAATAGCGGATCACTCCCTTCCGTGCGCGCCTGCCGCGCGCCCCGCAGCTGTCCATGGCCCTCTTGCCCATCCTCGAATTCCCGGATCCCCGCCTGCGCACCCGCGCGCTGGATGTTGACCCTGCGCGAGTGCCCGAGCCCGCCTTCCAGCAGTTGCTGGACGAGATGTTCGAGACCATGTACGCGGCACCGGGCATCGGCCTGGCCGCCAGCCAGGTGGACGTGCACCAGCGCTTCATGGTGATCGACGTCTCTGAAGAATGTGACGATCCGCGGGTGTTCATCAACCCGCGCATCACCCGTCGCGACGGCGAGCAGGTGCATCAGGAAGGCTGCTTGTCGGTGCCCGGCATCTTCGCCGACGTGACCCGTTCCGAACGCATCACGGTCGAAGCGCTGGGCCGTGACGGCCAACCGTTCTCGCTGGAAGCCGACGGGTTGCTGGCGGTGTGCGTGCAGCACGAGATGGATCACCTGGAAGGCAAGTTGTTCGTCGATTACCTGTCGCCGCTGAAGCGCGAGATGGTGCGCAAGAAGCTGGCCAAGGCCCGCCGCGCTGCCTGAGCCCCGGTTGCCGCAGCCGCGCTCCGGTAGCATGTGCGGTCCCTCGCTGCACGCGTTCCACGCATGAACATCGTCTTCGCCGGCACACCCGAGTTCGCCGTCCCCTGCCTGCGCGCGGCGATGCGCCACGGCCCGGTGGTCGGCGTGTACACCCAGCCGGACCGGCCCGCCGGCCGTGGTCGCGGGCTGCAGGCCTCGCCAGTCAAGGTCGAAGCGCTCAAGCACGGGTTGACCGTGTTGCAGCCGGAGACGCTGCGTGGCCCGCATTCGCGCGAGGCGCTGGCCGCGCTCAAGCCCGACATCATGGTGGTGGTGGCCTACGGGCTGCTGCTGCCGCAGGCGATCCTCGACGTGCCGACGGAGGGCTGCTGGAACGTGCACGCCTCGTTGTTGCCGCGTTGGCGCGGCGCGGCGCCGATCCAGCGCGCGATCGAGGCCGGCGATGCCGAAACCGGCGTGTGCCTGATGCAGATGGAAAAGGGTCTGGACACCGGGCCGGTGCTGCTGCGCTGGAAGACCCCGATCGGCGAGAACGAAACCGGTGGCCAGCTGCACGATCGCCTGTCCGAGATCGGTGCCCAGGTGCTCAGCGACGGCCTCGGCCTGCTGCGTGCCGGCATTCGCCCGCGCCCGCTGCCACAGCGCAGCGAGGGCGTGACCTACGCACACAAGCTGGACAAGTCCGAGAGCCGGCTCGACCTGCGGCAGCCGGCCGAGGTGCTGGCCCGCAAGGTCCGCGCGTTCCACCCGTGGCCGATGACCGAAACCGTGCTCGACGGCGAGCGCATCCGCGTGCACGGCGCCATCGCGCTGCCACTGCAGCACGACCGCGCGCCCGGCACCGTGCTGCACGCCGGCCGCGAAGGCATCGACATCGCCTGTGGCGAAGGCGCGTTGCGGATCCGGGTACTGCAGCGTGATGGCGGCAAGGCGATCACCGCCGCCGACTGGCTCAACGCCCGGCGCGGTGGCTGAGCGGCCCGTGGCACGCCCGTCCGCCGCCAGCGCGCGCGTGCTCGCCGCCCGCATCCTGGATGCGGTGCTGCATCGCGGACGCTCGCTGCGTGCCGAGTTCAACGACGCCCTGCCGCGGCTGGACGATGTCCGCGACCGGGCCCTGGTCGAGGCCATCGTGTTCGCCGCGCTGCGCCAGCGCGCGCGCTATCAGGCGGCGCTGGATGCCTGGACCGGCAAACCGCTGGGACGCAAGGACAACGAACTGCGGGCCCTGTTGCTGGCCGGCTTCGCGCAACTGGACGGCCTTGGCCTGGCCGAACATGCCGCCGTGTCGGAAACGGTGGAAGCGACCCGACAGCTGGGCCGCCCGCACCAGGCCGGGCTGGTCAATGCGCTGCTGCGACGCGCATTGCGCGAAGGGCTGCCCGACGGTGATCCCGCGCAGGCCTGGCCGGCATGGCTGGCCCGGTGCATCCGTGCCGATTGGCCGCAACATGCCGATGCGATCTTCGCCGAAAGCGCACGGGCCGCGCCGCTGTGGCTGCGGGTGAACCGCCGCCATGGCACGCTCGCCGAATACCAGGCGCGACTGGCGAACGCCGGCATCGATGCCCGGCCGCATCCGCTGCTGGCCGACGGCCTGCGCGTGGACGCGCCACTGCCGGTGACGGCACTGCCGGGCTTCGCCGAAGGCCATGTCTCGGTCCAGGATGGCAGCGCCCAGCGCGTGGCCGATGCGCTGGCACCGACGGCGGGCATGCGCGTTCTGGATGCCTGCGCAGCGCCCGGCGGCAAGACCGCGCACCTGCTGGAACGCCATCCGGATGTGACGGTCATCGCCCTGGACGCCGATGCCCGGCGCGTGCGACGCATGACCGATACCTTCGCCCGGCTGGGTCTGCCCGCCCAGGTGCGGGTCGGTGATGGCACGCAAGCCAAGGACTGGTGGAACGGCCACCCGTACGACCGCATCCTGATCGATGCCCCGTGCAGCGCCACCGGCATCGTCCGCCGCCAGCCGGACGTGCTGCTGCACCGGCGCGAGGCCGACATCTCCGCCTTGCGCGATACCCAGGCCCGGCTGCTGGATGCCCTGTGGCCGCTGCTGGCACCCGGTGGCGAACTGGTCTATGCCACCTGTTCGATCCTGCGCGCGGAAAACGACCAGCAGGTCACCGCTTTCCTGCAGCGCACCACCGATGCCAGGTTGCTGCCGCTGGACGCCGGCTTCGGCCACGATACCGGCCATGGCCACCAGCGTTTGCCGGGGGAGGAAGGAATGGACGGGTTCTTCATCGCCCGCCTCCACAAACCGGCGGCGTAGAAGCGCTCAAGCGCGCGATCCGCGCAGGAGCGCTCCACAGCGCGACCGGACTCATCCGCAGCGCCGATGAAGACCGCCCGCCGCCGTCGTTCAAGCTCGCGCAAGAGTGATGCGGGGTCGCGGAACTGGGCAAGGAGAATCGCATCGACGTGATGCGGGGTCGCGATGCGCACTCGCGCACGTGTGCGCTGCTACGCGTCGGGCGGCGCGCCGGTGTCCTCGGGCTGAGTGTCGTCGGGCAGCACGCGGGTGGGGTCGTCGTGGGGGAGGGCCTCGACCCCGCGCAGTCGCCGTTCGATGGCGCGGGTGCGCACGCCGGCGGCCTTGATGCTGTTCTGCACCGTGCTCAACTGGCTGTGGGCCTTCTCCAGCACCACGGCGAACTTTCCGAACTCGTTCTTGACCTCGCCCAGCGTCTGCCAGACCTCGCTGCTGCGCTTTTCGATGGCCAGCGAACGGAAGCCCATCTGCAGGGCGTTGAGCACCGCCAGCAACGTGGTCGGGCCGACCAGGGTGACGCGCTGCTCGCGCTGGATGACATCGAACAGGCCGGGACGGCGGATGACCTCGGCGTACAGGCCTTCGGTGGGCAGGAACAGCAAGGCGAAGTCGGTGGTGTGCGGTGGGCCGATGTATTTCTCGCGGATCTTCTTCGCCTCGTCGCGGATGCGCCGCTCCAGCGCGACGCCTGCAACCTGCACGCCTTCGGCGTCGGCGCGCTCCTGGGCATCGAGCAGGCGCTCGTAGTCCTCGCGCGGGAACTTGGCGTCCACCGGCAGCCACACCTGGCCGTTGCCGCCGGCACCGGGGAGGCGGATGGCGAATTCGACGCGCTCGCCGGACTCCGGCAAGGTCGCCACGTTGGCGGCGTACTGCTCGGCGGTCAGCACGTCTTCCAGCAGGGCGCCCAGCTGGGTTTCGCCGAAGGTACCGCGCTGCTTCACGTTGGTCAGCACCCGCTGCAGGCTGCCCACGTCCGAGGCCAGCTGCTGCATCTCGCCCAGCCCGCGCTGCACGGCTTCCAGTCGTTCACTGACCAGGCGGAAGGACTCGCCCAGCCGCGTTTCCAGTGTCGACTGCAGCTTTTCGTCGACGGTGGCGCGCATCTGTTCAAGTTTCTGCGTGTTGTCGGCCTGCAGCGCTTTCAGTTGCGACTCCACCTGCGTGCGCAGCTCGCCGATGGTCTGGGCGTTGCGCTCGGTCAGCTCGCGCACGCGGTTGCCGATGGCCTCGGCCAGCTGCCGCTGCGCCTCGGCGCTTTCGCTGCGCATCTTGCGCGCGTCCTCGCCGATGGCGATGCGGAACTCGTCCAGGCGCGCATCGGTACGGCTGGTCAGTGCATCGACGCGCTCACTGAGCGCCTTGTTGTGGCGTGACTGCAGCTCACCGGATTCACTGCGGGCGCGGCGTGCGTCCTCGGTCAGCGTCCCGCGCAGCCGGCCGATCTGTTCGCCGGTATTGGCGTCGAACTCGGCCAGGCGTTGGGCGAACTGCTCGATGCGCGTGCCTTGGGCGCTGGCCATGGCGTCGATGACCTCGCGCAGCTCGCTGCGACCGCCGCGCTGTTCTTCCCGCAGGCTCGCTTCCAGGCGCTCGCGCAGGCCGGCGATGGCCTGGTCCGGCCGACGCAGCAGCAACAGCACCAGCACCAGCAGGACGATGGCGATTAACATCGCCAGCAGCAACACGATCAGCAAAGTCGATGTCTCGGGCATCCGGACAGTGTAGCCACCCCGGTCGCAGCCGCTGCGACGCCGGACCTCGATTGAAGAGCCGCGATGGTGGAAACACCCCCCACCATCGTGGGAGCGAATTCAATTCGCGACGGACGATCCGGGTGGTAGCAGCAAACCCCGCCCACCTTCACCACCCCACCGCCGTGGGAGCGAATTCGATTCGCGACGCGAGGCCCGCGAATCAGTCCAGCACCCGGCAGAACACCGCCTTCAGGTAGCGGCTTTCCGGCACCTTCGCCAGCCATGGATGGTCCGGCCCGGCGCCGGCCACCTTCAGCACCTGCACGCTGCGACCAGCGTAGAACGCCGCACGACGCAGCATGTCCAGGAACTGGTCCTCGCTGACCAGCCCGGTGCAACTGAACGTGGCGAACAGGCCACCGGGCTTGACCACCGAAAGCGCTGCCTTGTTCATGTCGAGGTATTTCTTCAGCGCCGGGATCACCTGTTCGCGATCACGGGTCATCTTGGCCGGGTCCAGCACCACCACGTCGAAGCGCTCGCCATTGGCGGCAGCATCGCGCAGCCACGGGAAGATGTCGGCCTGCACGAAGCGCGGCATCGCCTTTCCCTGCAGGCCGTTGAGGCGCGCGTTGCCGCGGGCGATCTCCAGCACCGCCGGGTCGATGTCCACGCCGACCACCTCGCTGGCACCACGCACCGCCGCGTACACGCCGAAGCCGCCGGTGTTGCAACACAGATCCAGCACCCGCTTGCCCGTGCAATGCTGCGACAGCCACTGCCGGTTCTCGCGCTGATCGGCGAAGAAGCCGGTCTTGTGGGCGCCGGCCGGATCGGCGCGGAAGCGCACGCCGTGCTCGGCGATGACCGCCGGTTCCGTGCCCAGCGTGTCGCGCCAGTCGAAGCTCTCCTGCTTCTGCACGTGCGCGTCGGCGAAGCTGTGGAAGCGGCAGCCGGGGAACAGGTCACGCAACACGTCGAAGATGATGTCGCGATGCCGCCACGCACCGGCGCTGAAGAAGCCGACCACCAGCAGGTCATCGTAGCGATCCACCACCAGTCCGCTGATGCCGTCGCCTTCACTGTGGAACGCGCGCCAGGCGTTGGTCACCGCATCCAGCCGCAATACCTCCCGGCGAAGCGCGACGGCGTTGGCGATCGTGCGTGCGAACCAGCCGGCGTCCACCCCCACGTCCGGATCGGTCTCGAGGATGCGCAAGGCGATCCGCGAATGGCCGTTGTAGAAGCCACGGCCGATGAAGCCGCCGTCCACGCCGACCACATCGACGATGCTGCCGGGCTTGGGCTTTTGTGCCGGCTTCTCGACCAGGCGCTGGAAGATCCACGGGTGGCTGGACTTCCAGGCGTTCTTCAGGCGGACGGTGGGGATCGCATCGTTCATCCGTCCATTTTATGGCGTGCACGGCACAGGCCGGCGACGTGGTCGGGACAATTGAACTTGCAATGCCTTCGCGCGGCTCCATCTGTTGTCCATGGAGCACCCTGCCGACCCGCCGACGCCCCTGGACGCCCACGCGCAGCACCGCCTCGACCGGCGACGGCTGCGTCGTGCGCTGTGGGCCAGCGGCGGCTTCGTCGGGCTGCTGTGGCTGGTGCTGTTCGCGCAGCAGTTCCTGCCATGGCGGTCGCTGGCGGTGCAGCCGCAATCCGTGCACGGGCTGTGGGGACTGCTCGGCGCGCCGCTGCTGCATGGCGGCTTCGAGCATCTGCTGGCCAACTCCATCGCCCTGCTGATGCTCGGTACGCTGGCGATGGTCACCGTCCCCGGTGCCACTGTGCGCGCCCTGCCGTTGCTGTGGCTGGGTTCCGGACTGGGTGCCTGGCTGCTGGGTGAGGCCGGCTCGTACCACGTCGGCGCTTCCGGCGTGACCCACGGGCTGATGTTCCTGATCTTCACACTCGGCCTGCTGCGCCGCGACCGTGCGGCGGTCGCTGCCGGGCTGCTGGCGTTCTTCTTCTACGGCGGCATGCTGCTGACCATCCTGCCCCGCGAGGCCGGCGTGTCCTGGCAGGCGCACCTGGGCGGTGCCGTGGCCGGCGTCATCGCGGCCTTCCTGTTCCGTCGCATCGACCCGCCACCGGCGCGACGCGTCTACAGCTGGGAGCTGGAAGACGAGGACGGCGAGGCGGATGACGCGGACGCGCTGGAGTTGCCACGGCCGGTGACCGTGCCGGTGATCTGGCACCGCCCGGACGACAGCGCCACGGATGATCACCCTCCGCAACGCACCCCGGACAACGTCGTTCCGCTGGTGCCGCGCAGCGGGCCTCGGGATCGCGCATGATGCGAACCGCACCAGGTTCGAACCGGAAGCCGCTGGCCGGAGCGCCATCAGCAACCTGACGGTGATCCCGCTCAGCGACGAATACCGCTTCCGAGCCCTGCAACGGTTTGCGGGCCGCTGGCTGGCGCTAGCATGTCCGCTTCCCGCTCCTCGCGAACCGAGCCCGCCATGTCCCTGCGCCTGCTGCTGTTGTCCTGCTGCCTGCTGTTGCCGACCGCCTGCAAGGGCGAGGCCGAGACGCAGGCACCTGCCTTGCCGCCGACGCCGCAGGTGGCCACCGACAGCGTGGCGCAGGAACGCATTGCCGAGGATGTGCGCACGCTGGCCGATGACGCCATGCAAGGGCGCATGGCCGGCACCCCCGGCCACGAGCGGGCCGCCGAGCACGTGGCCGCACGCATGCAGGCCGCCGGGCTGAAGCCGGCCGGTGACGATGGCGGCTGGTTCCAGACGGTGCCGCTGCTGCGATCCACGCGCCTGCGCGAGGGCGCGCAGCTGCAGGTGCGCCACCGCGACCGTGACGTCGATCTGCGCTTCGAAGACCAGTTCCTGCCGCAACCGGACTTCAATGTCGGCGAGGCGCGCATCGAAGCCGAGGCGGTGTTCGTGCGCCAGGCCGTGCATGCGCCTGCACTGGGGATCGACGATTTCGCCGGGCTCGACGTGCAGGGCAAAGTCGCGGTGCTGTTCAACGGGGCGCCACCGTCACTGCCAGCGAACCCGCGCGCGCACCACGCCGCGATGGAATCGAAACTGCAGACACTGGCCGCACGCGGCGCGCTGGCCGCGGTGCTGGTCAACAGCGCGGCCGACGAAGCCGGCGTACCCTGGGCCGTGACCGCCGGCAACTGGCAGCGCCCGGGGCTGCGGCTGCGGGATGCCCACGGTGCTGCCATCGACGGCGTGCCGCAACTGCGGGTGGTGACGCGGGTGTCCGCCAGTGCGGCCGACCTGCTGTTCGACGGCAGCGGCCGCACCGCAAGCCAGGTGCACGCCGCCATGCTCGCCGGCGAGCCGGGATTTGCCCTGCCGGTGCGCCTGGCGCTGGCATCGGCCAGCCGCATCGAACCGCTGCAGTCACGCAACGTGCTGGGGCGCCTGCCCGGCAACGACACCGTGCTGGCCGGCGAAGCGATTGCCTGGACCGCGCATCTGGATCATCTGGGTGAAGGGCTCGCCATCGACGGCGACGGCATCCACAACGGCGCGCTCGACAATGCGCTGGGCGTGGCGATCATGCTGGAGTCCGCGCGCATGCTGGCGGACGCGCCGCGGCCACCCCGGCGCACGCTGCTGTTCGCGGCATTGACCGCCGAGGAACACGGCCTGCTGGGTGCCCGTTGGCTGGTGCGGCAACCACCCGCCGGGCTGGGATTCGTCGCCAACCTCAACATCGACATGCCGTTGCTGCTGGCGCCGAGCAAGGACGTGATCGCCATCGGCAGCGAGCATTCCAGCCTGGGGGATGCAGTGGCGGCGGTGGCGGCGGACCTCGGGGTGGATCTGTCGCCGGATCCGTTCCCCGAAGAAGCCGCCTTCGTGCGCAGCGACCAGTACGCGTTCGCGCGTGCCGGCGTGCCGGCGCTGTATCTGGATGCCGGGGTGGTCTCCGCCGACGGCAAGCGCCATCCGGAACTGGCGCAGCGCAATTTCATGCGCGAGCACTACCACCGGCCCAGTGACGATCTTTCGTTGCCGGTGTACTGGCCCGACGCCGAACGGCTGGCGCGGCTGGCAGCCGAACTGGGAAGCGTGATCAGCGAAGCCGACGCGCCTCCGCAATGGAACGCAGGCGATTTCTTCCAGACCCTGGCACGGGACATCGCACCGGCGCGGCCATGAGCCATGGCAGCAGCCGGGGCGCCGGCGGTGTCGCGTTCATCCGCGCCTGATTATGCTGCGCCTTTCCGCCTGCCCCCGAGCCATGCGCACGTATCGCGTCCTCCTTGCCGCCGCCGTGGCGGGCCTGCTCGCCGCCTGTGCCAGCCAGCCCCCGCCGCCGGCCCCCTCACCGGCCGTTCCAAGGGCCGCCGCGGTGCCGGTCAAGGTCGGTCTGGCGCTGGGTGGCGGCGCGGCCAAGGGCTTTGCCCATGTCGGCGTGATCAAGATGCTGGAAGCCAACGGCATCCGCATCGACGTGGTTGCCGGCACCAGCGCCGGCAGCGTGGTCGGCGCGTTGTACGCCGGTGGCATGGACGCGTTCGCGCTGCAGGACAAGGCAGTCGCGTTGGACGAAACCCGGATCCGCGACGTGCGCCTGTTCTCCGGTGGCTTGGTGCAGGGACAGAAGTTGCAGGATTACGTCAACGCGCAGCTCGCCGGCCGCACCATCGAAACGCTGGACAAGCCGTTTGCCGCGGTTGCCGCACGCCTGGACAACGGCTCGCGCACGGTGTTCGTGCGCGGCAATGCCGGGCAGGCAGTGCGCGCCTCCAGCAGCGTGCCCGGGGTGTTCGAGCCGACGCGCATCGGCGGCATCAGCTACGTCGATGGCGGCGTGGTCAGTCCGGTACCGGTGGATGCCGCACGGCAGCTGGGCGCGGACATCGTCATCGCGGTGGACATCTCCACCAGGCCCGACGGCACGCCGCAGCACCTGGCCGGGATCGTCAACCAGTCGATCAGCATCATGGGCCAGCAACTGGGGCGGCAGGAGCTTGCGCGCGCCGAGGTGGTCATCCGGCCGCAGGTCAACGACATCGGCCCGGCCGATTTCACGCAGCGCCATGCGGCGATCGTGCAGGGTGAGCGTGCCGCACTGGCGGCCCTGCCGCAGATCCGCCGGGCCATCCAGGCCCTGCAACGCCAGCGTGCGGCGGCGCTGGCGATTCCGCAGCCGGCGTCGGAACGCTGCCGACCCAAGGGCCGGTTGTCGGCGCTGAACCCCTTCGCGAGGAACGACGATGAAGAATGCGATTGATGAACCGGCCGCACGCACCACGCGTGGAATGATCCTTCTCCTGCCGGCGCTGCTGGCACTGGGCGCCTGCACCACGACGCCGCCAGTGAACGGCGGGGGCGAGGGCGAGATCCTGCAGTTGCGCGGCGCGGCGACGAAAGTGGTCAACGACTGCTACTTCGACGCGGTGTGCACCGTGACCGTCGACGGCGTGGAAGTGACCACCATGTCCGGAATGCGCAGCCAGCCGCCACCGGTCTGGGGCACCTCGACCGGCCAGCCCGAGGTCGGGCAGCAGGTCGAAGTGCGGTGCTTGCGCACCGGTCCGTCCAGCTGCACTCTGCTCGGTAGCCGCGACTACTACCTGCGCGCGTCGCGCTGAGCGACGGCATGCACGGGTTCGGCGCCGGTCACGGCGCCGGACGCGATCGCGGCCGCGCGGCCTTATTCGAAGTAGTCGCCGGCGTCGCCGCCCTGCGGCACGCGGCTGTCGCGACGCGCCTCGACCCGCACCGCCTTGCCTTCCAGCGGCGCTTCGCGCGCCTTCTTCGCGCGATGACGCGCGGCCAGCCACAACAGGCCGGCGCCGACGGCCACACCGGCGGTGACTGCCGGATTGCGGCGGGCAAAACGCATGGCGGTCTTCGCACCACCACGCACCGCGCCCAACGCGACGCCGGTCTGCAACAGCTTTTCCGCGCGCCCGGGCACGGTGTCGTTGACGGTCTGCTTGACCGTCTGGCCGAGCTTTTCGGCCAAGTCGATCATTCGGTCGGGGATCTGGTTGAACACGCTCATGGCGGCTGGTCCTGGGGGGAATGGCGTCCAGTCTATGCCTGCCGCGTTGTCGCCCGGTGAATGCCGGCCGGCCTCGCACGGCAGGCAACGCGCTATTGCGGTGGTTGCGGCAACTCGACCACGAAACGCGCACCGCCGCCTTCGCGGTCTTCGTACCACAGCCCGCCACCGGCATCGACCAGGATCTGCCGCGCCAGCGACAGTCCCAGTCCGCTGGACAGGCCATCGGCCGGGTCGTCGTCGCTGAGGCGGGTGAAGGGCTTGAACAGCTCGCGCTGGCGAAGCTGCGGGATGCCCGGACCACGATCCTCGACCACCAGTTGCACGAAGCCCGGCGAACCGTTGTGCACGCTGAACTCCAGGTCGCTCTGCGGCGCATATTTGAGTGCGTTGGTGATCAGGTTCTCGCACACCTGGCGCAACACCAGCGGGTCGATCCACGCCAGCGCATCATCACCGCCGCGCGTGACCCGCAATTGCACTCCGCGCGCCTCGAACTGCAGCCCGTAGCGCTGCTGCAGCCATTCGATGACCTCGTTCAGCGCCGCTTCGCCGCGGATCGCCTCACCGCGGCGACTGCCGCCGGATTCGGTTTCCAGGTAGCGGCGGATGTAGCCCAGGGCGTCGGTCGCGCTTTCGTGGATCATGTTCAGATAGCGCGGCACCCGCTCCTCGCGGCAGCCGTCGTTGCGCAGCACGTCGGCCGCGAACAGCACGCTGGACAGCGGGTTCTTCAAGTCGTGGGCGACAAGGTTGACCAACGCCTGCTTCTCCTGGACAAGCCGTTGCAGGCGGTCGCGGGTCAGCTTCAGGCCGACATGGCTGCCGACCCGGGCAAGCAGCTCCTCGGGCATGAACGGCTTGGTCACGTAGTCCACCGCACCGGCTTCGAAGGCCCGCAACAGCAGGTCGCGGTCCTGAGCGGCGGTCAGGAACACCACCGGCAACTCCCCCAGGCCGATCTCGGCACGCAGGGTCTGCAGCACTTCGAAGCCGTCCATGCCGGGCATCATCATGTCCAGCAGCAGCAGGTCCGGTGGATGCTCACGCACCTTCCGCAAGGCGGCATCGCCGCTGTCGGCGGTATCCACGGTGTAGCCACGTCGCTTCAGCAGCGTGCTGACGACACGCAGGTTCGCGGACTGATCGTCCACGACCAGGATGTATCCGTTGATCAATCCACGCCCGGGCAAGGCTGTCCCCTACTGCATGCCTGTTGAAGATACCCCATTCAGACACGATGGGGCGCCACCGGGCCGTTGTCCGGACCAAGATTCTTAACCATTCAGCATCCGTCGCCGGTCGCCAGCATCCGCCATTGCCCCGGCTGCAGGCCGTCCAGCGCATGCTCGCCGACGGCCACGCGCACCAGTCGCAACGTCGGCAGACCGACCGCGGCGGTCATTCGCCGCACCTGCCGGTTGCGACCCTCCCGCAACACCACCTGCAGCCAGGCATCGGGCACCGACTTGCGGAAGCGCACCGGCGGCTCGCGCGGCCACAGTTGCGGGGTCGGCAGTCGCTGCACCTCGGCCGGCAAGGTCGCACCGTCCTTCAGCACCACGCCCTCGCGCAACGCCTGCAGCTGGCTTTCCTGCGGCGCACCTTCCACCTGCACCCAGTAGGTCTTGCCGCGTTTGTTGCGAGGATCGGTCAAGCGGTGCGCCAACGCGCCGTGATCGGTCAGCAGCAGCAGGCCTTCGCTGTCGAAGTCCAGGCGCCCGGCCGGATACACGCGCGACGGCAACTGGAAATCGGCAAGTGTCGGCCGCGGTGCCTGGCTGCGGTCGGTGAACTGGCACAGCACGCCATGCGGTTTGTTGAACGCAACCAGCATTTCAACCGGGTTTGACGAAACGCAGCGTCATCCGGTCACTTTCCCCGATCGCGCGGTAGCGCTCGGCGTCGACCGGTTCGTGGCGATTGGTCGGCGGCAAGGTCCACACGCCATTGGGATGGTCGGCATGATCGCGCGGATTGGCGTTGACCGGGGAGCGCGCATCCAGACGGAAACCGGCGGCGGTGGCCAGTTCGATGACCAGCGCCTCGGTGAGATAGCCGCTGCGCTTCATGCTGTCCGGATCGGTTCCCGCCGGCGCGCGGTGATCGACCACGCCAAGCACGCCGCCGGGGCGCAACACCTGGAAGAACCCGGTGAAATGGTCGGCTGCGCTGCCGGCGGCGACCCAGTTGTGGACGTTGCGGAAGGTCAGCACCACGTCGGCACTTGCCGGCGCGCCGAACGCCGGTGACTTGGGGTCGAACTCGTGCACGGTGGCGGTGCCGTAACGGGCGGGATCGGCAGCGAATTTCGCCCGCAGCGCGTCATTGCGCCGCGCGCCGGCCGAACCCGCCGTGGCCGCGGCCAGCGCCGCGACATAGCGACCTCGGGTGGCCAGGTACGGCGCGAGGATCTCGCTGTACCAGCCGGCACCGGGGGTGATCTCGACCACCACGTCATCGGCTTGCACGCCGAAAAAATCCAGCGTCTGCGCCGGATGGCGATACGTGTCGCGCTTGCGGAAGGCGGGCGTGCGCCAGTCACCGGCAAGCACCGCGTCGAAACGCGTCGCCGCCGCTGTCGCCTCGCTGGCGGACGGTGGCTGCCCCTCAGGGGCAGGCGTGGTGGTGCAGGAGGCGGTCAGCAGCAGCAGACCGACAGCAGGCAGCAGGCGAACGGGCAACAGGCGGGAAGTCATCGGGACATGCTCCGGTGGCGTGTCCCGTCAGCGTGCCACAGTCGCATTGCCGAGAGGCCATTGGTCGTCGCGTGCCCGCTCATGCCACGTCCGCATCGCTCTCGGCCACCACCCGATTGCGCCCCAGCCTCTTGGCCCGGTACATCAACGCATCCACCCGCGCCAGCCACTGCTCGGCCGCTTCCGCGGTGCGTCCCTGCGCCACCCCGATCGACACGGTGATGCGATCCTCGCCGACCACCAGCTGCCGTTGCACCGCCTCCAGCAGGTGCTCGGCGAGATCGCGCGCCTGCTGCAACGGCGTGCCCGGCAGCACCAGGACGAACTCCTCGCCGCCGAGGCGGAACATCTCGTCGCCGTCGCGCCCGGACTGCTGCAGCAGCATCGCGAAACGCCGCAGGACCTCGTCGCCCTGCTCGTGGCCCCAAGTGTCGTTGATGCGCTTGAACTCGTCCAGGTCAAACAGCAGCAGGCTGGTGCCGGACGCCGTGGCCGCCATCCGCTTCAACCGCAGCAACAGTGCACGCCGGTTGCCGATGTTGGTCAGCGGATCCAGCAGCGCCAGCGCTTCCAGCTGCCTTCCCTGCTGGTCGCTGCGCATCGAATGCACGGTGGAAAAACCCAGCACCATCAATGCCGTGGAAAAAAAGCCCAGCGCGCTGATGGCATTGGCGAACCCGTCCGGATGCAACAACGGCAAGACCACCAGCAGCAGCGACAGCGGCACCGCAACGCGGTGTCCGGCCAGCATGGAATTGGCGATGATCACGGCGTGGATCCACGGCACGCCGTTCGGCAGGTCCATCCAGCTGACCACGGCCACTCCGCTGGTCACCGTGATCGCACCGAACAGACCGACGCGGTCGGGATCGACGCCGCGGTAGACCGCGACCATGTTGAGAATGATGGCAAGGACGATGGCGGCATCGACCAGCGCGATCAACCAGTCGCCGTTGTAGAAGCGCAACGCCGCCATGGGCGCGATCGCCAGGCAGGCGATGGCACTGAGGCCCATGATGACCCGGTATCGGAACTGCTTGGCGAGGTGGTCGAGGATCATCCGCTGATGCTGGTGTGCGCCGAGGGACCGCAGCGTGTACTGCCATGATGCACGCAACGCCTCCGTATTGCCCGTGCGAGCCGCCGGCGTGCGCGCCTGGGCCGCCCCGCGGCGAGCAGCCGGGCAGGGCTTGTCCAAGGCCTGCGTCGCTGACCGGCGTCACGGTGCGGGGAACGGCCGCGGCCTTGGCCACGCCGGTCACCCTGCTGTTGTTCGGAAGCACCTTCGTTCCGGTGCTGCCAACCGCGGCGGACAAGCTCCCGCCGTCAACCGCCAGCCTGGCCGCCATGGGATACATTGCCGTTGCCGGGGTGATTGCGGCCAGCGGGCTCTGGCTCGGAATCAAGGGACTGCGACGGCTGCAGTCACAAGCGCACCCGTTCATCACGGAGTAGAGCATGCACACCTGCCCGAACTGCTGGGCCACGATCGACAACAGCGCACTGCGCTTCGACCTGGACGCACCGGTCGACGCGAGCGGCCAGCCGCCGGTGGTCATGCGCTGTCCGCAGTGTCGGCAACGCTGGCGCCAGGCGGTGATCCCGCAGCGGCGGATCCTGGCGTGGGCCTGTCTCGTGCTTTGCACGCTCGCCATCTGGTTTCTGCCCGACGCACTGCCGCTGACGCGCGGACCAGCCACGATCGTGAGCCTGCTGGTCGGTGTCGCCATCCTCATCGTCATGCTGTCGCTGTCCAGGCACAGCATCCACCTGCATCCGGTCGACGACACCCGGACGGACAACCCGCAGAACGATTGACAACGTCGGCGCCGGGCGAACGGCAAGCCAAGCGACTGGCGTGCCGGACGCCGGCGATGCGTGGAAGCCCAGGGGCCGGCAGCCGCAACACTGCCGCAGACACCGTGCGTTGGCGTCGAGGAGCGCCACTTTCCGACGCCGTGCCGGCTCAGCTGCCGAGCGAGTCCAGCGCCGCGTTGAAGGTCGCGCTGGGACGCATCGCCGCGGTGGTCTTGCCGGCATCCGGGCGGTAGTAACCGCCGATGGCCACCGGCTTGCCCTGCACCGCGATCAGTTCGTCGATGATCGTCGCTTCGTTCTCGCCGAGCGCCTTGTCCAGCGGCGCGAACACGGCCTTCAGTTCGGCATCGTCATCCTGCTCGGCCAGTGCCGCGGCCCAGTAGCGGGCCAGCCAGAAATGGCTGCCGCGGTTGTCGATGCCGCCGAGCTTGCGGGTGGGTGACTTGTCGTTGTCGAGGAACTGCGCATTGGCCGCATCCAATGCATCGGCCAGCACCTTGGCGCGCTTGTTGCCGGTGGTCTGCGCCAGATGCTCCAGCGACGCGGCAAGGGCGAGGAATTCGCCCAGTGAGTCCCAGCGCAGGTAGTTTTCCGCGGTGAACTGCTGCACGTGCTTGGGCGCGGAACCACCGGCGCCGGTTTCGAACAGGCCACCGCCGGCCATCAGCGGCACGATGGAGAGCATCTTGGCGCTGGTGCCCAGTTCCATGATCGGGAACAGGTCGGTGAGGTAGTCGCGCAGCACGTTGCCGGTCACCGAGATGGTGTCCTTGCCGTCGCGGATGCGCGCCAGCGCGTGCGTCATCGCCTCGACCGGCGACTTGATGGCGATGTCCAGGCCGCTGGTGTCGTGCTCGCGCAGATAGCGCCTGACCTTGTCGATCACCTGCGCGTCGTGCGCACGCTCGGCATCCAGCCAGAACACGGCCGGCGTGTCCGACAGACGCGCGCGGTTGACGGCCAGCTTCACCCAGTCGGCGATCGGCGCATCCTTGGTCTGGCACATGCGGAAGATGTCGCCCGCACGCACGTCCTGTTCCATCCACACCTTGCCGGTGTCGTCCACGACGCGCACGGTGCCGTCCTGGGCGATGCGGAAGGTCTTGTCGTGGCTGCCGTATTCCTCGGCCTTCTGCGCCATCAGCCCGACGTTGGGCACGCTGCCCATGGTGGCCGGGTCGAAGGCGCCATGGGCCTTGCAGTCCTCGATCACCGCCTGGTAGATGCCGGCATAGCAGCGGTCGGGAATCACCGCCTTGGTGTCCTGCAGCTCGCCATCGGCGTTCCACATGCGACCGGAATCGCGGATCATCGCCGGCATCGAGGCATCGACGATCACGTCGCTGGGCACGTGCAGGTTGGTGATGCCCTTGTCGGAGTTCACCATTGCCAGTCCGGGGTTTGCCGCGTACACGGCGTCGATGTCGGCCTTGATCGCCGCCTGTGTGGCCGCGTCCAGCTGGCCTAGCCTGGCGTACAGATCGCCGATGCCGTTGTCCGGATCGAAGCCGATCTGCTGCAACGCATCGGCGTGCTTGTCCAGCGCGGCCTTGAAATAGCGCTGCACCACGATCCCGAACATGATCGGGTCACTGACCTTCATCATGGTGGCCTTCAGGTGCAGCGAGAACAGCACGTCGCGGGCCTTGGCATCGGCGATCTGCGCATCGATGAAGTCGGCCAGCTTGTCCGCGCGCATCACCGCGCAGTCCAGGATCTCGCCTTCCAGCACGCTGGTCTTGGCCTTGAGGATGTGCTCGGAGCCGTCGATGCCCTGCAATTCGATCTGCACCTTGCCCTTGTGGTCGAAGGTCACCGACTGTTCGGAGCCGAAGAAGTCGCCATCGTCCATGTGCGCGACGTGCGAGCGCGAATCGCGGCTCCAGGTGCCCATGCGGTGCGGATGCTTACGCGCGTAGTTCTTCACCGACGCCGGCGCGCGGCGATCGGAGTTGCCCTCGCGCAGCACCGGATTGACCGCGCTGCCCTTGACCCGGTCGTAGCGCGCCTTGGTCTCGGCCTGCTGCGCGTTCGCGGGTTCGGACGGATAGTCAGGAATCGGGAAGCCCTGCTGCTGCAACTCCGCGATGGCCGCCTTCAGCTGCGGCTCCGACGCACTGATGTTCGGCAGCTTGATGATGTTGGCCTCGGGTGTCTTCGCCAGTTCACCCAGTTCGGCCAAGTCGTCGCTGACGGATTTGTCGCCAAGCACGTCGGGGAACTGCGCGAGGATGCGCGCCGCCAGGGAAATGTCCCGGGTCTGGACATCGATGCCGGCACTGCGGGTGAACGCCTGCACGACCGGCAACAACGAATGCGTGGCCAGCAGCGGCGCTTCGTCGGTCAGGGTGTAGAGGATCTTCGCGGACGGATTCGACTGGGACATGGCGGCCTCGCAGGGGGATGGGTGCCGGGCTGACGCCGGGATGGCGCCGGGCAAGACCGCCATTGTCGCCGCTGGGGGGCGACCGGGCAAAGCGCGCTACCAGCGCAGCGGCCGGACGGCCACGGCGTGCTGCAGCCGCCCCAGCAGCGCCTCGGCGTCGGCCAACGGCAGGTAGCGCAGGCGCAGCGGCGGGTCGAAGCTGCCGGCACCGGCCGTGTCCAGCCACAGCGTGGCCATGCCCAGGTGCCGATCCAGCGGGCCGCGCGACAGTCGCAGCGCCTGCAGCTTGTCGACGTCGGCCCAGCGCCAGTGGCGGCTCCACCAGCCGGCGCGCACGGCGAGCAGTTCGCCGTCGAAACTCCAGCCGGCGCGCCGTGCGTGCTGGCGGGCGAGGAATGCCGCCCACGGCAGCCACAGCAGGCCGAGCAGCCCCCAACTGCCGAAGCGCCAGCCCAGCAGCGCGCACAGGACCAGCGTCAAAAACACCCCCGGCAACAGCAGTCGCCACCAGGCCCTCGGATGCAGCGGCTGCCAATGTGCCGGCGGCCACTGCCGGCCCGGCAGCAACGCCTGCACCAGTTGATCGCATGCCGCGGCGGTGGCAACCGGCGCCAACTCGCGCAGGCCCCGCTGCTGGCCGCTGCCGTCGGCGGCCGCGGCCACCGCCGAATCCACTCGCAGGCTGCGTCGCTGCAGCAGCCGATGCAGCACGCCTTCGACCAGCGTCCACGCCTGGATGCGGCGTCGCGGCGCGCTGCTGCGCAGGCGTGAAAACAGCCCGCGCTCCACCGTCAATCGCCGGCCCGATTGCTCCAGCCGGAAACCGTGGTACTGGATGAAGGCCAGCGCCACGGACAGCAGCCGCAGCAGCAGCAGCGCGCCCAACAACAGCAACAGGCCGGCCAGCAGATAGTCCGGCACGTCGAAACGATGGCTTTCGGCGTAACCGAACAGCAGGTTTCGTACGGCCTCGACCATGTCCGCGAACACGCCGCGGCTGGTCTGCGCCAGCAAGGCGACCGCTGCGGCCACCACCACCATGCCGCGATTGGAGATCAGCCCCAACCGCACGATCTCGCCCGGCGACAGCGCCAGCAGCAGACGTGACGGCGGCGCGGCGGCCGGCCCCTGCATGCCATCAACCGCCGTGGCCGCGGCAGCGTCGCCACGCGCGTGCCGCCGCACCAACGCTTCCAGCGCCAACGCCTGCTCGCGGGTCAGCACCTGCATGTGCGCTTCGGGCTGGGTGCCGCCGGCCGATTCCAGCTTCACGTCGGCCACGCCGAACAGCCGATGCAATGGCGACTGGTGAATGGCCACGTTGTGGATGCGGGCAAACGGGATCTGCCGCAGGCTGCGGTGCAGCAGGCCGCTGCGGATCACCACGCTGTTGCTGTCGATGCGATAACGGTAGGTGAAGTATTGCCAGATGGACACCAGCGCGATCGCAGCCACACCGATCATCGGCGCCAGCTCCCACCAGCCCTCGCCATCACCGCGACGACCGGCGAACAGCAACACCAGCAAGGGCACGATGAACTGTCGCAGGCCGCTGATCAGCGCGAAAAGCCAGGACCACGGATGCAGGCGGCGGTCCGGCTCGGCTGCCACCGGCGACGCGACCGATGGTTCAGGCGTCATCGTCGTCGTCCGTGCGCGAATGACGGGCGAGCGTGTCGCGCAGCCGCTCGGCGTCGTCGGCGTCCAGCCCCGGCACGGTGACCGCATGCTCGCGGGTACCGGCGGTATGGATCAGCAGCGTCGACAGGCCACGACTGCGCTCCAGCGGCCCGCGCTTGATGTCCAGATGCTGCACGCGCGACAGCGGCACGCGCACGTCCTTGAAGAACAGGCGGCCGCTGCGCAGGCCGAAGCCGTCCGCATCCAGCCGCCAGCGATAGTAGCCGTGGCGACGACCGCCGAGCCAAGCCCCGAAGCCCAAACCCGCCAGCACCAATGCGCCTGCCCAAACCAGCGCGCCGCCCGGCAACGCGTCGAAGGCGCTGCCGAACACGCCCGCACCCAGGCCCAGGCCCAGCGCCGGAATCAGAACGCCCAGCGCATGGCTGAGCCGGAACAGCACGCGCCCGCGCGGCGGCAGCGGCTGCCAACCGGGCGCGTCCGTCGCTGCCGGCGTGCCCGGCAGTTCCAGTCCTTCGATCATTCGACGCCTCCCTCCCTTGATCGGGTCGCTCGCGGATAGGCATGTGGCCAGTACGGATTGTCGCTGCCATCCGGTGACAGGCTGAAGCGCTTGTAGGCCCATTGGTACTGGCGGAAATCCCGCCGCGCCAGCACTTCGATGGCGGCGTTGAGTGCGGTGCAGGCCTGCTGCGCGTCGTCGTCGGCGACCGCTGCTGGCAGCGGTGCGATGTGGATGCTGAAGCCGCGAGCGTCGGCGTTGCGTTCGGCGGCGACCAGCAGCGCGGGTGCGCCGCTGCGCCGCGCCAATCGCGAAAACAGGGTCATCGTCAGCGCCGGGCGCCCGAAGAACGGTGCGAACACGCCATCACCGCCACGCTTGGGCTGCTGGTCGGGAAGGATGCCCAACGCCCCACCGCCCTGCAGGTGGCGCAATTGACGGCGCACGCCGGCCGCCTCGGCACGGATCGTCTGCACGCCGGGGCGCTGGCGCACGTGGTTGAGGAAGGCATCCATGTCGGCGGATTCCGGCGGTGCATACAACACGGCCAGCTCCATGCGTTGCGCCAGCCACTGGTTCAGCAGTTCCCAGTTGCCGTAATGCGGAGCGGCGATCAGCAGGCCGCGTCCCTGCGCCAATGCCGCCTGCAGATGCTCGAGGCCGTGCACGGCATGCACCAGCGCCAGGTTCGCTGATGCCGGCCGGGTCCAGAAGCGCAGGCTCTCCAGCGCCGTCATCACGTTGCCGCGCAGCACCGCGCGCACGTTGGCGTCGCTGGCGAAGGCGCCCGGGTCACTGCCGCTGGCGGCGGCGATCAGCCGCAGGTTGGTCAAGGCCACCTGGTAGTCGCGGCCCCGCGTCCCGGCCAGTCGCGCCGCCAACCCGGCGATGCCGTGCAGCACGCGCAGCGGCAGCCGCCCGACCAGCCAGGCGACGGCGTAGAGCCAGCGGGCACGCGCACGCAGCGGTGGAAGGGTCGGGTCGGCCATGACGCCAGTGTAGGGCCGCGGGGCGGGCTGTCGGAATGGCGTTGCCGGCTTGCCGGGACGACAGAGGTGAACCTTGTCCACGCGGCAGTCCGATCGTCACCGGCGCAGCCGCGCGCGTGGACAAAGCGCACGGATGACCGGCGCGCAACGTCCGGCCAGTGCTGTGACGGGCGGGCATTGCCGGCTTGGCTTTCCCCAACGTCATCGCCACGACCGCCCCGCGCCTGCAGCACCACCCGTGGCTGGCGTAGGCTTGGCGCATGGACACTTCCGCACGCACATCCTTCCTCGCCGCCGGCCTGCTCACCGGCGCCCTGCTGCTGACCGGCTGTGGCCGCGATCCTGCCGGCAACGACGAGGCCGCATTGCAGGTCTGGCCGCTGCCGGCCGCCGCCGGCTCGGCGCAGCCGGACCTCAGCGTGTCGCACGACGGCCGGTTGCTGGTGAGCTGGCTGCGGCAGCAGGCCGATGGCCGCACCGCGCTGCAGTACGCCGATTTCAGCGGCGACGGTGCATGGAGCCCGG
The DNA here is from genome assembly GCA_030535605.1 of Pseudoxanthomonas suwonensis. Taxonomy (GTDB): domain Bacteria; phylum Pseudomonadota; class Gammaproteobacteria; order Xanthomonadales; family Xanthomonadaceae; genus Pseudoxanthomonas_B; species Pseudoxanthomonas_B suwonensis_B. The sequence goes on from JAUNRQ010000003.1 coordinate 35,621, forward strand.
CACGGACCATCGCCGTGGGACGCCGCTTCTTCGTCAACCGGGTCGACACCCCGCACGTGCGGATGACGCCGGACGGCGCGGTCTGGGCGCAGTGGTTGCAGAAGGTCGGCGGCGAGGACGCCGGTGCGCACGGCTACCACGTCATCCTCAGCACCTCGCGCGATGGCGGGGTCAACTGGAGCGCGCCGGCGCGGGTGCATGCCGATGACAGCCAGACCGAGCACGGGTTCGCCGCGCTGTGGCCGGCCAGCGCACAGCAGCTGGGCATCGCCTGGCTGGATGGCGGCGCCATGCAGGGCGATGCCGGCGGGCGCATGCAGTTGCGTTCCACCGTGATCGAACCGGGACTCGTCGCCAGCCAGGACGCGAGCGAGCAGGTGATCGACGCCAGCAGCTGCGAATGCTGTCCGACCGACGTGGCCATCAGTGCCCGCGGCCCGGTGCTGGTCTGGCGGGGGCGCAACGATGCGCAGGTCCGCGACATCCATGTCAGCCGGTTCGAGAGCGGAAACTGGCGCACGCCAATGCCGGTGCATGCCGACGGCTGGCGCATCGAAGGCTGCCCGGTGAACGGCCCGGCGGTGGACGCCGCCGGCGAGCGGGTGCTGGTGGGATGGTTCACCGCTGCCGATGACACACCGGCGGTGCAGTTGGCGCTGAGCAACGATGCCGGCGACGGCTTCGCCGCGCCGTTGCGACTGGACGAGGGCGATCAGGTCCTCGGACGGATCGACGTCGCCATCGACGATACCCATGCCTGGGCGCTGTGGGTGCGCCAGGACGACGGCATGCAAAGCCTGTGGCTGGCCCGCTTCAGCGCAGACCTGGGCAACGAGATCGAGCGCGTGCAGGTGGCCACCATCGCCGGCAACGGCCGCACCAGCGGCATTCCGAAGCTGGCACTGCGCGATGGCACCGCGTTCGTGGTGTGGACCGACGTGGACGAAGGCGGTGGCACGCAATTGCGCGGCGCGCGCTATCGGCCCCTGCCGCCGGGTTGATGCCGAGGCCGGACGCGCCAGCCGGCGTCCGTGGTGACTGGTGCAAGGCTCAGTCGTCGACCTGCACGTCGCTGCTGGCACGCACCTTGGGGCCGCCGCGTTCGTGGCGCCAGTTCACCGAACCGCGGTTTTCGACCGTGCCGGATTCGATCTGCACGTCGAAACCGCGGCGCAGCATGTACTTGAGCATCAGCACCTGGCCCGTGCCCAGCAGCGACACGCCGTAGCCGACGTACAGGCGCGGCGAGAGCTGGCGGCCGATGCCGAACACGCTGCCGGCGGTACGCGAATGCATGATGCCGGCATCGTCCAGCCCCAGCTGTGCACCGAGCTGCGAGGCCAGCATGCTGCCACCGGCGGTCAATGCCGCATCGGCGGCGCTGACCTGGCGCGCCTCTTCCCCGGTCAGCCCGGACATCGGCCGGCCCAGGGTCAGGTACGACAATGCATCGGACTGGCTGCCGCCCTGGTTGCTGTAGGCGGTCGCCTCCAGCTGCGCCGGTCGCCCGGTGACCGCGATGCCGGCGCGCACGTCGCCGATCTCGCGTTCGGCTCGCACGTCCAGCAACGGCTGCGAAATCGGCGCGTTCGACCACACCAGTTGCCCACGGGTGATGTCCAGGCGCTGGCCGTAGGCGGTGTAGCGGCCTTCCACATCGAGGCTGCCACTGCCGCGGGTTTCGCGACCCGGCTGCGACAGCACCCGCAGGCGCCCGCCGAGCCGACCATCCAGGCCGAAGCCGCGCAGGCGCACGTCATCGCCCATCACCAAGGCGAGGTCCATGGCCATCTGCGAGGCTTGCGCGCGCGCCGGATCCACCGGATCGAGCACCACCACGTCCGGTGAGCGGCCGACGCCCTCGCTGAGCCGCTGCAGGTCCATCATCGCCCGGCGCACGGTCACGGTGCCGCGGATGTCCAGCGGTTGGCCGGCCTGCACCCGCACCACCACGTCCGGGTCGGCGATGGCGCGCAGATCGCGGGTGTCGGACAAGGTGACGTTGCTGCCGCGCACGTTCAGCACCAGTGGCGTGTCACCGCCGCGCCAGCCCAGGGTGCCGTTGATCGCCAGCGTGCCTTCGCCCGAACGCAGGCGCCCGTCGATGCGGGCACTGCCGTCGGGCAGGGCATCCAGTCGGGCGGTGCCTTCGGTCAGCACCAGCGCCAGCGACGGCACTTCCGCCCGGAACCCGGTCAGCTGTGCGCTGCCGCCGAGGCTCGGCTGGGCGCGGCTGCCGGCCAGGGTAATTCGTCCCTCGATGCGGCCGGTGGGATCGACGATGTCCGGCGAGAACAGTTCCACCCAGCTCAGTTCGGTCAGGTTGGCCTGGATTTCGCCATCCAGCGGCGCGTGCGCGTCCCAGCCGGTGGCAAGGCGGGCGCTCACGCGGCCACCGTCGCCGCGACCGCCGGCCGCCGCGACGGCGGCATCCAGGGTGGCGACGATGCGGTTGGGGGTGAAGTCGGCGTCCAGTTCGATGCCGTTCCAGGCCAGCACTTCGTGGGCGCTGCCTTCGGTGCGCAACCCGCCGGGGCCGGCACGCACCTGGGCGGTGCCGCTCCAGGCGTTGCCGACCGGCCGCACGCGGCCATCCACGTCGATGGTCCCGCGCATGCGCCAGGCCTTGCCGTCTTCCAGGTCGGGCAGGTAGGCATGGGCCAACGCCAGTGGCAGGCCGGTGCCGCGCAGATCGATGCCACGGCGCGGCCAGTCGGCATCCGCACACAGGCTGCCGCCGCCGCTGGCGCTGAAGCAACTGCGATCCAGGGTAAAGCCGCCATTGCCGGTGGCGAAGCGCGCCGGCCCGTCCAGTTGCCAGCTGGCACCGGTGCTCGGGCGCAGCAGGGCCTGCTCCAGAACCCCGCTCCACTGGCCGCCACGCTCGCTGGCGCTGGCGCGCAAATGCAGGGTGCCCAGCTCGCCGCGGGCGTCGGCCTGCGCTTGCAGGGCGGTCACCGCACCGCGCGCGTGCACGTTCACGCTGTCCATCGCCAGACCGACCTGCACGCCGCTGCCGACCAGGCGCAGGTCGCCACCGCTGCCGCGCCATGGCAGCTGGCCACGCACGAGGAGACTGTCGGCCCGGTAGTCGTTCCAGCGCAGGCCGCTGCCATCGAGCCGTGCGCGGATGTCCGGCGCGTTGCGGGCACCGCCCAGGTGCACCTCGCCGCGCAGCACACCGGCGGCCGACGGCAGCAGGTCATCCAGGCGCAACGGCGAGAAACGGGCATCGACGTCGAGCGTGTCGGCGAGCGTGCCGCGTGCCTCGATGCGACTGGCGCCGATCGCCAGGCGGATGTCGCCCCGGTACTGGTCGCCGTCGATGCGGACCTGCCCGTGGCCGTCCAGCGCGCGTGCGCGCAACTGGCCGCCGAGGTCGGCAAGGCGCACGTCGGCACGCAACACGCCGCCGTCGTCGACCTTGCCATCGGTGGCCAACACGCCGGTCACCGCGCCGTCCCAACCGGGCAGGAAGTAGCCCGGGTCGAAACCGGCGAGCCGCGCGTCGAGATTCCAGTGCGTGGCCGGTGCCCAGCCGACGGTGCCGGACGCATCCAGCCGACCGCTCGGCATGCTTGCCACCAGTCGCTGCACCTGCATGGCCCGGGCATCGCCGGAGCCGGCCAGCTCCACGTCGGCGCGCAGCCCGTCGCGCAGCAGCACGCCGGTGCCATCCACGTTCCAGTCGGTGCGCACGCCATGCAGGCGCAGGTCGGCATTGGCGGCGATCGGCGGCGTGCCGTCGGCGCCGCCCCAGCGCAGCTCCCGCGCCACCACGGCGACGTCGTAACCGGCGTTCTCCGGATCGCTGAAGTCGGCCTCGCCCTGCACCCGCACGCGGCCGCCGAAGACATCGACCAGCAACTCGTGCACCTGCAACCGTTGCTGTTCCAGGTGCAGCCGCGACGGTTGCACGGTCGCGACCAGCGCACCCTGTTCGAAGCGTCCCTGCAACTGCGCGTCGCCACCGGTGCCGTGGGCCTGCAGGGCAATGCGCATCGGATTGGCGGCCGCAGGAGCATCCGCGCGGGCGAACAGGCCCGGATCCAGGGCTTCGGCATCGGCCAGCAACCGCCAGGCCGGCCGCTCGCGGCCTTCGACCCGCAACCGGGCACTGACCGCACCGGGCGCGCGGCCGGACAACGCCACGTCCAAATCGGTCACGTCGCCCTTGGCCACCAGCCCGAGGTACGGGCGGCTGTGGCCGGCCGGCGCAGGGAACACCGCGGTCACGGTCAGGTCGGTGGTGTAGTCGTCGGCGGGCGCGTAGTCGCCATGCGCGGTGAAGCGGCCGCGGTCGCTCTCCACCAGCACCTCGCGCAACGACAGCCTGCCGTCGCGTGCATCCAGCTCGCCGCGGATGTGCTGGATGTCGATGGTCGGCTCCCCGGCCGTGGTCACCCGCAAGCCATCCACGCGGATCGCCTCGGCATGCAGGTCCAGCGGCGGCTTGATCGCCGGCAGCGACTGCGGCCAGCGCGGCAACTCGAATGGCTCGTCCTCGCCCTCGGGCAGGTCCAGGGTGGCGTTGTCCACTTCCAGCGCGCGCAGGAACAGGGTGCGGCCCAGCAGCGGGCGAAGCGAAGGATGCAGCATCGCCCGCTCGGCGGTGAAGGTCGTCAGCCGCGGCGTGCTGCAGCCGGGGAACGCCACCGGCTCGCCATCGCGGTCGGGGCAGCTGCGGTGGATGAAGCGAACCCCATGCAGGATCAACGGACCGCGCACCGGGCCCTCGGCCTTGTCGTACTGCAGTTCGGTACCGACCGGAAGGCGCAACTGGATCTGTGCCAGCAGGAAATCCCGGCCACCGATGGTGCTGACCATCCAGTACACCGCCACCGCCATCAGCACCAGCACGGCCAAGGTCGACACGCCGCTGCGCACGGCGATCTTGCGACGGCGGCGGCGCGCCAGGCGGGCGAGCTCGGCGATGCGTTGCTCGCGCTGCTCGGGCGTGGCATCGCCGGGCAGCGGGTCCAGACCGTAGCGGCGGTAGCGCTGCCAGCGTGCGCGCCAGCCGGATGCGGACGCGGGCATCAGAACTCCGCCCCGAGGTTGAGGTGGATGGTGAAGGACGAGTCCGGGTTGTCCAGTCCGCGGCCGATGTCCAGCCGTACCGGTCCCACCGGCGAGCGCCAGCGCGCACCGAGGCCGACGCCGGTATGCCAGTCCGGATCGCGGCCGTTGAAGGCGCTGCCGCTGTCGACGAACGCGGCCACGCCCCACGGTCCTCCGCCGAAGTAGTGCTCGTACTCGACGCTGGCCGTGACCACGTTTTCCGCACCGAGCGCGAACGCACCGCGACCGCTATCATCCTCGATCCGCGGACCGACCTCGCGCCACTGGTAGCCGCGGATCGAACGGTCGCCGCCGGCATAGAAGCGCAGGCTCGGCGCCAGGTCGATCACTTCGTCGGTGAAGGTGCGGCCCAGCTCGCCGCGCACGATCAACCGCCCGGTCTGGCCGAAACCGCGATACCAGCTGGCGCGGGCGTGCACCTGGGCGAAGCTGGCATCGGAGCCGACGCTGTCGAGCCCGCCGCGCAGGGTCAGGCTGCCGCCGATGCCACGGCGCGGATCCAAGCGGTTGTCGACGTCGATGTATTCGGCGCGCAACGACGGGTAGAGGTAATTGGCGTAGCGGTAGCGGATGTCCAGTGCGTCCGGATCAGGCACGGGATCACCCGGCTCCAGGCCCTGCACGTCGGTCGCGTAGGCCCAGCGTTCGCGCAATGCATGCACCGACGCCACCAGGTTCAACTGCGTGTTGTACTGGCCGCTGCGGCTGGCCACCAGCTCCAGGCGCCGGGTGTCGATGTAGTCGGTCTGTTCGTCGGCGAACTGCAACGAGCCGGTGTACCAGCCGTCCAGCCACGCGAATGCGGGAATCCGGTACTGGATGGTGGCGGTCTTGCGGAAACGCGCCCAATCCAGCTGCGCCAACGCCTTGTGGCCGCGCATGTTGACGTAGCGCCGCTCCAGTCCCAGCAGCACTCCGGGCCCGCTTTCGGTGCCGTAACTGGCACCAGCGGTGTACACGTCGCGCCTGGCCGGGACCAGGGTCACGTCCACCGGCACTTCGTAATGTTCGGCCTCGTCGATCCGCGGGACGATGTCGATGCTGCGGAAGTAGTCCAGCCCCACCAGCGAACGCCGCAGCCGGTCCAGGCGTCCCTGGTGGTAGTACTCGCCCTGCTCCCAGTACACCAGCCGCTGCAGCAAGCGATCGTGGACCACCGGCGCCGGGGTCTGCTCGAAGTGGATCTCGCCCATGTCGTAGCGTTCGCCGCTGTCCCAGCGCAGGTCGATGTCGGCGGCGTGCTCGGCACGCGTGACCTCGACCCGACGGGCAAGGAAGTCGGCGTCGAAGTAGCCACGCTCCGCCAGGCGCCGGGTGATGCGCGTGCGACCGGCCTCGTAGACGCGGTGGTCCAGCACCGCGCCGACCTCGGGCCGGAAGGCCTCGACTTCCTCGCGCAGGTAACGGTCGTCGCTGCCATCGCCTTCGATCACCACCGAACGCTCGCGCACCCGCACCGGCTCGCCCGGCTGCACGTCGACCGTGACGACCAATGCACCTTCGGCGCCGGCACGGGTGACGCGGATCACTGGCGAGTAATGGCCGAACGGCTCCAGCGCCTCGCGCGCCTCGTCGTCGGCGACGTCCAGCAGGTACTCCAGCCGGCGGGCGCTGACCTCGCGACCGATGGCATCCTCCAGCGACAGGTTGTGGCGCACGTTCTCGCCCATCTCCTCGTCCAGGCCGCGGATTTCCACGCGGCTGACGGTAGCGGCCTGGGCAACACCGGCGGCGAACGCGAGCAGCAGCGCGAGGGCGGGACGAAGGCGGGCAGGCATCAGGCAAGGATACCGAGCGACCGTGCACACCCGGTTAACGCAGCGGCGGCGAAACACCCGCCGTGGCCACGCCAGCCGGTTGCCGTCGGCCTCAGCCGGACAGGTGCTCGATCGCGGCGACGGCCCCGAGGCGTTGCGACAGCCGCTGCAGCAGCGCCTGCCGATTGCCGCGCACGGCCGGATCATCGGCGTTGACCATGACCTGGTCGAAGAACGCGTCGACCTGCGGCCGCAACTGCGCCAGGCGGCTGAGCACGGCGACGTAATCACGCCGGGCCAGGGCCGGGTCGGTATCGGCGATCGCCGCGTCGACCGCCGCCGCCAGGGCACGCTCGGCATCTTCGGCGAACAACGCCGCATCCACGCGATCGGCGATGGCACCATCGACCTTGCGCAGGATGTTGCCGATGCGCTTGTTGGCCGCGGCCAGCGCCTCGGCCTCGGGAAGCGCGGCGAACTGCCGCAACGCCTGCAGGCGGGCGTCGAAATCCGGCAGCGAGTCGTGGACCACGCCCAGCACCGCGTCGAACTGTTGCGGCGTGACCCCGGCGTCGGCGTAATAGCCACGCAGGCGCTCGTACACGAAGCGGGTCAGCTCCAGCACGCCCGCCGCATCCAGTGCCACCGGCTGCAACGCCGCCGCCTGTTGCAGCAGATCGTGCGGCAGCAAGTCGAAGCCGCCTTCAAGCAGCGTCCGCGCCAGCCCCAGCGCGTTGCGACGCAGGGCGAACGCATCCTTGTTGCCGGTCGGCTTCAACCCGGCGGCAAAGCCACCGGCGAGGGTGTCCAGGCGGTCGGCAACGGCCAGCACCTGGCCCAGGCGCGAGGGCGCGATGGCATCGCCACCGAAGCGCGGCATCCACGCCTGGTCGATGGCATCGGCGACCGCCGCCGGCTCGCCGGCGGCCAACGCGTAGTGGCGCCCGGCGATGCCTTGCAGCTCCGGAAACTCGTTGACCATCCGCGACTGCAGGTCATTCTTCGCCAGCTGGGCGGCACGCCGTGCCTGCGCCGGATCAACCCCCGCGTCGGCGGCGATGGCTTCGACCAACGTCGTCACCCGCGCCACCTTGTCGGCGGTGCTGCCGAGCCTGGCCTGGTAGGTGACGCCCGCCAGTCCTTCGCCCATCGCCTCCAGGCCCTGCTTGAGGTCTTCCTCGAAGAAGAAGCGCGCGTCGGCGAAGCGCGGGCGGATGACGCGTTCGTAGCCCTTGCGCACCTCGGCCACGTCCCGGGATTCGATGTTGGCGATGCCGACGAAGTGCTCGGTCAGCGCGCCATTGGCATCCAGCACCGGGAAATACTTCTGGTTGGCTTCCATCGTCGCGATCAGCGCCTCGGCCGGCACTGCGAGGAATTCGGGGTCGAACGCACAGCCGACCGCGACCGGCCATTCGACCAGGCAGTTGACCTGTTCGAGGTTGTCGTCTTCGATGCGGGCCTTGCCGCCGACGGCCTGGGCCGCGGCCTCGACCTCGCGCACGATCCGCGCGCGGCGCTCGTCGGCATCCACCAGCACCTTCGCCGCGCACAGCGCCTCCACGTACGCCGCTGGGGCATCCACCGCCACCGGCGCATCGTGCATGAAGCGGTGGCCACGGCTGTGGCGGCCGCTGCGCACGCCCATCACTTCGGCATCGACCACCTCGTTGCCCAGCAGCACCAGCAGCCAGTGCACGGGGCGGGCGAAGGCGAAGTCGTCCGCGCCCCAGCGCATCGGCTTGGGGATCGGCATCGCGGCGATGGCCTCGTCGAGCACATCCGGCAGCAATGCGGCGGTGGCTTCGCCGGGCCGCACGGCGCGGTGGACGAAGCGCTCGCCCTTGGCGTCGGTCATCGTTTCCAGTGCCGTCCAGTCCACGCCGGCCTTGGCCGCGAAACCCTGCAGCGCACGGGTGGGCTGGCCATCGGCGTCCAATGCGATGTTCCGATAGGGCCCCAGGACCTCGCTGTGCTGCTGCGGCTGGCGCACCGCCACCGCCGGCAGCAGCAGCGCGAGACGGCGCGGCGTGTACAGCGGACGGGCATCGCCGCGCTCGACGGTGATGCCGCGCTTCTCCAATGCGCCGACGACGCCGTCGAAGAACGCACGGGCCAAGCCCGGCAGCGCCTTGACCGGCAGTTCGTCGGTTCCCAGTTCGATCAGCAGCGGACGTTGCTCGCTCATTCGGTTGACTCGTCGTGGTTCAGGCCCGTTCCCGATCCCGGGAGAGGGCAGGGGCAGGGGCGCTGTTCGACAGGCGCCCCGAAAAGTGCAGTCGCGGTCGTGCGCTCAAGCCGCCTGTCGGCGCAGGCCGGGAAAGCCCAGCGCTTCACGTTGCGCCAGATAGGCCTGCGCCACCGCCTGCGCCATCTTCCGCACCCGCAGGATGTAGCGCTGGCGCTCGGTCACGGAGATCGCGCGCCGCGCATCCAGCAGGTTGAAGCTGTGCGAGGCCTTCATCACCTGCTCGTAGGCCGGCAGCGGCAGGTCGGCATCGACCAGCGTCATGGCCTCGGCTTCGCAGGCGTCGAAGCGGTGGAACAACTCGGCGACGTCGGCATGCTCGAAGTTGTAGGTGCTCTGCTCGACTTCGTTCTGGTGGTAGACGTCGCGGTAGGTCACCGGCGTGCCGTCGGGGCCGTGGGTCCAGACGATGTCGAACACGTCATCGACGTTCTGCAGGTACATGCACAGCCGTTCCAGGCCGTAGGTGATCTCGCCCAGCACCGGGCGGCATTCCAACCCGCCAGCCTGCTGGAACCAGGTGAACTGGGTCACCTCCATGCCGTTGAGCCAGACTTCCCAGCCCAGACCCCAGGCGCCCAGGGTCGGCGATTCCCAGTTGTCCTCGACCAGCCGCAGGTCGTGCACCTGCGGATCGATGCCCAGCGCCTCGAGCGAGTCGAAGTACAACTCGACGATGTTGTCCGGCGCCGGCTTCATCACCACCTGGTACTGGTAGTACCGCTGTAGGCGGTTGGGGTTCTGGCCGTAGCGGCCATCGGTGGGCCGCCGGCACGGTTGCACGTAGGCCGCGTTCCACGGCTCCGGACCCAGCGAGCGCAGGAAGGTGGCCGGATGGAAGGTGCCGGCCCCGACCTCCAGGTCCAGCGGCTGGATCAGCACGCAGCCGGCGTCGGCCCAGAACCGGTTCAGTTGCTGGATGAGTTGCTGGAAGGTGGGCGCGGCCATGGGGCGGGCGATATCGGCGAAAATGGGCTGTTCAGTATAGCGGTGCCCCTGCCAGCACCCGACTCAGAGTCGACATGCACGCTCCGTTCCTGATCCTCGAAACCGGCCAGCCGATCGCCTCGTTGCGACGCCACGGCAGCTTCGCCCACTGGGTGCGGGTGGCGAGCGGGCTCGGTCGCGACGATGCCATCGCCATCGATGTGGAAGGCGGCGACGCGCTGCCTGGCCACGAGGGCTGGGCCGGCGTGCTGGTGACCGGCTCGGCGGCCATGGTGACCGAGCAGCTGGACTGGAGCGTCGCCACTGCCGCCTGGCTGCGCCAGGCCGTGGACCGGGCGCTGCCGGTGTTCGGTATCTGCTACGGCCACCAGTTGCTGGCCCATGCGCTGGGCGGCGAGGTCGGCCCCAACCCGGCAGGCCGGCAGATGGGGACCATCGAAGTGACGCTGACCGAGGCGGCGGCCGACGATGTGCTGTTCCGTGGTTTGCCGCCGCGCTTCCGCGCCCAGGCCACGCACCTGCAGTCGGTGCTGGTGCCACCGCCCGACGCGGTGGTACTGGCGCGTGCCGACCGCGATCCGTGCCACGCCTTCCGGGTCGGGCCGTCGGCTTGGGGCGTGCAATTTCATCCCGAGTTCCCGGCGGCGGTCATGCGCGGCTACGTGCAGGCAAGGGCCGACGCGTTGCAGGCCGAGGGCCAGTGCCCGCAGCAGTTATCGCGTACCATCGCGGCGACGCCTCGCGCCCGCGAGGTGCTGCGCCGCTTCGTGCGTCACACAAGAGGTGCAGCGCGCGGCTGACGCGTGCTGCCAAGGGGCACAAAGCGTCCGATTTCGAACCGCTTCTTCAACGGGGAACAGCAATGCAGGCACGCAAGGTGAGGATGTCGTCGGGTGCACAGTGGCTGTTGGACGGCTTCGGCCTGCTGCGGCGTTCGCCGCTGGGACTGGGGCTGCTGGGGGCGATCTTCGGCCTGATCGTGGTATTGCCCAGTCTGCTGGTCAGCCAGGGCGCGGCGGCGATGGTCGCGCAACTGTTGCTCATCATCGCCGGTCCGCTGCTGCTGGGTGGCTTGGTGTGGGCGGTGCGCGAGGTGGACGCCGGTCGTCAGGCGCGCACCGGCCACCTGCTGCAGGGCTTGCAGGACGGCAAGGCCCCGCGCCTGCTGGCCACGCTGCTGCCGCAATGGATCGTGCTGTTGCTGGCCGCCGTGTTGCTGGTGCTGCTGGTGGGTACCGGCAACCTGCAGACGATGCAGCAACTCGCGGAAACCATGCAGGCCGGTGGCCAGCCCGACCAGGCATTGATGCAAAGCCTGCCCTTCGGTCGCCTGATGTTGTGGCTGCTGGCGCTGCTGGTGCTGGGCATCGGCGCCGCATTCGCCACCTTCGTGGCCATCCCGACCATCATGTTCAGCAACACCGGCGGCATCGCCGCGATGCGCCAGAGCCTGCGCGCGTGCGCGCGCAACACCGGCGCGATGATCGTGTTCCTGGTGCTGCTGGTGATCGCCGCAATCGGCATCAGCCTGGCGGCGCAACTGGTCGGCTTCATCGCGTCGCTGGCCGGCCAGAAGGCCATGCTGCTCGTGGTCAACGTGCTGCTGATGGCGGTGCTGATGCCGGTCTACGCCGGTGCCGCGTACTCGGCGTGGAAGCAGTTCTTCGGCCATGACGGCGAGGGTGCCGTGCCGGCGCTGCCGCAGGAGCACGGCTTCCAGGCCTGACGCCGCCCGCCAATCGCCCGGTGCCACCGGGTGATCGATGCGCCACCACCCTGCCGCTCCTGCCGCTGACAGGGTGACGCGGCACCTGCCCGGTCAACTGCGTCCGGCGCTCGCGTCGCGCGCCCTGCGGCTGCGCTCGAGCATGCGCGAAGCCACCAGCCCGACTTCGTACAACAGGCACATCGGGATGGCCATCATCACCATGGAAATGCCGTCGCCGGGGGTGATCAGCATGGCCACCAGGAAGATCGCGATGATCGCGTAGCCGCGCGCGTGTGCCAGCTGTGCGGCGCTCACCCAGCCCAGCAAGACCAGGATGAACACCGCCACCGGCACCTGGAAGGCCAGCCCGCAGGCCAGCGCGATGACGGCGACGAAGTCCAGATAGCGGCCGATGTCGGTCATCACCGCGACCCCGTCCGGGTTCATGCCCAGCAGGAACTTGAACATCACCGGCAGCAGCAGGAAATAGGCGAACGCGAAGCCGATGTAGAACAGGCCCACGGCCGAGACCAGCAGCGGCACGGCCAGGCGTTTTTCGTGTCTGTACAGCCCCGGCGCGACGAAGGCCCAGGCCTGGTACAGCAGCACCGGCATGGCGATCAGCAGGGCCGCGTAGAGGGTCAGCCGCAGCGGCACGGTGAGCGGTGCCAAGGGATCGATCGCCACCATCTGCCCGCCACTGGGAGCCAGCGGCAACGCCGCCAGCAGCGGCTCGGCGAGCTGGGTGTACAGCTCGCGGGTGAACGGCAACAACGCGGCGAACACCACGATCACCGCGAGCACCCCGCGCAACAGGCGCGCGCGCAACTCGACCAGATGCGCCAGCCAGCCGGCCAGGCCTTCGGCGTCGGCGTCAGTTCCGGGGCTGGTCATGGTCCTCGTGCTCGCCGCTGTCCGGTGGCGGCAAGGCGGCCGCTGCCGGTGCGTGGTCATCGACGCGCGGCGCGGCGGCATCGCCGGCCGGCGGCATCTTGGCCACGGATTCCAGTTCCTCGCCCGCGGCACGCAGGCGGCTGCCGGTCTCGCGGACCGCGGCATCGGCCTGGCGTGCGGTGTCCTGCAGGGAGCCGCGCACATCCTCCGCCACCTCGCGCGCCTGTTGCAGGCTGCGCCTGAGTTCGTCGGCCGCCATCTCGCGCTCGAATTCACCCTTCACCGCGAACCATTGCGCACGCGCCTTGCGCACCCACAGGCCGACGAAGCGCGCGGCGCGCGGCAGGCGCTCGGGGCCGAGCACCAGCAACGCGACCACCGCAAGGATCACCAGTTCGGGAAAGCTGACTTCAAACATGGCCGCAGGTCATGGCCGCACACCGCGGTCGCGGGCACGCGACGGGTCAATCGCGGCGGTCGCCGGCGGCGCGGCTGTCCCGGGTGCGGTCCGCTTCGCGGGTGGTGCCGGGCGGCGGATCGTCCTTGCCAAGCTGGCCAGGTGGCGGCTCCGGTTCGGCCATGCCCTTCTTGAAACCCTTGATCGCGCCGCCCAGGTCCTCGCCGATGTTGCGCAGGCGCTTGGCGCCGAACACGATCAGCACGATCAGCAGCAGGATCAGCAATTCACGCCAGCCCACCATCGCCTTCCACCTTCAAACCGGATCCGACCACAAGGATACCGCAGCGCCGGCCCGGCACCGCGGCGCGGCCACGGCGCTCAAGGCGTGTCCGGCAAGGGCTCGGTGGTGGTCGGATTGCTGTCATCCACCGGTTGGAAGCCCTGCTGCGGGACCGGCTGTGCTTGCCCGGCCGGCTCAGCGGTCGGCGGCGGCGCCACCGGGGTGGCATCGGCGGCGGGTGCCGGGGCCGGCTGCGGCACCGGACCACGGCGCGCCTGCGCGGTGTTGCTGGCTTCTTCCAGCAGATCGCGGAACGCCACCACGGCGGCGGAGGGCGGCTGCGGGTGGCGCGCCTCGAACACCATGCGCGGGGTCACGTCACGGCCGTACACCGCCTCGTTGGCGCGGTGGTCGATCGACAGCACCGCGCCGTCCAGCGCAATGCCGGCGAACAGGCCACGCGCCCGCGACCACGACCAGATTTCCGCCTGAAGTTGTCCGTCGGTGGCGGTGGACGCGTTGCGCCCCACCGGACCGGCGGCGACACCGGCGTCGGCACCCAGGGTGAACTTGCCATTGACGATGTCGTCCAGACCACGCGGACTGCGGAAAACCAGCACCACGTCGGCCGACTGCACGCCGGCCTGGAAACCGATGCTGCCACCGGTGAGCGTGACGAAGCTGGGGTTCGACCAGGTGCCATCGGCGGTCTTCACCGCCATGACGCCATGACCACGGCGCCCCGCGAACAGCAGGCCGGCCTTGACCGTGTCCGGCACCACGACGATGGCGTGGGCGTCATCGATCAGGCGGTCGGGGATGGCCGCTTCGGGGATACGCTGGATCTCCTGCATCACCCGCACCGCGTTCTGCGCGCGCGCGTCCTCGCGCGGGCCGGCGAAGGCGGGGGCGGCGGCGATGGCCAGCGACAGCACGAGCGGGGCGAGGCGTCGAACGGACATGGACAGGTTTCCTTGGAATGGTGCGATTCGGTGGATGCATTTTCAGGCTAGTGACGGGCGGATGAATCGGCGGTGAGTTGCGGCGTACCCGCGCGCGCGTTTCGGACCGGCCGCGGCGTGGCGTGGCGAGGTCGCGTCGCGACGGCGGCGGACACTTCGAATGTGCGTCCACGCAGCGGCCGTGACCCCGGCCACTGCCCCGGCGCCAGGCGAATGGCGCATCATGCGCCACCGCTCCACGAAGCCGCTGCATGTCCACGGTCCTGACCGGCCGCTCGCGCAAGGCGGCGCTGGCCTTCATCTTCATCACCGTGCTGATCGACGTGCTGTCCTTCGGCGTGATCATCCCGGTGCTGCCGCATCTGGTGCAGGCATTCGTCGGCGGCAAAACCGACACCGCCTCGTACTGGATCGCGCTGTTCGGCACCGGCTATGCGCTGATCCAGTTCTTCGCCGCGCCGGTGCTGGGTGCCTTGTCGGACCGCTACGGCCGGCGCCCGGTGATCCTGCTGTCCTGCTTCGGATTGGGGCTGGACTTCATCCTGATGGCGCTGGCACCGAACCTGGCCTGGCTGTTCGCCGGTCGCCTCATCGCCGCGGTCACCTCGGCCAGCTTCACCACCGCCAATGCCTACGTCGCCGACGTGACCCCGCCGCAGACCCGCGCGAAAAGCTACGGGATGATCGGCGCGGCCTTCGGGCTCGGCTTCATCATCGGCCCGGTGATGGGCGGGGTGCTGGGCGACATCGACCTGCGGCTGCCGTTCTGGGTGGCGGCGGGCCTGGCGCTGCTGAACGTGCTCTACGGGCTGTTCATCCTGCCCGAATCGCTGCCGCCGGAGCGGCGCAGCGCGCGACTGGACCTGTCGCATGCCAACCCGATCGGCACCATCCGCCTGCTGCGCAGCTACCCGCAGGTGTTCGGGCTGGCGGCGGTGATGTTCATCGCCAACCTCGCGCACTACGTCTACCCGAGCGTGTTCGTGCTGTTCGCCGACCATCGCTACGGCTGGGGACCGCGCGAGGTGGCATGGGTGCTGGGCGTGGTCGGGGCGTTCAGCGTGATCGTCAACGGGCTGCTGGTCGGGCGCGTGGTCCGGCGCATCGGCGAGCGGCGCACGCTGTTGTTCGGCCTGGCCTGCGGCGCCCTGGGGTTTTTCGTCTACGGCATCGCCGGGGCCGGCTGGCTGTTCCTGCTGGGAATGCCCGTCACCGCCCTGTGGGCGCTGGCGGGCCCGGCCACGCAATCACTGGTGACGCAGCAGGTCGGCAGTGACGTGCAGGGCCGCATCCAGGGCTCGTTGATGTCGCTGGTGGCCCTGGCCGGGATCATCGGCCCGACCCTGTTCGCCGGCAGTTTCGGCTGGTTCATCGGGCCGCAGGCACCGGTGCACCTGCCGGGCATTCCGTTCCTGATCGCCTCGGTGCTGCTGGTCGCAGGCTTCGTCGTGGCCTGGCGTCACGCCCGCCTGTCATCGCCACCGGCATGATCGGCGGGCCATGCGCCGACGCCCGCTCCCCATCACCATCTCCACGCTGGCCATTGCGGTCAGCCTCGCGGCCTCGCCCGCGCTGGCGGTCGACAGCGAGCCGCGCGAACGCACCATCTACCGCTGCCTGCGCGATGGCACGGTGAGCCTGTCGACGGCACCGGAGCCCGGATCGCGCTGCGAACCGCGCACCATCCGCGACGAACCCGGCAAGGCGCCGAACCTGTGGGGTGAACTTGGCACGGTGCGCGGCACGTTGTACGAACGCGAGCAGGACGGCAAGACCGTTTACGGCACCCGCAAGCTGCCCGGCTCGCGCCCGCTGCTGCGCTTCACCCAGCAGACACCGGAGGCACCGCCAGCCTCGCCGGCGCATGCGGGACTGGGCCGGATCGGCCCGCCGCAACTCGGCCCGCACGCCGCGCTGTTCCGCGCCGCCGCGCGCCGGCACCGCATCGACGATGCCTGGCTGCGTGCCATCGCACATGCCGAAAGCGGCTTCGACCGGCTGGCGATTTCACCCAAGGGCGCGCTGGGGGTGATGCAATTGATGCCGGAAACCATCGCCCGCCTTGGCCTGACCGACGCCATGGATCCGGCCCAGTCCATCGACGCCGGGGCCCGCCACCTGGCCATGCTGCTGCGCCAGCACAAGGGCGATCTCACCCTGGCCGCGGCCGCCTACAACGCCGGCAGTGGCGCGGTGGCGCGCTACGGCGGCGTGCCGCCGTATGCCGAAACCCGCGAATACGTCGCCAAGGTCGCGCTGCTGCATGCGCGTTATCGCGAAGCGATGAAGCTGCCACCGCTGAATGCGCCGTTGCGGGTGGCGCAGTAGATCGGTTCAACGTGCGCCGGCCGTGGACGCCGGCCACGAGGCTCAGCCCTTCGGCAGCAGCTTCAGCAGGCGGCCACCCTCGCCGTCCTCCAGAAGCCACACCGCGCCGTCCGGACCCTGCTGCACCGCGCGGATGCGCTTGCCCATGACGTAGCGTTCGACCTCGCGGGCCCGTTCGCCGTCGATCTGCACGCGCACCAGCGATTGCGAGGACAGGCCTCCGATCAGGAAGTTGCCCTGCCACCGGGGAAACAGCGCGCCGGTGTAGTGCAACAGGCTGGACGGCGAGATCACCGGGGTCCAGGTGATCACCGGTGCCTTGAACTCCGGGCGGGCGTCGTGGTCGGGAAACGGGGTGCCATCGTAATGGTCGCCGTTGGAGACGATCGGGTAGCCGTAGTTCTCGCCGCGCACGATCAGGTTCAGCTCGTCGCCGCCCTTGGGACCCATCTCGTTGTTCCACAAACGGCCCTGCGCGTCGAAGGCGATGCCCAGCGGGTTGCGATGGCCCAGCGTCCACACCTGCGCGGCGACGTCACCCTGGCCGGCGAAGGGGTTGTCCGCCGGCACGCTGCCATCCGCGTGCAGGCGCAGGATCTTGCCCATGCTCGAGGCCATGTCCTGCGCGGGGTCGAACTTCTGCCGATCGCCGGAACTGATGAACAGGTACTGGCCATCCGGCGAGAACAGCAGGCGATGGGCGAAATGGCCGCGGCCGGTGACCTTCGGCACCTGGCGCCAGATCACCGCCGCCTCGTTCAACGTGCCGCCGCCGTTCGCGTCCAGGTCCAGGCGCGCGGTCGCGACCGCGGCGCCCCGCGTATCGCCGTCACCGGCCTCGGCATAGCTGAAATAGACGGTGTGGTTGTCGGCGAAGTCCGGGGCCAGCGCGATGTCGCCGAACCCGCCCTGGCCACCGTGCGCCACTTCCGGCACCCCGGTGACCTTGCCCACCGCGCCGGTGTCGAGATCCACCAGCCGCAGGTCGCCAGGCTTTTCCGTCACCAGCAAGCGACCGTCGGGCAGGAAGGTCATCGCCCACGGTTCGTTGAAGCGTGCGTGTGCGGTGGCGGTGAATGGTGCATTGGCGGGAACCTCGACCGGCGTGCCCGCTTGCGTGCCGGCTCGGGTGGCCGCGGATGCCGCCGAGGCTTCGGTCTGCGTGGATGGCGCCGCGGCAGCAGCTTGCGTGGCGCCATTGCTGTTGCAGGCGGCGAGCAGCGCGACGCCGAGGACGGCGAGGGTCAAGTGGCGCAAATGCATGCGGTCGTTCCTCCGGAAGGGGTGGTCGGTTCGCGGCCGTGCGGATCCTCCAGCAGAGGTAGGAATTCCTACCGCATCCCCGGAACGGCCCGGCGCACGCGGCAAGTGTCGCAGACCGTCCGCTAAGCCGACGTGTCCGGCGGTGGTGCGGGCTCGGCCGCGCCCGGCACGTCTGTCACGTCTGCCGTGTGTTTGGCGACGATGCCCGTGGCCGCGACGTCCGCGGTGACGTTCCCCAGGGTGGCGAAAACATCCGGGATGGTGTCCAGCGCCAGCAGCACGCCCAGCGGCTCCACCGGCAGCGCCATCGATTGCACCACCGGCATGTTGGTGGCCATGAAGCTGACCTGCCCGGGCAGGCCGACCGCGCCCATGCTCACCACCACCGCCAGCGCCGCGCCCATCGCCATCTGGCCGGCGGTCAGGTCGATGCCGTAGGCCCAGGCGATGAACGCGGCCACGCCGATGTACTGGGTCGGGCTGTTGATGCGGAACAGCGACACCGCCATGGGCAACACCAGCGACGTCACCGACAGCGGATAGCCCAGGCGCACCCGCGCCGACTCCACCATCGCCGGCAGGCTGGCCAGCGAGGATTGGGTACTCGCCGCAATCGCCTGCGCCGGCGCCACCGCCTTGGCGAAGCGTCGCACCGGCTCGCCGGCGGCAACGCGGGCAATCACGTACATCAGCAACGTCGCGCCGAGGTAGATGATGCACATGCCGATGATGTACCAGGCCAACGCCTGCAGCATGTGCAGCCCGACCCGCGCGGTCACCGCCAGCACCAGCGCGAAGACCCCCAGCGGCGCCGCCCACAGCACCCAGCGGACGATCACGATCATCACTTCGCCGATACCCTTGATCACGTTCATCAACGTGGCCTTGAGCTCGCCCTCGATGCGCGAGAGCGCGAAGCCGAAGAACAGCGAAAACACCACCAGCGGCAGCATCGCGTTGGCCGCGGCGGCGGCGATGGCGTTCGTCGGCACCAGCGCGGCAATGCGCTCGCCGACGCCTGGCAGGGTGACATCCACGACTTCGCCGGCCGACAGTGCGCTGCGCAGGGATTCCACCATCGCCGGGTCACGCGGCATCAGCCCGAACAGCAGCGGGGCGAACACCGCGGCGAACGCCGCGACCAGCGAAAGCACCACCACGAACACGATCAGCGCATTGCGCGCCACCCGTCCGGACGCGGCCGCTTCGCTGGCGGCATTGATGCCCAGCACCACCAGCGCCGCCACCAGCGGCACCACCGTCATCTGCAGCGCGTTGAGCCAGAGCCGGCCGATCGGCTGGAAGAACCCGGCCGCGGCTTCCGCCGCCGACGGGCTGGCCACCGCCAGCACCAATCCGAGCAGGGCGCCGGCACCCAGTGCCAGCAGTACGCGCATCGTCATCGACATCCAACAGCCTCCGCAAACAACAGTCAGACGCAGGGCGGCCGGCCTGCACGGCTTGGCATCCAGTCCGAGGCAATGCCTCCCCGTGACGACATCTGTCGCACGTGCAGCACGCAGCGGGGTCCGGCGCATCGCCGCACGGTCCCCTCCCGTGCCGAACTATGCCGCAAGCGACGGGTCGGGTCGATGTGCAACGCCACACAGGCAGCAATGCGCGCGCCTAGAACAAAGCAGGCACCGCGTGGTTAATCCCCCGTAAAACGCCTTTTTCGCGCCGCAGTGGCGGTTCATGCATGACCGTGCAGGGTACGCACCGTGGTCTGGAGGCCACGCACATTCCCCCCAAGGAGAGCTCTCCATGAACAGCAAGATCATGATGTCCGCATTGACCCTGGCCCTGGCCGCCCCGCTGGCCTTCGCCCAGCAGCCGCCGCAAGCGCAGGACGCGCAGCAGGCCGAACAGCAAGGCCAGCAGGCCAGTGGCCAGATCACCTGGGAGCAATTGGACGCCGATGGTGACGGCAACATCAGCCGCGAGGAGGCCACCCGTTCCGAAGGCCTGAGCGGCGTGTTCGATGCCGCCGACGGCAACAGCGACGGCAACCTCACCATCGAGGAATACCGTGCCTACGCCGAAGCTCAGGCCAACCCGCAGCCTGCGCAGCAGGCCTCGCAGGCCGAACAGCCGCAACCGCAGCCGGAGCCGGAGCCGGAAGAAGACCCGACCGGCGAATAATCGTTTCCCTGCGAACGGCTTCGACAAGGGCGGCGCAAGCCGCCTTTGTCCTTTGTGGCCGAAGCGCTTGTGCGCCGGTGCGCCGCACACCTGGCTCCAACCATGCCCGCCCCTACAATGGCCCGATGCACCCCGGCGACGACTCCCCCATCGGCATGGTCGGCTTCGATGCCGACGACACCCTCTGGCGCAGCCAGGACTATTTCGAAGACGCCCAGCGCCGCTTCGAGGCCATCCTCGGCCAGTACATCGACGTCGACGGCATGGCCGCGCGGCTGTATGCGGTCGAGAAGCACAACATCGCGTTCTTCGGCTACGGGGTGAAGGGCATGGTGTTGTCGATGATCGAGGCCGCGGTGGAGCTGACCGACGGCCGCGTCAGCAGCCGCGATCTCTCGCGCATCGTCGAGATGGGCAAGGAGCTGTTGCGCCACCCGGTGGAATTGCTGCCGGGAATCACCGAAGCGGTCGCCGCGATCGCCGCCGAGCTTCCGCTGGTGCTGATCACCAAGGGTGACCTGTTCCACCAGGAGGCCAAAGTCCGTGACTCGGGGCTGGCGCGATTCTTCCCGCGCATCGAGATCGTCAGCGAGAAGGACGAGGCCACCTACGCGCGACTGTTTCGCGAGTTCGACATCGACCCTCGGCGGTTCGTGATGATCGGCAACTCGCTGCGTTCGGACATCGTGCCGGTTCTGGCACTGGGCGGCTGGGGTGTGCACATGCCTTACCACCTGACCTGGGCGCATGAACGTGACGCGGCGATGGGCGATGACACGCGGCGCTTTCGCAGCGTGGACTGCCCGGCACAACTCGTGCAGGCCGTCGCGGACATCCGTGCGGGAACCCTCGCCGGGTGAACCCCGACTGCACCGGCATGCAACCGGACCTGACCGGATCCGGGCACGGTGAGCGCGGATTGCATGAAGGTTCACGGTACACGCGGCAGGGTTGGAGTCATCCCGCAAGGGACCGACTGCCGATACAGGAGACCGCCATGACCAGCACCCGTCCCCTCACCGCCCCCGGCCGCCTGCTGGCGACCGCCGGGTTGGCCGCCGGCCTCGGGCTGGCGATGTTCGCCGCCCCGGCGCCGGCACACGCGCAGGACCCCATTGCCCGTGTCCTTGTGGACATCGCCGACGTGGTGTTCCGCGGTGGTGATCCCTACTACCGTCATGGCCGTTACAGCCGCGACGACCGTCTGGTGATGGAACGCGACCGCTACGGTCGACCGGTGTACTACCGCCATGCGCCAGCGAGGTATCGCGGCAGCCCGCCCCGCGGCGTGGCCCACGGTTACTGGCGCAACGGCCCCGGCGCGCGCAGCAACACCAAGTGCAACCGCAACGGCAAGTGCAAGGTCGAGTACTACGATCCGCGTTACGACCGCAATGGTCGCCGTCGCTGATCGCCCGGCATTGTCCGGATGCAAGAGGCCACCGCAAATCGATTGCGGTGGCCTTGTTCGTGGTTCGTGGTCGGTGACGCAGATCCGGTGCGGTGAGGGCGTGGCGGGAAAACACCTGAAAACACCCGGTCCACGGTGACGGCACCTCGCGCGGGCCGCCGCAGGACAAGAGGCTTCAGTCCGATGTGATCAGGTTGGCGGCATCGGCACCGGCCGGCAATTCCTGCAGCGTGCGATCCAGATCGGCGCTGACGCGCGCGGTCAATGCGTTCACGCCCCAGTGCCAGGCCAGCAGCACCAGCACGACCGCTGCGGTGACGATGATCGCCACGCGCAGCCGCGCGCGGGAAAGCCGTGCATCGCGGGGATGTCCGGGAGTCGATGGTGGGCTGTGCATGGCGAGGTTCCTCATGTCATGGCAGCATCGCGTGCGCCGACACTCTGCCGGCCACGCACCGCCGACGTTACGCTGAACCCCGTCACAATCTCGTGCACGCGCACGCGCTGACTTGACTGACCTTTGACCACGGCGGGGCAATCATCCGCACACGCACAACGATCCCGGAGCTCACCGATGAGGTATCTGATCCCGACCACCTTGCTGGCCTTGTCCGTCGCCATCGGCTGCGGCAGGGCGGCAGCGCAGGATGCGCCGATCAACTGGACCCCCCGCACCGGCGATGTCTGGATCGACGAATACCTCGGCGACATGAATGCCTACGGCATCCGACATCGCGACAGCTTCGTCGACGAGATGGTGCGCTATTACGGCGCGCCACGTGCACTGGTCACCGAGCTGCTGGTCGGCCAAGGCTGGGCGCCGGGGGATGTCTACTACGCCTGCGCCATCGGCCAGATCATTGGCCGGCCATGCCGGTACGTGGTCGATGAATGGAACCGCGACAACGCTCAGGGTTGGGGTGTGGTGGCGCAGCGACTCGGCATCAAGCCCGGATCGGAGCAGTTCCATCGGTTGAAGCGCGGCTTCGTGCCGACGTACGACCGCTGGGCGCGACCGATCCATCTGGATGACGAATTGCGGCGCCACTATCCGAACCGCGGCAATGCCGGCGATCGTGGCAATGCGGGGCGCCGCAGTGACAGCAATCGCGGACAGGGCCAGTCGCGGAATCGCGGACAGGGCAATCGGGGCCAAGGCCAGCCGCAGAATCGCGGTCAGGGCAAGCGCGGCAACCCGGGGCGCGGCGACTGACGCCACTGACCGACTCCCGGCATCGCCACGACTTGCGCCACGTGCCGATGGACGGGTGGATGCGTTGCAAGCAACACCGGCCGTGTCGCAACCCCACACCGGCAGCCGCTTTCAGTCACCCGGCCTCGGCTGGGCCCACGCCTCGGCGCAGCAACGCCAGCAATGCCTCGGCGATGACCTGCTCCTCGTCGGTCGGCAGCACGCGCACCGCGACGCGGCTGTGCCCGGCATCGATCCGCCGCTGGTTCGCGGCGTTGGCGCTTGCATCCACGGCTACGCCAAGCCACGCCAGGTGCCGGCAGACGTGCGCGCGAACCTCCGGCTGGTGCTCGCCGATGCCGGCGGTGAACACCAGGCCATCCAGCCCACCGAGCGTGTTCGTCAGTGCCGCGACCTCGCGTGCCACGCGGAAGCAGAACAGGTCGATGGCCTGCCGCGCCTCCGGGGCATCGCTGGCCACCAGTTCGCGCATGTCGGCACTGATCCCGGACACGCCGAGCAGGCCGCAGTCGTGATACAGCCAGCGCTGCAGGCTTTCGGCATCCATGCCCTGCTGGATCAGGTACAGCGGCACACCCGGATCCAGCGCGCCCGGACGCGTGGCCATGGGAATGCCATCCAGCGCGGAAAACCCCATCGACGTGTCCCGGCTGCGGCCGTCGTGCATCGCGCACAGGCTGGCGCCGCTGCCCAAGTGCGCCACCACCACCCGTCCGCGCAGCAGCTCCGGTTCGTCGCGACGCAGCGCATCGGCGATGCATTGGCAGGACAGGCCGTGGAAGCCGTAGCGGCGCACGCCGGCATCATGCAACGCACGCGGGATGGCCATGCGCGTGACGTGCTCGTCGTGGCCGTGGTGGAAGGCGGTGTCGAACAATGCGGCCTGCGGCAGCGACGGGCGCGCCTGGCGCAAGGCGTGGATGATGCGCAGCGCGGGTGGCTGATGCAGCGGCGCCAGCGGTGCCAGCTTGTGCAGCTCGCCGAGGATCTCCGCGTCCAGCCACAGCGGCGCATGCAGGTGCGGCCCGCCATGGACCACGCGATGGCCGACCGCCTCCAGCGGCAAGCCGCCCAGCTGTTGCTGCAAGGCCCGCAACGCGGCATCCATCAACGCGGCCATGTCCTCGCCATCCAGCCATGGCAACGGCAACGCCACCTCGCCGGCATCGCTGCGCCAAGCCAGCTGCAACGGACGGCGCCGCAGGTCGATCAGGCCGCGGCCCAAGCGTCGCGGACCGTCGACGCCGCGCTGGTAGGCACCCAGCTTGAGGGTCGAGGAGCCGGCGTTGCAAGCCAGCAACAGGCCGCCGTCACTCATGCCACGCCCTTGTCCGGACGATCGCCGGCGATCAGCCGCGCCAGCGCCATCGATGCAATGCGCCCGCGCACGCCGTCCGAGCGACTGGTCAACACCACCGGCACCTTGGCGCCCAGCACCACCCCTGCCGAATCGGCACCGGCGAAGTACTGCAATTGCTTGGCCGCGATGTTGCCGGCCTCGATGTCCGGCGCCAGCAGGATGTCGGCCAGCCCGGCCACCGGCGAGTCGATGCCCTTGATTCTGGCCGCTTCGCGGTCGATGGCGTTGTCGAACGCCAGCGGCCCGTCCACCATGCCGCCACTGATCTGTCCGCGCGCGGCCATCAAGGTCAGCGCCGCGGCATCCAGCGTCGATGGCATCTTCGGGTTGATGGTTTCCACCGCCGCCAGCACCGCGACTTTCGGTTGCTCCACGCCCAGCAGGCGCATCAGGTCGATCGCGTTGCGGGCGATGTCGCGCTTGACCTCCAGCGTCGGCGCCAGGTTGATCGCCGCGTCGGTGACCACCAGCAGCTTGTCGTAGGCGGGCACGTCCATGACGAAGGCATGGCTGACCCAGCGATCCGTGCGCAGCCCGCCGCTGCGCGCGACCACCGCCGACAGCAATTCGTCGGTATGCAGGCTGCCCTTGACCAGCACACCCACCTCGCCGGCGGCGCCCAGCTGCACGCCGCGCTCCGCAGCCGCGTGGCTGTGCGGCACGTCGTCGATGCACAGGCCGTCCAGCGACACGCCGGCGGCGTCCGCGGCCGCCTGGATGCGGGCACGCGGGCCGATCAGCAACGGTTCGACCAAGGCCTGTTCGCGCCCTTCCAGTGCCGAGCGGATCGCCGCGACCGAGCACGGATGCACGAACGCCGCGCGGACCGGCGGCAGTGTGCGTGCGCGCTGTATCAATGCGTCGAAACGGGCGGTGCGCTGCACGCGCACCGGCGGTGGTGCCTTGGTGGCGATGCGCACCCGTTCGCGGGGGGCGATCACCTCGGCCTCGCCGCTCAGCACCACCTGCCCGTGCTGGTTGATGCACTCGCAGTCCAGCGCCACGACGCCTCTGGCCGGACGCTTCTCCCGTACCGTGACGCGCGCAGTGATGGTGTCACCCAACGCCACCGGCGCGCGGAAACGCAGATTCTGGCCCAGGTACACGGAGCCCGGCCCGGGCAAGGCATTGCCGAGCACCGCCGAGACCAGCGACGCGGTCCACATGCCGTGGACGATGACATGGCCGAAGCGGTCGCCGGCGGCGTATTCCGGGTCCATGTGAGCGGGATTGACGTCGCCACTGACGCGGGCGAACAGGTCGATGTCATCCTGCCCTGCGGTGCGGGTCAGGCTGGCGCTGTCGCCAATGGCGATTTCCTCGTAAGTCCGGTTGTGCAGGATCGCAGGCGTCATCGGTGGCTATCCGGGGGCAAGGCGCTCATTGCACCACGCATGGGCAACGCCCGCATGACGGTGGCAGCGCGGGACTGGTTGCGACGGATGGCGGCTTCATGGCGGCCAGCCGCACGCGCCACGATCAACCGGCCAGCAGCGCCTCGACCTGCGCCCGCGGCGGCAGCGACCAGTCGATGGGCGCATCGCCACGACGCACAAGGTAGTCGTTGGCCTTGGAAAAATGCCGGCAACCGAGGAAACCGCGATGCGCGGACAGCGGCGAGGGATGCGGCGCCTTCAGCACCCGATGGCGGGAGGTGTCGATGACCTTGCCCTTGGCCTGGGCATAGCTGCCCCACAGCAGGAACACCAGCCCTTCGCGTCCGGCGTTGAGCTGTTCGACGACATGGTCGGTGAAACCCTCCCAACCCTTGCCCTGATGGCTGCCGGCGCGTCCGGACTCGACGCTGAGCACCGCGTTCAGCAACAGCACGCCGCGCTGCGCCCAGGGCAGCAGGCAACCGTGATCCGGTCGCGGCAGGCCGAGGTCGCTGGCCTGTTCCTTGAAAATGTTGACCAGCGATGGCGGCACCGGCACGCCCGGCCGCACCGAAAAGCACAGTCCGTGCGCCTGACCCGGGCCGTGGTACGGATCCTGCCCGAGCACCACCACCTTGACTGCATCGAAATCGGTCGCATCGAAGGCCGCGAACATGTCGCGACCGGGCGGATACACGGTCGCACCGGCCTGCTTGCGCTGGCGCAGGAAGGCAGCCAAGGCCTGCATCGTGTCGCCGCGCAGATAGTCGCCGATGCGTGCTTTCCAGCCGGGAGGCAGTCGGATCCCGGCCATCACGGCCGACCCGACGCAGGCGCCCCGCCGCCGACAGTGCCGGTGACGAAGTGGCCGATGCTCACTTCTGCATCCGCGCGATGCGCAGCTGGAACAGGGCCTTCGTCACCAGCAGGCGCTCCTCGACCGGCTTGACCACCAGGTCGTTCGCGCCCTCTCGCAACAACG
This sequence comes from Pseudoxanthomonas suwonensis, assembly GCA_030535605.1. GTDB lineage: Bacteria > Pseudomonadota > Gammaproteobacteria > Xanthomonadales > Xanthomonadaceae > Pseudoxanthomonas_B > Pseudoxanthomonas_B suwonensis_B. The sequence goes on from JAUNRQ010000003.1 coordinate 61,975, forward strand.
CCCCCTGCTTGTCGGGGTTCTCGTCGCCGGTCATCACCAGCACCGGCATCCGGCGCTTGCCGTAATGCAGCTCGCGGCGAATGAACGCCAGCAGGTCGCGGCCGTCCAGTTCGCCTTTCAGGTACAGGTCGGTCAGCACCAGGTCCACGCCCCGCTCTTCGCCGGCATGCATGCGCTTGAGCCGTTCCAGTGCCTCCTCCACGCTGGGCACGTGGATCACCTCCATGCCCTGCGCTCGCAACATGCGCGAGGTCGCCAGCGCGACCACGCGGCTGTCCTCGACATACAGCACGCGGGCGCCCGGCACCGGCTCGGGCCGCACGTAGCCGCGGATGAAGGCGGCCAGCGCGGCATGGCCGAGCGACTTGTCGAAATGGTCGGTGACGTCCTCGCCCAGGCGGCGATCCTCGAGCCGCGACTGTGCTTCCCCGGAAACCACGATCACCGGCACGTACGTCTGCCCGGCCTGCTCGCGCAGCAGGCGCGCCAGCGCCAGGCCATCGCCATCGGGCAACGACAGCGCGGTGGTCGCAAGCGCGACCGGACCACGGTCCAGTGCGGCCCGCGCCTCGTCCAGGCCGGCACAGGCCTCCAGCTCGGCCTCGGGCAGCTCGTTCTTCAGCACGTCGCCCACCAGCCGGCGGACCAGCCGCGAGCCGTCCACCACCAGGATGCGCGGCGCCGGCTCGACGATGTGGCGAAGCTCGTGCGTGGACATCGCTCAGGTATCCGTCGGCCGGGTCTGGCGCAGGTAGTGGCCGGCCACCGCACCGGCACCGAGCCAGCCGAGGACGGCGGCACCGGCGAGGATCGCCAGCAACGCCGGCAACGTGAAACCCTGCAGGGCGAAACCGCTGCCATAACTGCTGCTGAGGTTGGCCAGTGGCTCGCGCAGGGCGATGCCGGCCCCGGCCAGCAGCAACAGCGCGGCACCGCCGGCGGCCAACCCGTACCACGCACCCAAGTAAAGGAACGGCCGCCGGATGAAGCCATCGGTGGCCCCGAGGTGCTGGAGCACGCCGATCTCCTCGCGACGCGACTGGATGTCCATGCGCACGGTATTGCCGACCACCAGCAACGCGCCCAGGCCCAGCAGCGCGGCCAGCACCAGTGCCACGCGCCGACCCAAGCCCAGCCAGCCTTCCAGCCGTTGCCGCCACAACGCATCGTGCTGCACCAGGTCGGCTTCCGGCAGCGCACGCAGGGATTCGGCCAACGCCAGCTCATCGCCGGCCGGGGTCACCACCAGCAGCACCGGCAGCGGGTTCTCGCCGCCGAGCACCTCCAGCGAATCGCCCAGCCCGGCCTGCTCGCGAAGCTGCGCCAGGCCATCGGCCGGGGTCCGGACCTCGACCGCGGCGACGTCCGCGCGCTCGCGCAGGGTCGTGGCCAGCGTGTTGGCGGCCACCAGGTCCACGTCGGTGTCGAGGAACACGTCCACCTGGCGGCTGGCCTGCACATCGCCACCGAGACGCGCGACGTTGTCCAGCACCAGCCACAGGCCCAGCGGCAGCGCCAGCGCCACGGCCATCACGCCGATGGTCAGCAGTGTTGCCCACGGCCGCCGGCTGATGCGGCCGAGGCTGGAAACGAAGCTGTAGAGATGGTGGTCGACCCAGGTGCCGACCGAGGATGGCGGCTTGCGCACCGGGTTCGCGGCCTGCTCACTCATCGGCCAGGTCCTCCGGGGCGATGTCGTCGGCCAGCCGGCCACCGTCCAGCACCAGCACCCGCCGGCGCATGCGCTTGACCAGCCCCAGGTCGTGGCTGGCGATCAGCACGCTGGTGCCACGTGCCGGCAGTTCCGCGAACAGCGCCATGATTTCCGACGACAGCGTTGGGTCGAGGTTGCCGGTGGGCTCGTCGGCCACCAGCAATGCCGGCTCGCCGACGATCGCGCGGGCAATGCCCACACGCTGCTGTTCACCGGCCGACAGCTGCGTCGGCAATGCACGCTCGCGGGTCGCGAGGCCGACCTTGTCCAGCGCACTGCGCACGCGCTTGCCGATTTCATCGCGCCGCATCCCGCGCAGGATCAACGGCAGCGCGATGTTCTCGAACACGCTGCGATCGCCCAGCAGGCGGTGATCCTGGAACACCACGCCGACGCGCCGCCGATGCAATGCGACCTGACGCCCGCGCACCTTCAGCAGGTTGCGGTCATCCAGCAGCACCGCACCGCGGCTCGGTCGCTCGGACAGATGGATCAGCTTCAGCAACGTGCTCTTGCCGGCACCGGAGTGACCGGTGACGAACAGCATCTCCCCGGCGGCCACCTCGAAGCTGACCTCCGCCAGCGCGGCCTGCCCACCGGGGTACTGCTTGCTGACGTTGTCGAAGCGCAGGAGCGACATGGCGCAAGTATCGCAGAGGATCGCCACCACGTTGCAGGCCGATGCGCGAAACAACGCCCGCAGCAGGACAAGGCGAGGCACTGACCGGCGTCGATGCCCTGCATGGGCTAGCATCCAGAGCTTTGCCGTGGCGCTTTCCATGACCGATCCCCGACACACCTACGCTCGCGCGGTCGACGCCTTGAACCAGGGCCAGTGGGCGCAGGCCGGTCGCCTGGCCGGCGAGGTGCTGCAAGCGGTGCCGGACCATGCCGGCGTGCAATTCGTGGCCGGCGTCGCCGCCTTCCGGCAGGGCCGCTACCGCGATGCGTTCCGCCATCTGGAAGCCGCCAACCGGCTCAACCCGGCGCGTGCCGACTACGCTGCACAACTGGCCGCGGTACTCTCCCAGGTGCACATGCAACGCGACGCACTGACCGTCGCGCAGCGGGCGATGGCCCTGAAGCCGACGGACGCGATGACCTTCGACACGCTGGGCATCGTGTTCACCCAGTGCAACGAGCACGCGCAGGCAGTCGACGCCTACCGGCAGGCAGTGGCGATGATGCCGATGCTGGCCAGCTATCGCTTCAACCTGGCCACGTCGCTGATGTTCAACGGGCGAATCGCCGAGGCCGAAGACGAGTACGAGAACTGCATCGCGCGCGAGCCGACGTACTGGAAGGCGCATCTGGCGCTGTCGCAGGCGCGGCGGCAGGATGCCGACCGCAACCACCTGCCACAACTGCGGGAACTGCTGGATCGGCATGCCAACCAGCGCGAAGCGCGGCTGTACCTGAATCTGGCACTGGCCAAGGAGCTGGAAGACCTGGGAAAACATCCGCTTGCCCTGCCACACCTCGTCGCCGGCAAGGCCGCCGGCCAGCGCAGCCGTGGCGACGCGCGCGAGCGTGATCGGGCGTTGTTCGACGCGTTGATCCGGGCGTTCCCGGCGTCGAGCACGCAGCCGCCCGGGCATCCGTCGTCCGAGCCGATCTTCATCATCGGCATGCCGCGCAGCGGCACGACGCTGGTGGAGCGCATCGTTTCCAGCCACTCGCAGGTACATGCGGCGGGCGAACTGCAGAATTTCGGCATTGCCCTCAAGCGGCTCAGCGGCAGTCGCACGCCAGCCATTCTTGACCCCGACACCATTCAGCATGCGCTGGCGCTGGATCCGCGGGCGCTCGGGGAGGCCTACGTCGAAAGCACCCGACCCGGCACCGGGCACGTGCCGCGATTCATCGACAAGCTGCCGCACAACTTCCTGTATGCCGGCTTCATCGCCCGCGCGCTGCCGCAGGCGCGCATCATCTGTCTGCGGCGCAACGCCATGGACACCTGTCTGGGCAACTTTCGCCAGCTGTTCGCAACGGGCAATCCCCACTACGACTATTCCTACGACCTGCTCGATACCGGCCGCTACTTTCTGCAGTTCGAGCGGCTGATGCGCCATTGGGACGCAGTACTGCCCGGACGCATCCTGCACGTCGACTACGAAGCCATCATCGAGGATCAGGAATGCTGTACACGCCGGCTGCTGGAGTTCTGCCAGCTGCCGTGGGAGGACGCCTGCCTGCAGTTCCAGGACAATGCTGCGCCGGTGGCCACTGCCAGCGTCGCCCAGGTTCGTGAACCCTTGAATCGCCGCGGCATCGGTCGCTGGAAGCGTTACGGAGAAGGCCTGGACGAGCTGCGCGCCCTGCTGGCCGCGGGCGGCGCCGACGTCGCCTGAGCGGCACGCGGCCTGTTGCGTCGGTTACACCCGAAACATAGTGACCCCGCCAGAAGGCGGGGTCACGGGCTGTCGGCGAATCGCGGGAATCAGTTGCTGCCGCCGAAGCGGTAGCGGATTTCGCCGTAGATGGCACGGCCGTACGGGTTGAACTGGCTGGCGTTGTACGGTGCGCCGGTAGTGCCCGGATAGCTGAGGTCAAGCGGGGGCATCTTGTTGAAGACGTTGTTCACCATCAACGAGAAGTCCAGGTTTTCCAGCGCCCGGTAGCTCAGGCTCCAGTTGTAGGTCGTGTGCGAACCCAAGGTGCCTTCCAGCGGCCCGCCGTAGTTGCCGGTGACGCGAGAACGGTAGTTGGGAGTGCGATCACGCCAAGCGGCGTAGGCCGTGCTGGACCACTGGCCGGCACGCCAGGTCAGCGACGCATCGGCACGACGCTTCGGATCCGAGCTCCAGTACGGATCGTTCAGCAGGTCGACGTACTCGTCTTCGGCGTACTGCTGGTAGTCGTGGTTCAACTTCTGCGTGAAGTTGCTGCGGAACGACATGTCACCGAAACCGCCAACACTCCACGCGTAGTTGAAGCCCGCGGTGATCGCTTCCAGCTGCTGGTTGGACACGTTGATCTTCGGCGTGTAGACCTCGGTCACCATGTTCTGCGCGTTGCGGGTGATCTGTGCCAGGGTGTTGGTGCACAGTGCCGAATTCATGTCATCCGCGCCGGTGCGACAACGGTATTCCTGCAGCATCAGGCCGTTGGCGCTCTGGGTGGTGACCTCGTCGGAGATGTCCCAGCTGTGGTAGTCGAGCGTCAGCGACATCCGCGCGACCGGTGCCCACACCATGCCCGCGCTCCAGACGTCGGCATTGATCGGGTTCAGATCCAGGTTGCCGGACTGGGTGCCGAAGATCTGCCGGCTGGACAACGCCGAGCGGCAGTTCTGCGTGTTCCCCGGCTCGAAGCCTTCCTGCGAACACCGCCAGTAGTCGGTCACGAAGGTGTAGAACCCGCTCTCGCCCTGATACAGGTCGGACAGCGTCGGCGAGCGGAACGCGGTGCCGTACTTGCCGCGCAGCAACAGGCTCTCCATCGGACGGAACTCGATACCCAGGCTGTACGTCGGCTTGTCGATGGTGCGACCGCCGGCCTTGAATGCGTCGTAACGCGCCGAGGCGGTGACCGTCAGCATCTCCAGCAGCGGCATGCGCAGCTCGGTGGTCAGCGCGTAGCGGTCACGCTCGCCACCGCCGCTGACATCGGTCTGGCCCCAGATGGAGCCGTCCAGGAAACCCGGATCCGGGTTGTAGTTCCACGATTGGCGACCGACTTCACCGACCACCGCCAGACCGGCGTCACCGCCGGGCAAGCCGAACAGCGCGGAGTTGATCAGCGACGCACGCAGCATGCTGTCCTTGGTCTCGGCGTTGGTGGTGGCGAACCCGCTCATTGCCCAGAAATCGACCGGGTTGATCGGGCGGTAGAACGCGGCGTAGTCAGGCTGGTAGACGGCGTAGCCGAAGTACGGGTCGGTACCGAGCTGCGGACCGAGCACGTTGGTCTCGAACCAGTTGTTCATCTTGTCGGCCCAGCGCACCCACGAGGTCGAGTCCAAGGTGTACTCGGCATGGGTCAGACCCACGTCGTACGTCCAGTCGGACTGACCGACGCCGCCCTCGACGCCCAGTGACGCGCGGACCGCGCGGGACTTGTCCTTGCTCATGGTGCTGCGGAAGCCCAGCGGGCCCATGTCCTCGGGCGCGAACGCGCGCTGCAGGTTGACGATGTCGCCCGGCGGCAATGCCGCGACACAAGTCGCGTAATCGGCCGCGTCGGGGTCGCAGTAGAGGCTGCCATAGACATCACGGACGCCGAAGTCGGTGAAGCGCGGGTCGAAAAAGTAGCCCCAACCCGCACCGGTACCCCACCAGGTGTAGCTGGAGCCGACGTGGTAATCGACCTGCTCGTTGCTGACCAGCACGTTACCGTACAGGCGCGCGTTGTCGCTGATGTCGAACGTCGCGTTGCCGTAGAACTGGCCGGACTCCTTGCCGTTGAGCAGGGTGCGGTAGCCGGGGCTGTTGAACGAGCCACAGTAATACTCGTCGCCGAAGCCCGGGCGGCGCACCAGCCCTTCGCCGCCGTCGAACAGGTCGGTGGTGTTGGCACAGTTCGCCGGATCCATGAAGCGGTAGCTGGAGAACGGCCCGTGCACCAGGAAGTCGCGGCTGCCGATGGGCGGCGAGGGGATCACGTTGCCACCGCTGACCGCCTGGCCCTGCTCGAAGAAGCGACTGGTGATGTCACGCTGATGACCCCAGATCGGATCGCGCTCCTCGTATTGCACGCCCAGCAGCACGCTCAGGCGGTCATCGGCCGCCGAAAACCCGGTGGAGAAGCTGGTACGGAAGCTGCCGCCACCACCCTCCGAGTACGCGCCTCCACGGATGCTGAAGGCCGAGCCGTCCATGCGCTTCTTCAGGATCACGTTGATGACGCCGGCAATGGCGTCGGAGCCGTACAGCGACGACTGACCGCCGGGGAGAATTTCGATCCGCTCGACCATGTCGACCGGAATGCCGCTGATGTTGTTGAAGGTGTCGCTGCCGTTGTAGAGCGCGGGGTAGTTGGCCATCGGACGGCCGTCGATCAAGTACTTGACGTAACCCGGCGGCAAGCCGAACAGGCTGACGGTTTCCGCGCCCTGGGTGAACGACGCCGAGGACTGCGCGCCCTGGACGCCGCCGGTGGACATCGACGATTCCTGCAGCACTTCGGAGACCGTGTTGAAACCGCGCGCCTGGATGTCGTCGGCGGTGATGACGGTGACCGGAACGAAGGTCTCGACCTCGGTCTGCGGAATCAGCGAGCCGGTGACGACCACACGATCGAGCGACTCAGCCTGGCCGCTGCGCGTCTGCTGCTGCGCTTGTGGCTGCGGTTGCGGCTCTTGCTCCTGGGCAAGGGCAGTGCTGCCGAAGGGGAGCACCATGGCGGCGAGCAACGCGGCGCTGAGCCGGTTGCGCGGGGGGACATGCAGGAAGGATCGGGATGGCATCGGACTGGACTCCAGCGTGTATTGGACGGACGGCCGTAGTGATCAGAAGGCGCGCGCACGGCAACATCGGCATGAACCGATTGACTGGAACATAACACAGGCTTAACGCATTGCAACGCGGCAGTCACGTGTGCATGGCAGGATCCGCAGACCCCGTGCGGGACGGAAATTTCCGCCGTTTACCGCCGCTCGTCACGCCGCGCCGGCTACGCAGTGGCACGGATGCCCGTCACCTCGGCGACTCGCAGGCACAGGGTCAGCAGTGCCCCGAAGAAGGTCTGCGTGCGATCACGGGCCTGCGGAAACCAAGTAGTGCCGACCGATGGCAGGACGCCCATCATCCGTCAGGAGATGCCCAGCGGCTGACGCGCGGAGAGCGACTTGGTCACGGCCGGTGCCTCGACACGGCATGCAGTGACGCAAGGTTGTGAAACGACGGCGTGTCTGCGGTCGGCGGCGGGACGGCGACTGGCGTCAGCCGCGCCCCACCAACGACCGGAATCCGCGACCGATGCGTGCCAGCAGCGAGGGCTTGTCGCCGTGCGGCTTGTCGCGGCCGCTGTCGCCGCTTGGGCGTGCGGGTGCCGCGGCGGGTGCCGGCCTCGGACCGCGCGACGATGACGGGGCCGCCTCGCGGTGTGCGCCGGGCTGCGACGGGCTGCCCTGTTCGGTTCCGCTGTGGGCGGCACCTTCGACCGGCTTGCCACGACGGCGGCGGCGACGCTTGCGCGCTGGACGCTCGACGCCATCGGCACTGCCGGGGCCTTGCGCCGCGGCCGGGACGTCGCTTCGCACGGCGTCGTCTGCCGTGGCGGCATCGGCCGGGCGTGGCCCGCGCCGGCGGCGACCACCGCCGGCGTCGCCTTCGGCGCGCGGTCCGCGCGCTGCGCCGTCGCCACGGCGGCCTCGCCCGCCTCGACCGCTGCCGCTGCGCTCGCCGCGACCACCACGCCGGGCCTCGTCGGCAGCGCGTTGCTCGCGGGCCTCACGGAAGATCTCGCCGATGCTCTGGTCATCGTCCTGCGCAGCGGCGTCACCGGCGGCGGGCTGGCGCTCCGGGCGCGGCAACGCGGTCAGCAGTTCGGCGGTGACCGGCTCGGACGGGATCTTCTGCTCGATGTAGGCCTCGATGTCCGGCAGGCTCATCGCATAGCGCTCGCAGGCGAAGCTGATCGCGTCACCCTCCGCGCCCAGGCGTGCGGTGCGGCCGATGCGGTGCACGTAGTCCTCGGCATCGAACGGCAAATCGTAGTTGTAGACGTGGGACACGCCATCGATGTGCAGGCCGCGGGCGGCCACGTCGGTAGCGACGAGGATTTCCAGCTGGCCGGCCTGGAAGCGCTTGAGCAGGGTCTCGCGCTTCTTCTGCGGCACGTCGCCGGACAACACGCCCACGCGATAGCCGGCCTTCTCCAGCGAACGGGCGACCCGCTCGACGAAGGCCTTGGTGTTGACGAACACCATGGTGCGTGCGCCTTCGCTGCGCGAGAGCAGGCCCAGCAGCAGCGGCAGCTTTTCATCGTCGGCCGGGTAGTAGAGCTTTTGCCGCACCTTGGCCGCGGTGATGTGCTCGGTTTCCACCACGAGCTTTTCCGGCTCGTTCATGTGTTCGTAGGCCAGCTCCAGCACACGGTGGCTCAAGGTGGCGGAGAACAGCAGGGTCTGGCGCTCGGTGCGCGCGGGCATGCGCCGCAGCAGGAAGCGGATGTCCTTGATGAAGCCCAGATCGAACATGCGGTCGGCTTCGTCGAGGATGCACATCTCGCAGGCGTGCAGGCTCACCACCTTGTGCTGCTTGACGTAGTCGATCAGCCGGCCCGGGGTGGCGATGATGATGTCGGCGCCGGCCTGCAGCAGGGCGCGCTGCTTGTCGTAATCCACGCCGCCGTAGACCAGCGCGAACTTCAGGCCCAGATCCGAGGCGAAGGCCATCGCGTCCTTGTGGATCTGGATGGCCAGCTCGCGGGTCGGCGCCAGGATCAGGCAGCGCGGGTCTTCGGGCTTGCGCTCGGCCAGCGCCGGGCGGGTCAGCAGGCGGTTCACCGCGGCGATGAGAAACGCCAGGGTCTTGCCGGTGCCGGTCTGGGCCTGGCCGGCGACGTCGCCGCCGGGCAGGGCCACCGGCAGGGTCATGGCCTGGATCGGCGTGCAGCGCAGGAAGCCGGCGGCTTCCAGACCGGCCAGCACCTGCGGGTGCAGGTCCAGTTCGGAGAAAGGAATATCGGTAAGGGGTTTGTCGCTCATGCGGGAATGGATGCCGTTCGGTGGCCGCAGCGCGGGGCGCGCTTGCGTGGGAGGCGGCAGCCAAGCAGACTGCCGGGAGAGAACTCTCGGTCGGGCGGTCGGCGTTCACGGCGCGACCCAACGCCCCAGCTTAACATCCCGACCCCTTCCCTTTTCCGGGACCGCGCGCCCGGACCCCGTGCCAGGAGCCCAATGTGACCCAGCCCATCAACGCCACCGACGCCGACTTCCAGAGCACCGTGCTGGAGGCCGATGTCCCGGTCCTGGTCGATTTCTGGGCCCCGTGGTGCGGGCCGTGCCGGATGATCGCGCCGGTGCTGGAAGAGCTGGCCGCCCAATACGACGGCCGCGCCAAGGTGGTGAAGGTCGACGTCGACCAGAACCAGGCCACCGCGCTCAAGTACCACGTGCGCGCGATCCCGCTGCTGCTGCTGTTCAAGGATGGCCAGGTGCAGGCCACGCAGATGGGCGCGGTCGGCAAGGGCGTGCTTGCGCAGATGCTCGATCAGGCGCTGTAAGCAACGCAGCCGCACGGCCCGCGCCGCGACCGGAGGCGGGCATCCGCAGCGGCCCGGGTCGGCCCGCCGACCCCACTGCAGGTTGAACGCCGGCTGACGGCCGCTTGCACCGGTGCCTCCGGCAATGCTAGTTTGCTGTGGAACCCGGCGCTGACCGACCGCGCCGCGGCCTTTTCGGGATCCGTTTTCCACACTCCCTGTCCGTTCCGCCCACGCACCGGTGGGCGCTCGCCCCTTGCGAGGATTTGACGCTTGTCCGACGAAACCACCCCCAACGAAGCCGGCGTTGCCGACGACGCCGCGACCGCGGCCACCACCAAACGGCCGCGCAAGCGCGTGAGCAAGAAGGCCGCAGCCAAGACCGCCCCGGCACAGCCGGAAATGGCGGCGACCGAGTCCACGCCGGCAGCTGCCCCCGCGCCCGCCGCAGCGACGATCGACGCACCCGCCAAGGCCGAACAGCCCGACGCTGCCCCACCCGCCGCAAGCGGCACGCCGGAACCGGCCGCGGCCAGGTCGACCGATGGCAGCAGCGACGAAGCAGGTGGCGAGCAGCGCCAGCAGCGCGATGGCGGCCCGTCCAATCGGCAGTCGCGCCGCGAACGCTTCAAGAATCGCCGCGATCGCCAGCGCGAACGCTATCGTGACCAGGGCCTGCCCGACGACAGCGGTGACAACCAGCCGTTCGAGCCGCGCCCGCATCCGCAGGTGCCGGAAGGCTTCCCGACCTACTCGCTGGGCGATCTCAAGCGCATGCCCGCGCACAAGCTGCTGGAGATCGCCGAGCAGCTGCAGATCACCGATGGCGTCGCCCGCGCGCGCAAGCAGGACATCATCTTCGCCATCCTGAAGGTGCTGACCCGCCACGGCGAAGGCGTGCAGGCCGATGGCGTGCTGGAGATCCTGCCGGACGGCTTCGGCTTCCTGCGCGCGGCCGAGGCCAGCTACCTGGCCGGCCCGGACGACACCTACATCTCGCCGTCGCAGATCCGCCGCTTCAACCTGCGCACCGGCGACCATGTGTCCGGCCGCATCCGCTGGCCCAAGGACGGCGAGCGCTATTTCGCGCTGAACGTGGTCGACACCATCAACGGCGAGCCGCTGGAGGCGTCGAAGAACAAGACGCTGTTCGAGAACCTGACCCCGCTGTTCCCGCGCAAGCGCTTCCGCCTGGAGCGCGGCGATGGCTCCAGCGAGGACATCACCGGCCGCATCCTCGACCTGATGGCACCGCAGGGCAAGGGCCAGCGCGCGCTGATCGTGTCTCCGCCGAAGGCGGGCAAGACCATGATGATGCAGCAGATCGCCACGGCCATCACCAGCAACCACCCGGACGTGCACCTGATCGTGCTGCTGATCGACGAGCGGCCCGAGGAAGTCACCGAGATGCAGCGCACCGTGCGCGGAGAGGTGATCTCCTCGACCTTCGACGAACCGGCCGCGCGCCACGTGCAGGTCGCGGAAATGGTGATCGAGCGGGCCAAGCGCTTGGTCGAGCACAAGAAGGACGTGGTGATCCTGCTGGACTCGATCACCCGCCTGGCGCGTGCCTACAACAACGTGGTGCCATCCTCCGGCAAGGTGCTGACCGGCGGCGTCGACGCCAATGCCATGCACCGTCCCAAGCGCTTCTTCGGCGCGGCCCGCAACGTGGAGGAAGGTGGCAGCCTGACCATCATCGCCACGGCACTGGTCGACACCGGCAGCGCGATGGACAAGGTGATCTACGAAGAGTTCAAGGGCACCGGCAACAGTGAAGTGCATCTGGACCGCCGCATCACCGAAAAGCGCGTGTACCCGGCCATCGGCGTGAACCTCTCCGGCACCCGCCGCGAGGACCTGCTGATCGAACCGGAGCTGCTGCAGAAGATCTGGATCCTGCGCAAGCTGCTGCACCCGATGGACGAAATCGCGGCCATGGAGTTCCTGCTGGATCGCATGAAGACCACCAAGAGCAACGACGAATTCTTCGCTTCGATGAAGCGCTGAGGGCGGTCCGCGTCCGCCCACCTGCGCCAGTCAAAACGCCCCGCATCGCGGGGCGTTTTTCTTCCTTGCCTGTCCAGTCGCGCGCCCGATGCCGGATACGGCGTCCCGGGAAAGGCTCAGTCTCCGTCCAGCGACGTCAGCAACTGCAGACGCTCGTGCCCGGACGAGAGCCCGTTGTCCGCGATTGCCGTGTTCGAAAGGCGCCGCGCCTGGTCGTCATCCAGCCAAGCCGGCTGTGTGGAAGGTCCCGGAACGTGCGGCACCCAACGGCCATAATGGCTGTCGCGATCACAGATCAGCGCGCCCTCGATGCAAAAGGTGACCGGGATCACCCCGGTCCAGCTTTCGGCATCGCTCTCGGGGCCGGTCGTTGGTACATGGAATGTCCACCGCTTCAGGGCGGTGAGGGCGGCCCGCGCAAACTCGTTGCGGGCATCATCCAGCCGGCTGTAGATCACCCGATGCAGATTGACCTGCTGCACCATCGCATCACTGACCTTGCCGTCCCGACCAATCCTCAGCGCCACATACGCCGTTGCCGGAATCCCCTCTGCGACCATCCGAGGCGGATAGCGTGGCGCTGGCCGTTGTCTGTCGATGCGCAGCTGCTCCGTTGAGGTGATGTCGTCATCATCGAAGAAGCTGGCATCGGTGACGCTTACCACGTAGTCATCGCCCACCGGGCGCGCGATCAGGCGCAAGCGCATCGGCGAGGTGACAGGACGCGCAACACCATCCACCAGCACCGGCTCGAACCGCCAGCCGGTCACGGTCTGGCGCACGATCCGGGCCGCTTCCGGCGGCAGCCGTTCGGCATGTTGCAGCCGGTAAGCAGAGACACTGCCATCCGGCTGAATGTCGATACTGCCGGCGACCAGCATGCTCGCCTCGAGGCTGCGTCGCTGCTCGGCGGCCGGCACCCGGCCCGTCTGCTGCGCAGCGGCCGGGAGGGCGATGGCAATCGACAACGCGACCGTTGCAATGAGTGAAGGTGATACGCGCATGAGTCGATCTTCCGTGGGCGACACCGCCGAAGGTATCACGACGGCGACGCGGCAAGCGCGGCCACCGTGGCCTGGTTTGATGACGAAGCAACCCGGGTAACGAACCCGGAGTGCGTGGCCTGGTCCGCCTGTGGCGCAACCGCACCAGCGAATGCCGTGGCGCGCGGTGCGACCCTGCTGGCATGCGGACCGTGGCACCGGCTCACCGGGGTTCGCGCAGGAACCGGGCCATGGAGACGTTGCCGGGCGTCGGCGGGGCGAACTCGGCGGCGACGTCGACGAAGCCGCGCATCAGGGCGATGTCGCGCGGAGGACGGTTGAGGCCGTCGCGCTGCTCGGGATCGGCACCGGCGCGCAGCAACAGGCGGGTGACCTCAAGCAGGCCGTGCAGGGCGGTCAGATGCAACGGGCCGAAGCCACGCGGGTCGCGCACGTCCAGGCGCACCTGTTCATCCAGCAGGCGTTCGACGCCGGCCATCACCACCGATTCGTCGCAGGCGCTGCCCGGCTCGGCACGCGCGCCAAGCAGCAGCAGCAGCGGGGTGACGCCGCCAGCGGCTTCGGCGTCGGGGTCGGCATCGGCCAGCAGCAGGGTGTCCAGCAGCGCCAGCAGCCGGGCGCGGTCGGTGGCGGTGAAGCCGAACAGGCCGGCGCAATGCAGGCAGCCCAGACCCTGGTCGTCGCGCACGCCGATGTCGGCGCCGGCCAGCAGCAGGCGTTCGACCACGTCCGGCAACCCCAGGGCACAGGCGAGCATCAGCACGGTGATGCCGCCGGGCAAGCGCGCTTCCAGTGGCGCACCGGCTGCCAGCAGGCGTTCGACGATCGGCATCTGCCGCATGCTCACGGCCGCCGACAACGGCGTTGCGCCGGTGCGGGCGGCCAGTTGCACGTCGGCACCCTTCCCGAGCAGCAGGTCGATCACCTCGACATGACCGCCGCCGGCTGCACGCAGCAGCGCACTGCATCCCTGGGCATCGACCGCGTCGACCGGCAGGCCCAGCGACAGCAACCGACGCACGGCACCGGCATCGCCGACGATCGCGGCGGCAGGCACGTCGCTGGCGCGCAAGGGCCGGCCGGGCAACTGCCAGGCACGCCAGTCCAGCCAGTCGGCCAGATCGCTGCAGCCGGCCGCCAAGGCGATGCCGAGCGGCGTCTGGCCATCGGCCGCGCGGATATCTGCCGCGGCACCGCTGGCGACCAACCTGCGCAGCAGGCGCTCGCGCCCCAGGGCAGCGGCCAGGTGCAATGCGGTCATGCCGTGGCTGTCGCGGGCATCCGGGTCGGCGCCGCGGGCGATGAGCGCGTCTGCCAGGCGTTCCCAGCCCAGGCGCACGGCCAGCGCCAGCGGCGGATCGCCATTGCCGGCCGCGGCGAATGCATCGGCACCGCCGTCGAGCAACTGCAGGGCAAGCGATTCGGCCGCCGCGCGATCCGCCGGCAGGCTCCCGCTTTCGACGGCGGCCGCCAGGTAGGTCGCCAATCCGCCACGTCCGCCCGGTGACTGGCCACGGCCGAGCAGCAAGCGCAGCTGCGGCAGAGCCGCCGGGCCACGTCGCAGTTGTGCGAACAGCACGTTGTCGCCATTGCCGTCCCGCGTCTGCGGGTCGGCGCCGTGGGCCAGCAGCCACGCCAGCCGTGCGGGCGCGGCAAGCATCGCCGGGTCCAGCAGCAGTCGACCCAGTTCCGCCGGCTCCAGAAGACGGGCAATGGCCGGCAGGCCCGGATCGAAGCGGTCTTCGCTCAATGCTTCATGCAGCAACGACTGCGGACTGCGATCCGGCAGGGCATCGCTGTCGGCATCGCCCTGCTCCCGCGCTTCGTCGAGCACGCGTCCGGGCAAGGGATAGTCCGGATCCAGCACGGCAACCAGTGCCCAACGCCCGGCTTCGGCGGCCAGGTCCACGGGGCGACGGCCATCCTTGCCGGCAAGCGCGGCATCGGCGCCCAGTTCCATGAGACGCTGCAGCAGCGCCGGCGTGGCGTGGCCGCCTTCCAGGGCATGCACCAGCGCGCCATGGCCACGGGCGTCAACCACGTCCACCGTGGCCCCGGCGGCGTGCAGGGCATCAATGACGTTGATGCGACCACTGCGCGCGCCATCCAGCAGCGGTGTGCGGGATTGGGCATCACGCGTCCGCGCATCGGCACCGGCGGCCAGCAGGGCCTCGACGATGCCGGGGTGTCCGGCACGCGCGGCTTCGTGCAGCGCGGTGCGCCCGCCGGCATCGGTGGCAGCGAGCTGGGCGCGATGCTTGAGCAGCAGCAGCACGCCGGCGTCATCGTCGTCTTCACCGCCGGCGGCGGACAGCAGTGCCGGCACCGAGCCGGGCAGGTGGGCACGGGCACCACGTTCCAGCAGGAACTTCGCCAGCCGCCAATTGCCGCTGGCACAGGCCATGCCCAGCGGAGTGACGCCGTCATGGTTGGGGCGGTCCAGTTCCGCGGCGGCATCACGCAACAACGCGGCGACACCGGGGTCGGAACTGCGCGCGGCGTGATGCATCGGGGTATTGCCATCGGCGTCGCTGACCCGCGGGTCGGCGCCGTTGGCGAGCAGCGTCATCACCGCTTCGGGGCGACCGTGCCAGCTGTCACGGGTGGCCGCCAGCAGCGGCGTCAGGCCACTGTCGACGGCGTTCAGATTGACCCCGCGGGCGATCAGCGCGCGCAGCAGGCGCAGGTCCGGCAGCACCGCCGCCAGCACCGCAAGGCTGCGGCGGTCACGGTCGCCGGCGGGTGGCGGCGCGTGGGCATCGGCACCGGCGTCCAGCAGTTGCAGGGCGTGCTCGACGCGTCCGCCGCGCGCCGCGGCATACAACTGCGCGGGTGTCGGGATCGCGGCAGGCCCTGCCGGCGCGACTGGCGTGGTGGACGCAGATGTGACGTCGTCGGCGTGGTCGGCGTCCGCGATGGACGGGGCCGCATCATCCTGCAACGCCTGCAGGTGGGCCAACGCGATCGCCGACATCGACGGCGACGGACCGCGCATGCGTTGGAGGGCGACATGCAGCGCGGGCCAGACAGGCACCAGCAGCAGCGCCAACGTCCAGCGCCAACCGTTCGGCAGCAGCCCCGGCCAGGCCAGCAGCAGCACCGGTGCCAGTACCGCCAGCAGCACGGTCGCTGCCACCAGGCCATGCCAGCTGCCCGGCTCCACCGCCTGCAGCCGCGTCCAACGTTGCCGCAGGGTGCCGCCGTGGCGTTCCAGCCCGTGCCACAGCGGCCACAGCCGCCACAGGGCCATCAGCAATGCGCCGACCACGGCACTGGTGGCGACCGCCGCACCCAGCGAGCCGCCGGCCAGCAGCCGCGACACCGGCACGGCCAGCAGCAGCACCGTCACCGCAACGGCAGCGCCCCACAGCAGCAGCAATGCCGGCGCATCGGCCCGCCATCGGGTCGGCGCCTCGACGTCGTCGCCGCCGCGCCACCAGCGCACCGCCAGTGCCCACGCCGGCTGCGCCAGCCAGCCGCCGACGGCCGCCACGACGCCGCCCAGCCCGGTCGCGAGGGTGGCAATGGCCGCCAGCACCGCCGCGGCGGCGATCGCCCGCGTCGGGCGCAGTGGCTCAGGCATCGGTGCCCCAATCCCCGGTCAGCGGGTCGGTGGCGGTGGAGGGCGGAAACTGCAGGTGGAAGCCACGGGCGGCGAGGTTGGCCATGACTTCCGCGGGATCCTCGCTGGCAAGCCTGCGCTGCGGGTGCAGGACCACGTCCAGCACGAATTGCAGCGGTTCCAGTTGCACGCGCAGCGTCTCGGGCAGCCGCGCGAAGGCGTCGCGCGCCGCAAGGTAGACATAGGTATCGGCCCGTTTGAGGCTCTTGTAGACGTAGGCGTGCATCGTGGGGGTACCGCGGGGCGTCATGGGATTGTGCGTCAAAGCACGCGGAGGGGGAACCGGACGCCGCGGCCACCGTGACCTGTGGCCGGTTCGCCGCGTGTCGTGGCGCTGCTACCCTGCCGAACTGTCCGCCTGTTTTCCGAGCCTGCCATGCGCCGCATACTGACTGCCTGCCTGCTCCTTGCCGCCGCCCCGTGGCTGGCGGCGCAACCGGCCCAGCCGCTGACCCTGGAGCAGGTGATGGCCGATCCGGACTGGATCGGCAACGGCGTTGAGCAGGCGTGGTGGCGCTGGGACTCGCAGGCCGTGGAATACACCCGCAAGCGCGAGGACGCCCTGATCCGCGACACCTTCCGCCAGGGCATCGATGGCCACAGCGTGGCCACGCGCATGGACGGTGCCGCACGGGCGGACCTGGACAGCGGCAACGTCGTCTACGACGCCGGGCGCACGCGCATGGCGCTGGTGCGCAATGGCGACGTGTTCGTGCGCGACCTGCGCAGCGGTGCGCTGACCCAGCTGACCCGCAGCAACGAAGTCGCCAACCGTTTGCAGTGGGGCCGCGACGGCTCGTTGAGCTGGCGCACTGGCCAGCAGTGGCAGCGTTGGGACGGCCGCAGCGTGATGCAGGCCGCCGATGTTCGCGCGAGCGAGGATCCGGCCAAACCGCCCAAGGCCGACGACCTGCGCGATCGCCAGTTGCGGCTGATCCGCAGCCTGCGCGAGGATCGCGAGCGCCGCGATGCGGTGCGCGAACAGAACGAGGCCTGGCGCATCGCCGACCCCACCCGCGCGCCGCTGCCCGCCTTCCTCGGCAGCGACGTGGAGATCGTCGACAGCGCGCTTTCGCCGGATGGCCGCTGGATGATCGTCGCCACTACCGCGAAGTCGGCCGACGGCGGCAAGCGTGGCGAAATGCCGATGTACGTGACCGAATCCGGCTACGAGGAAACCGAAACCGTGCGCACCCGCGTGGGTCGCGCCGACCCGCCGGCGCAGACGCTGTGGCTGGTGGACGTGACCTCCGCCGAAGTGCGCAAGCTGTCGCTGGACGCACTGCCGGGCATCACCGTCGACCCGCTTGCCGAACTGCGCCGCGAAGCCGGCAAGGACGCGCTGAAAGGCAACCGCCCGGTGCGCCTGGATGGCGGCCGCAGCGGTGGTGGACCGATCAACTGGAACGCCGCCGGCGACCGCGCGGCGATCATGCTGCGGGCGGTCGACAACAAGGACCGCTGGATCGTCAGCGTCGAGCCGGCGCAGGCACGCGTGCAGGCGCGCCACCGCCTGACTGACCCGGGCTGGATCAACTGGAACTTCAACGACTTCGGCTGGATGCCGGACGACCGCACGCTGTGGCTGCTGTCCGAGGACACCGGCTTCTCGCACCTGTACCTCAACGACGCCAACGGCCGCAGCCGCGCGCTGACATCCGGACGCTGGGAAGCCTCCAGCCCGGAGCTGGCCGCCGATGGCAACAGCTTCTACTTCCTGTGCAACCGCACGCGGCCGGTGGACTACGAGGTGTGCAACGTGACCGCCAGTGGCGGCAACCTGCGCGAAGTGACCGACCTCGAGGGCGTGGAAGGTTTCCGCCTCTCGCCCGATGGCCAGCGGCTGCTGGTGACCCACTCTTCGGCCTACGTGCCGACCACGGTGTCGGTGCAGACCGTGGACGGCGATGGCCGGGTCACCCTGCTGGACCCGCGCAGCGAGCCTTTCCGCCAGTTCGACTGGCTGCAGCCGGAGATCGTGCAGGTGCCGAGCAAGCACGGTGCCGGCACCATCTGGGGCAAGTACTACGGCCCGAAGACGCTGGAGCCCGGCCGCCAGTACCCGATCGTGCTGTTCGTGCATGGCGCCGGCTACCTGCAGAACGTGCACCAGCGCTACCCGACCTATTTCCGCGAGCAGATGTTCCACAACCTGCTGGTGCAGCAGGGCTACATCGTGCTGGATCTGGATTTCCGCGCCTCCGAAGGTTACGGCCGTGACTGGCGCACGGCCATCTACCGGCACATGGGCGAGCCGGAATTGCAGGACTATCTGGACGGCATCGACTGGCTGGTGGCCAACCGCCAGGGCAACCGGGATCGCGTCGGCATCTACGGCGGCAGCTACGGCGGCTTCATGACCTTCATGGCGCTGTTCAAGAAGCCCGGCGTGTTCAAGGCCGGCGCCGCGCTGCGCCCGGTGACCGACTGGTCGCAGTACAACCATGGGTATACCGCGAACATCCTCAACACCCCGGAACTGGACCCGGAAGCCTACCGGCGCTCCTCCCCGCTGGAGCTGGCCGAAGGCCTGCAGGACCACCTGCTGATCAGCCACGGCATGATCGACGACAACGTGTTCTACCGCGATTCCATCGTGCTGGCGCAACGGCTGATCGAGCTGCGCAAGGACAAGTGGGAACTGGCCAGCTATCCGCTGGAGCGCCACGGCTATCAGCGCTCGGACAGCTGGTACGACCAGTACCGGCGCATCCACGAACTGTTCGAAAAGGTGCTGAAGGCGGACGATCCGGTGGCGGTGCGCTGAGCGTCGCACCGCGCAACGCCGAGCGGCGTGGACAGTGCTGTGGGCGCACGCCCCCGCAGCCGAGCCGGCTGCTGGCTGACATCGATGCGCGCACGCCGCCGGACGCCGCCGCATGCCCGTCGAGCGCCGCCCGCTCCGCGTGCAGCAGCGTTTGCCGCCGCCGCGCGATCGTGCGTGACAAGGGTCGGCAGTCGCTGCCCCGGAAAGGCGACGATGGCGACACCCTGCACACATCGCCGCCCTACAATCGTCCGCATGAACACCCCCCACGACTTCACCCGGGTCCGTCACTGGCTGACCGACCTGCAGGACCGCATCTGCACCGCGATTGCCGCTGCCGATGGCCAGGCACGCTTCCACGAGGACGCCTGGCAGCGCGCGCCGGATGATCCCTCGCCGCTGCGCGGTGGCGGGCGCACGCGGATCCTGCGTGATGGCGCGGTGTTCGAGCAGGCGGGGATCGGCTTTTCCGACGTCTCCGGGGAACAGTTGCCGCCGTCGGCCACCGCCAACCGCCCGGAGCTGGCCGGGGCCGCGTGGCGCGCCATCGGCGTCTCGCTGGTGTTCCACCCGCGCAACCCGTACGTGCCCACCACCCACGCCAACGTGCGCCACCTCCAGGCCGAAAAGGACGGCGAAACTGTGGCCTGGTGGTTCGGCGGCGGTTTCGACCTGACCCCGTTCTACCCGTTCGACGATGACGTGCACCACTGGCACCGGGTGGCACGCGATCTGTGCGAACCCTATGGCGGGCAGGCGCGCTACGACGCCCACAAGCGCTGGTGCGACGAATACTTCTACCTCAAGCACCGCGCCGAAACCCGTGGCGTGGGCGGGCTGTTCTTCGACGACCTGCATACGCAGTTCGAAGACGACTTCGGTTACCTGCGCGCGGTCGGTGACGGTTTCCTCGATGCCTACCTGCCGATCGTCGAGCGCCGCCGCGACACGCCGTTCGGCGAGCGCGAACGCGAATTCCAGCTGTATCGGCGTGGCCGCTACGTCGAGTTCAACCTGGTCTACGATCGCGGCACCCATTTCGGCCTGCAATCCGGTGGCCGGGCCGAGTCGATCCTGATGAGCATGCCCCCGCGGGTGCGCTGGGAGTACGGCTACACCCCCGAAGCCGGCAGCGACGAAGCCCGCCTGATCGATTACCTGACGCCGCGCGACTGGCTGTGAACGCCGGGCCGCCCGTGCTGGTGGCCGACATCGGCGGCACCCATGCACGCTTCGGGCTGACGGACCCCGGGCGCGCCACGCCGGCGGTGACCGACGTGCGGGCGTTTGCCACCGCCGCCCATCCCGGCCTCGTCGAGGCGGTGCGTGCCTATCTGGCACCACTGGCCGTCCGTCCCCGCCTGGCGGTACTGGCGGTCGCGGCTCCGGTGCCCGGCGACCACACGCCACGGCCCGATGCCACGCATGCGCCTTCCACGACCCGCCTCACCAACCATGCGTGGTCGTTCGAGCGCCATGGCTTGCAACAGGCACTCGGGCTGGATGCCGTGCATCTGCTCAACGACTTCGCCGCCGTCGCCCATGCCGTCCCCTGGCTGCAACCGGCGCAGTTGCCGTGCCTGCACGGGCAGCCGCCCATGCCGTTGCAAGGGCCGGTGACGGTACTCGGGCCCGGTACCGGACTGGGCGTGGCCTTGCTTGTCCGGCAAACCGATGCGGCCTGGCAGGTGCTTGCCACCGAAGGCGGCCATGCCAGCTTCGCGCCTCTGGATGACACCGAACGGACCATCGCCCGGCACCTTCAGGAGCGGCATGGACGGGTATCGAACGAACGGGTGCTCAGCGGTCCGGGCCTGGCGCAGATCGAACTGGCATTGCGCCATGCCCGAAATCCCGCCGCCGTCGCGCGCGATGCCGCCGCTATCCTGGCGGCGGCGGTGGCCGGCGACGATCCGGCCGCAAGCGCAGCATTGGCGCGGTTTTTCGCGATACTCGGCAGCGTCACCGGCGACATCGCGCTGCTGCACGGCGCGCGCTCGGTGGTGATCGCCGGCGGCATCGTGCCGCGCTGCCTTCCCTTGCTGCAGCAGAGCGATTTCGTCGCGCGGATGCGCGACAAGGGCCGGCTGGCGGGCTGGTTCGACGATCTGCCGGTGCAGGTGGTCACCCACCCGCAACCGGGGCTGCTGGGTGCGGCGGCGGTCGCGACGCGGATCACGGCGTCGATGCCGGGTCGATGACCGGCCGGACATGCGTGCCGGCTGGCGGTCCGCGTGCCACGCCACGGTGCGGGCAACAGAGGGGTGATCGCGCCGGGTTGGGAGAAGAACCAAAAGAAAGCCCCGCAGGCAGGGGAGGCCGGCGGGGCTTGGGAGCGACGACCTGGGGAGGGGTCATGTGTCGCTCCGGGATCACACTCCAGGGGAGGGGAGTTGATCTGCGCCGGACATTGCATCCGACGCACGTATATGACCACCCCGGACATGGATGGTTCGTGAAGAAACCGGTTAAACAACTGTTGGATTCAGTAGGAATTTAGATAGTTGAACGCGGCGATTGCCGTGCTCAATCACGGCGCTGCCAGGCATGTGAAACCCCAATCGCAGGCAGGCCGGAAAACTCCCGTGTCAGTGCGCCTGCTCCCAATTGCGGCCGCTGCCGCTGTCGACCACCAGCGGCACGCGCAGCTGCGCGGCGCCGACCATGCGGCGGACGACTTCCTCGCGCAGTTCCTCGAGGAAGCCCTCATCGACCTCGAACACCAGTTCGTCGTGCACCTGCAGGATCATCAATGCCTTGCCCGCATGCTCCGCGAGCCAGCGGTCGATGTCGATCATCGCCCGCTTGATGATGTCCGCGGCGGTGCCCTGCATCGGTGCATTGATCGCGGCGCGCTCGGCGCCGGCGCGCTGGGCCTGGTTGCGGGCGCCGATGTACGGCAGGTACAGGCGTCGGCCGAACACGGTTTCGACGTATCCCTGCTCGCGCGCCTGCTCGCGGGTGCGGTCCATGAACTCGCGCACCCCCGGATAGCGGGCGAAGTACAGGCCGATGTAGTCCTGCGCTTCGCCGCGGCCGATGCCGAGGTTGCGGGCCAGGCCGAAGGCGCTCATGCCGTACATCAGGCCGAAATTGATCGCCTTGGCGGCGCGTCGCTCGTTGGCGGTGACCGCCTCCATGGGCCGGCCGAACACTTCGGCCGCCGTCGCGCGGTGGATGTCGGCACCGGCCTCGAAGGCCCGCAGCAGGCCGGGGTCGCCCGACAGGTGGGCCATGATCCGCAGTTCGATCTGCGAATAGTCGCAGGCCAGCAGGACGCGGCCCGGCGGGGCGATGAAGGCCTCGCGGATGCGACGACCGTCTTCGCTGCGGATCGGGATGTTCTGCAGGTTGGGATCGGACGAGGCCAGCCGCCCGGTCGCGGCACCGGCCTGGTGGAAACTGGTGTGCACCCGACCGGTGTCGGGATTGATCATGTCCGGCAGCTTGTCGGTGTAGGTGCTGCGCAGTTTCGCCAGTCCGCGGTACTCGAGGATCACCCGAGGCAGCTCGTGCGCATCGGCGATCGCCTCCAGCGCTTCCTCGTTGGTCGAGGGCTGGCCCTTCGGGGTCTTCACCAGCGCCGGCAGGCCCAGTTCGTCGAACAGCACGGCCTGCAACTGCTTCGGCGAATCCAGGTTGAAGGTGCGCCCGGCCAGCGCGGTCGCCTTCTGCTGCGCGGCGAGCATGCGCTTGCCGAGGTCGGCCGATTGCCGGCGCAGTTCGGCGGCATCGACCATCACCCCGTTGGCCTCGATCCGCGCCAGCACCGGCACCAGCGGCATCTCGATGTCGCGGTACACCGCGTCCAGCGCCGGATCGGCGGCCAGGCGTGCGGCCTGCACCGTGTACAGCCGCAGGGTGATGTCGGCGTCCTCGGCGGCGTAGCGGCAGGCGTCGGCGATGGCGACCTGCGAGAACGGGATCGCCTTGGCACCCTTGCCGGCCACGTCTTCGTAGCGCAACGTGGTGTAGCCAAGCAGGCGCGTGGCCATGGAATCCATGTCGTGGCGCTGCGAGGAATCCAGCACGAAGCTCTGCAGCATGGTGTCGTCGCGGTAGCCGCGCACGTCGATGCCGTGGCGGCGCAACACGTGGAGGTCGTACTTGCCATGCTGGCCGATCTTGGCAATGGCCGGATCTTCCAGCAGCGGCTTGAGTGCATCGAGCGTGGCCGCCAACGGCAGCTGCGTGGGCGCGCCCGGGCAGTCATGCGCCAGCGGCAGGTACGCGGCGTGGCCTGGCTCGACCGCGAAACTCAGCCCCACCAGGTTGGCGCGCATCGGGTCCAGGCTGTCGGTTTCGCAATCCAGGGCGACGGTACCGGCGGCACGGATGCGCTCGAGCCAGTCCTGCAGCTGCGCCGGCTCCAGCAGCGTGTCATGACGCCCCGGCGCGGCCAGCGCCGGGTCGATGTCGGTCGGCGGCGCGGCCGGCACGCTGATCCGCCCGCTGCCGGCGGTGGGCACGCGGGCCTCGCCGGACACCGAGGCAGCGTCGCCACTGTCCAGCTCCTTCAGTGCCTGGGTGAAGCCGTAGCGGGTGTACAGCGCGCGCAGCGTGGCGGTGTCGCGCGGGCACATCGCCAGATCGGTGATGCCCAGCTCCAGCGGGACATCGGTCTTGATCGTCGCCAGTTCGCGGTTCAGCGGCAGCCGCGCCAGCACCGCCCGCAGGTTCTCGCCGATCTTGCCCTTGATGCCATCGGCCGCGGCGATCACGCCGTCCAGATCGCCGTGTTCGCCCAGCCACTTGGCCGCGGTCTTGGGGCCGCACTTGTCCACCCCGGGGATGTTGTCGACCTTGTCGCCCATCAGCGCGAGGTAGTCGGCGATCTGCGAGGGCTGCACGCCGAATTTTTCCAGCACCGCCGCATCCGAATCGGTGCGACTGCCGGTCATGGTGTTGACCAGCACCACCCGCGGCCGCACCAGCTGGGCGAAGTCCTTGTCGCCGGTGGAGATGGTGACCTCGATGTCCTGCGCCGCCGCCTCCAGCGCCAGCGTGCCGATGACGTCGTCGGCCTCCACGTCCGGTACCCGCAGGATGGGAATGCCCAGCGCTTCCACGATCGCCAGCATCGGCTCGACCTGCGCGCGCAATTCGTCCGGCATCGGCGGGCGATTGGCCTTGTACTGCGGGTCCAGCGCGTTGCGGAAGGTCGGGCCGGAAGCATCGACCACGAACGCCAGGTAGTCCGGTGCCTCGCGGGTGTGGCCCCGCAGCATGTTGACCACGCCGAACAGCGCGCCGGTGGGCTCGCCGGCGGCGTTGCTCAGTGGCGGCAGCGCGTGGAAGGCGCGGAACAGGTACGAGGACCCGTCGATCAGGGTCAGGCGCTTGCTCATGGGACGATTCTCATGGGGCGATTGTAGTGAGCCGCGGGCGAAGGCCGTGCAGGCGCGGGTTCCGGTCCGCTCGGCTGCCGGAGGATTGGGGCATCATGGACGCACGTCCGCCAGGGATTTCCGCCATGACCCGCCACCTGCCACGCCGCCTTGCCGCCATCACCGTCCTCGCGCTGAGCCTGGGCCTTGCCGCCTGCGCCAGCACCTCGGAGGCGCGCCTGCCGGAGTTGCCGGCCGACACCGTCAGCGCCACCCGCACCGAGGCCAACGGCGATGTCATCACCGAATACCGCAGTGGCGGGCAGCTGCTGATGGTCCACGTCAAGCCGGTGCGTGGCCCGGAGTACTACCTGTATTCGCGCGACGGCAAGCCCGGCGGCAGCCGCGACGATGCGCCGCAGACGTATTTCAAGCTGTTCGGCTGGTAACTGTCCGCCACCGCCGAAGACACCGCGCCGGGCGTGCCCGGTTGGTTCCATCCATGTCGGGCAGCAGCGGAGCGCGCTTCGCTTGCCCGTCATCCTGGCCGTGGCAATCCGCCAATCGCGCGAAGGGCGTTGGCTCCAACGCCGGCTTCAGCGGATCACCAGCACCGGCACCTGACTGCGGCCCAGCACTTCGCTGGTCTGGCTGCCCAGCAGCAGGCGGCGCAGGCCGCGGCGACCGTGCGAGGCCATCACCACCAGGTCGCAGCCGCTTTTTTCCGCCTCCTCGACGATGGCATCGGCGGCATGGCGATCGACCACGTGGCGGGTTTCCAGCGGCACGCCAGCGGCACTGGCACGCTCGCTCAACGGCGCGAACAACTCCTGCGCCGCGCGTTCGCGTGCCGCCTGCAGTTCCGAGTCCAGGTTGCCGAGGACGCCGAGGTTGAAGGCATCGTCGGTACCGAGCACGACCGGTTCACTGACCGTGAGCACGGTGACCCTGGCGCCGGTACGCCGTGCCAGTTCCAGGCCATGTTCGACGGCCTTGCCAGCCAGTTCGGAGCCGTCGGTTGCGATCAACAGGTGCGCGTACATGGAAGTCTCCGCGAAGGTCGGGGTGCAAGCGACATTAGAACACCGTGTCTGATCCCGTGCTTGCACGGGATCAATTCCGCGCGCGGCTCAGGGACCGGGCTGTTGCGCGAGCATGCGCGCGTAGTCCTCGCGGTAGGCGGCGGCCAGCCGGACCTTGGCGGTATCGGACAGGATCTTCCCGGACTGCTGGAAGAAGCGGGTTTCCTCTTCTTCCAGATGGTGCTCCAGTTCATGCACCAACGTCCCGGCGCGCTGCATCCAGCCGGCTTCCGATGGGTCGCGACCGTCCAGTTCCTCGAACAGCTCTTCCAGCTTGTGGTGTTCGGCCAGCGCGTGGCGCGACGGCTGCAGGCCGTTGTCGTCCATCAGGATCGGCGCGTACAGGAAGCGCTCCTCGGCGGCGGCGTGCGCGGCTTCTTCGTTGCGCAGGGCGACGAAGACCTTGCGGCGGTCGCTGCCATGCGGCTCGGTCTCGAGCAGTTGCCGACACAGCGCGCGCTGGCGTTCGTGGCTTTCGCGCAAGGCGTCGTAGATGGTGTCGGAACTGGCCATCGTCTCTCCGGCAGGCAGGGGGAAGCGCACAGCGTAGCCGTCGGCGCGTGGACGCCGGGTGGTTGCCGGCCGCAGCCGACTGCGCCGGCCGGATTCCGACCGTTCGTTTTCCGCAATCCGGCCGGCGTCAGGCAGGGCTAAGCTTGGCGTAGGCCAGCACCAGCCACTTGCTGCCGGCGGCGTCGAAGTTCACCTGCACGCGGGCATGCGCGCCGCTGCCTTCGACGTCGGTGACCACGCCGCTGCCGAAGGTCGGATGCACCACCCCGGCGCCGAGGGCGATGGCCGGGGTTTCCAGCGGCGCATGGCCGTGGTCGCGAGGCGGCGTCGGCGCCCATTGCCGGCGCACGCCGGCCTTGGGCCGGACCTCGTGCAGCAGTGCGGCGGGGATCTCGCGCAGGAAACGCGATGGAATGCCGTACATGTCCATGCCGTGGATGCGGCGGGATTCGGCATAGCTCAGCACCAGCTTCTGCCGTGCACGGGTGATGCCGACATAGGCCAGCCGGCGCTCTTCCTCCAGCCGGCCGGGTTCATCCACCGACTTCTGGTTCGGGAACAGCCCTTCCTCCAGCCCTGCCAGGAACACCAGCGGGAATTCCAGGCCCTTGGCGCTGTGCAAGGTCATCAACTGCACGCCATCCTCGTCGGCGCGGGCCTGGCCTTCGCCGGCTTCCAGTGCGGCATAGGCGAGGAACTCGACCAGCTCGCCCATGCCGGCGCTGTCTTCGTCCTCGCCACGCACGAAGCGGCTGGCGACGCTGACCAGTTCGTCCAGGTTCTCGACACGGGAATCCAGCTGGCCGCGCGATTCGCGCTCGTAGTGCTCGCGCAGGCCGGAACGGGCCAGCACGTGGTCGATCTTGTCCTGCAGGCCGAGGCTGGCGATGTCGCCCTGGAGCGCGTCGATCAGCGCAAGGAAGCCGGCGATGGCATTGCGTGCACGCGCGCTCAGGCCGCCATCACGCACCAGCCGCGTGGCCGCATCCCACAACGACAGCGCCTCGCTGCGCGCCAGCCGCCGCACTTCGTCCAGCGTGCGTTCGCCGATGCCGCGCGTGGGCGTGTTGACCGATCGTTCGAACGCGGCATCGTCCACGCGGCTGGCGACCAGTCGCAGGTAGGCCAGCGTGTCCTTGATCTCCGCCCGCTCGAAGAAGCGCATGCCGCCGTACACCCGGTACGGCATCTGAGCGGCAATCAACGCCTCTTCGAATGCCCGCGACTGCGCGTTGCTGCGGTACAGGATGGCGCAGTCGCGCAGGCTGCCGCCCTCCCCCACCCATTGGCGGATGCGCTCGATGACGTAGTGGGCTTCGTCGATCTCGCTGTAGGCCGCGTAGAGGTCGATCGGCTCGCCCTCGCCGGCATCGGTCCACAGGTTCTTGCCCAGGCGTTCCGGATTGTGGGCGATCACCGCGTTGGCGGCACCGAGGATGTTGCCGCTGGACCGGTAGTTCTGCTCCAGCCGGATCGTCCGTGCCCCGTCGAAGTCGCGCAGGAACTGCTGCACGTTCTCCACCTTCGCGCCACGCCATCCGTAGATCGACTGGTCGTCGTCGCCGACCACGAACACCTGTCCTGTGTCGCCGGCCAGCAACCGCACGAAGCCGTACTGGATGGTGTTGGTGTCCTGGAATTCGTCGATCAGCAACTGGCCGAAGCGTTGCCGGTAGTGCGCCAGCAGCGCCGGGGTGTCACGCAGCAATTCGTGCGCACGCAACAGGATTTCGGCGAAGTCGACCAGCCCGGCACGGTCGCAGCGCTCCTGGTACAACGCATAGGCCTGGCGCATGGCGTTGCCCCATTCGTCGCCACGTTCGTCCTGCAGGTGCTGCGGGCGCCGGCCCTCGTCCTTCTGCGCGTTGATCCACCACGCGATCTGCCGCGGCGGGAAGCGTGCATCGTCCAGCTCCAGCTGCTGGCAGACACGCTTGACCAGCCGCAGCTGGTCGTCGGAATCCAGGATCTGGAAGCCTTCCGGAAGCTTCGCGTCCTGCCAATGCAGGCGCAGCAGGCGATGCGCCAGGCCATGGAACGTGCCGATCCACATGCCGCGCGTGCCGTACGGCAGCAGCGCCGCCGCACGCTGGCGCATCTCCGCCGCCGCCTTGTTGGTGAAGGTCACCGCGAAGATGCCGTGCGCGGGAACGCCGTGGACCTCGTGCAGCCAGGCGATGCGCTGGGTCAGCACCCGGGTCTTGCCCGAACCGGCACCCGCCAGCACCAGGTAATGGCCCGGTGGCGCACTCACGGCCTCGCGCTGTGCGGCGTTGAGGCCGTCGAGCAAATGCGATACATCCATGTGCGCTAGTTTAGCGGGCATGAAAGCCCAGACCGCGCGCGACACCAGCGACTGCCCGCCCCACGGCCACGACGGCCTGTGGACGCCGGATGGCGTGTCCCGGCCGAAGACGCCGTGGTGGAAAGTGATGTTGCAGTTCCTGCTCGGCGGGCTGGCGGGGTTCGGCATCGCCAAGCTGGCGCTGGGCGCGCTGCCAAGCCTGCCCGAGCTCGGGCATCCGCTGCTCGCATTCGGCGTCGCGGTGGCGGGACTGGTGCTGGGCACCTGGCTGCAGACGCTTCTGCATGAGCTGGGGCACGCCTTGGCGGGCCGCATGGCCGGCATGCGCCTGCTGGCGCTGGGCGTTGGTCCGTGGCGCGCGCAACGCGGCATCGACGGCCGCTGGCAGCGGCATCGCAGCCGCGGCATGCAGGGCGTGGGCGGCTTCGCAGCCATGACACCGCCACCGGGCGTGCGACCATCGCGCTGCCGGGAGAGCGTGTTCGTGCTGGGCGGCATCACCATGAACCTGCTGGTCGGTGGGCTGGCATTCGCGCTGGCCGCGAGCGGCTGGCTGCCAACCTGGGCCGCGCCACCGATGGCGCTGTTCGGCGTCGTCGGCCTGCTGATGGCGGCGATCAACCTGCTGCCTTTTCGCACCCTCGGTTGGCACAGCGACGGCAAGGTGCTGCTGGACCTGTGGCGCGGACATCCCGAAGCCCTGGCGCAGCACAACGTCCGCCAGCTCGTGGCGTTGACCCTGGCCGGCGTACGACCGCGCGACTGGCCTGCGGCGCTGCTGGTGGATCCCGCGCACGTCGCCGATGCGCGGCTGCGCATGCAGGCTGAAACCTTGCGCCTGTCCTGGCACAGCGACCGCGACGAGGCCGGCGCCGCCGGCGAGGTCGCGCGACGCATCGTGCGCGAATGGCCGACCCAGCCCGACGGCCTGCGGCAACTGCTGGCGCTGGCCATCGCCGGCCACGTCGCCCGGTTCGAACCGGATCTTGCCCTGTTGCGGGCCTGGCGCGAGCGCGGCGAGGGCGTGATGGTGCTGCAACGTGCCACCCAACTGTGGCTGGATGCCGAAATCGCGATGCTGGCCGACGATCACGATGCGGCCCGCACCCTGATCGGCGAAGCTCGCGAGGCCCTGCCGTCGGCAAGTTTCGAGCTGGAGGCCTTGCTGCTGGGCGAAGACCTTGATCGCCTTCAGGCCGCGCTCGATGCCGCCACCCCGACCCCGCCGCCCGCGTCTGCCCCGTCCGCTGAAGGAGACCAGCACCGATGATCGACCTGTACTACTGGCCCACGCCCAACGGCCACAAGATCACGTTGTTCCTGGAGGAAGCCGGGCTGGAGTACCGCATCGTGCCGGTCGACATCGGCAAGGGCGCACAGTTCGAAGCGGAGTTCCTTGCGATCGCACCCAACAACAAGATGCCGGCCATCGTCGACCACGCGCCGGCCGATGGTGGCGCGCCGCTGAGCGTGTTCGAATCCGGCGCGATCCTGCTGTACCTGGCGGAGAAAACCGGTCGCTTCCTGCCCGCCGACCTGCGTGGGCGCACGGCGACGCTGGAATGGTTGTTCTGGCAGATGGCGGGGCTTGGCCCGATGACCGGGCAGTACGGGCATTTCCACGTGTATGCGCCGCAGGCGGTGGCCTATGCGCGCGAACGCTACGCCAATGAGGTACAGCGCTTGCTGGGCGTGCTGGACCGCCGGCTGCAGCAGGTCGAGTTCCTGTCCGGAGGCTGCTACGGCATCGCCGACATGGCGATCCATCCGTGGATCGACGTGTACGACAAGGCGCCGATCGACCGCAGCGGGTTTGCTGCACTGGCGCGATGGCATGCGGCGATCGCCGCACGCCCGGCCACGCAACGGGCATATCAGCGTGCCGAAGGCGTCAATCCGGATGCCGGCAAGCCGTTGGACGAGCACGCGCGGCGCAACCTGTTCGGCAGGCGCGACTGAGGCCGGCCCAGCGAGGATTGGCGTGCGGGGTCGGTGACGTGTCAAGCTCGCTTGACAGGCGACGCTGGCTTGACGGAAGATGCTTGTCAAGTTCACTTGACACCGCTTCGCCATGAACGCCTCCCGCCTGTTCGCCCTGCTGTTCGCCGTCGGCCTGCTGCTGCTGCTGTTGTCGTTGTTCGGCCTGTACGCCGATTGGAACGCGACCTTGCGCGGCATGCTGGCCGGCGCCGGCAGCGGCCTGGTGCTGTCGGCGGCGGGCTATCGGCTGATGCCGCGCTGGTGGCGCGACGAGGCCGACGAGGAATACCGCGAACCGGCGAGCCGCGGTTACCGCCGCACGGCGCTGCCGGCGATGACGCTGTACCTGCTGCTGCTGATGCTGTCGATGGGCCTGCTCAAGGCCGGCATCGCTTCGGTGCCGCTGCGGGCGCTGGTGGCGCTGCTGCCGGTGGCGCCGATCGGCTGGGTCATGCACGCATTGCTGCGCTACCTGCGGGAAGTCGACGAACTCAAGCGTCGGATCGAGCTGGAAGCGGTGGGCGTCGGCGCGATGCTGGTGTCGCTGGCGTATCTGGCCGGCGGCTTCCTGCAGCTGGCCCGGGTCATCGACCTGCCGGCCGGCACCGCCATGATCTGGGTGTTCCCGATGATGGCGCTGGGATACGCGCTGGGCAAGTTCCTGGCGCAACGGAGGTATCGCTGATGAACATGCACGGGGAGTCATCGGGATGACCGGGATTCCACACTGGCTGCAACCCTCGCTGGCCATGGGACGGTCGTTGCGCAGAAGCCTGTTGGCAGTGCTGCTGTGCTTTCCGGCAGGCATCATCGCCGGCTTCGTGCGCGGCTCGACCACGCCCGACGACGTGCTCCCGCGGGTGCTGGCGATTGTTCCCTATCTGGCGGTCATGGTCTGGATCCTCTGGACCTATTTGCGCTTCCTGCGCGAATGCGACGAACTGGAACGCCGCATCGAGCTGTTGGCCATGGTGTGGGGCGGCTTCGCGCTCATGCTCGGGGCGGTGCTGTTGCTGGCGTTGATGACGATGCAGTTGCTGGCGATGCCCGATGGCGAGGCGACCATCCTGTCGCTGATGGCAGCCATGCTCGGCGGTTACGGCCTCGCCCGGCTGTACCTGATGTGGCATTACCGATGAACAACCGGCTGCGCGAGCTGCGCGACCAGCACGGCTGGTCGCAGGCCACCCTGGCCGAACACCTGGACGTGTCGCGGCAGACCGTCAACGCACTGGAAACCGGCAAGTACGACCCGTCTCTTCCGCTTGCATTCCGCATTGCCCGGCTGTTCGGGCAACCCATCGAATCCATTTTCTTCGACGAGGCATGAGCCATGCACATTGAACATCTTTCCCCACGCCTGTTGTTGCCGGCGGCACTGGTCCTGGCGTTGGCCGCCTGCGGCCGTGGCGATGACGGCGGCGCAGGCGCCGAGGCACGGCCGCAGGGAAACCGGTGGGGCACGCTGGAATTCGTGCCCTGCGCGCTGTCCAACCCTGCCGGCGGAAAGGGCATCGATGCGCGTTGCACCACGCTGGAGGTGCCCGAAGACCCGGCGTCGCCGGACGGGCGCCGGATCGGCCTGAACATCGCCTGGGTGCCGGCCAGCAACGAGACCGACGCCACCGCCGACCCGCTGTTCATGCTCGCCGGTGGCCCCGGCCAGGCGGCGGTGGCCACCTATCCGCAACTGGACGCCGCCTTCAAGGAGGTTCGCAAGACCCGGCACGTGATCCTCGTCGACCAGCGCGGCACCGGCAAATCCAACCTGCTGGACTGCCCGATGGACGATCCCGAGCAGCTCGCCGACGCCGCCAACATGGGCGCCATGGCCAGCCGCTGCCGCCACACCCTGCAGCAGCGCGCCGACCTGCGCTTCTACACCACCGGCGATGCCATCCGCGACCTGGACACGGTGCGCCAGGCGCTGGGCGTGCCGCGGATCAACCTGATGGGCGTGTCCTACGGCACCCGTGTCGCCCAGCAATACGCCCTGCAGCATCCGCAACACACCCGCACGGTGCTGCTGGATTCGGTGGTGCCCAACACGCTGCCGCTGGGCAACCTGTGGGCGCGCAACCTGGAGGACGCACTGGCGCTGCAGTTCGCCCGATGCGAAGGACAGCCCACCTGCAAGGACAAGCTGGGCGCGCCGCGTGAGCAACTGGATGCCCTGATGACCCGGCTGCGCAGCGACCCGCCGCTGGTGCGTTATCGCGACGCGGCCACCAACCAGCAGCGCGAGGAACGGCTCACGCCGGAGATGGTCACCGGGCTGGTGCGCATGTTCGCGTATGCGCCGCATGCCGCGGCGCTGCTGCCGAACCTGATCCACGAGGCCAACCGGGGCCGCTACGACGGGTTGATGGCGCTGACCCGGATGCTGAGCGACACCATCAGCGACAGCATGGCCATGGGCATGCAGTTCTCGGTGATCTGCGCCGAGGACGGCGACAGCCTGGTGGCACGCGAGGAAGATGCCGGCACGCTGCTGGGCAACTCGATCACCGAAGGCATCGCCGCCGCCTGCCGCGACTGGCCCAGGGGCACCGTCGCCGGCAACTTCCGCACGCCGCTGTCGGGGGAACTGCCGGTGCTGGCGATTTCCGGTGAACACGATCCGGTCACCCCACCGCGCTACGGCGACGAGGCCGTGGCCGGTCTGCCGAACGGGCGCCACCTCACCCTGCGTGGCCAGGGCCACAACGTGATCGGCGCCGGCTGCATGCCCAAGCTGTTCGCACAGTTCGTGGAACGCGCCGATGCCACCGGGCTGGATGCCACCTGCCTGGACAACCTCACCTACGTGCCGCCCTTCACCAGTTTCAACGGGTGGGAGCCGTGAGCCCTTCTTCCCGCGTGATGTTCCCGACTTCCACCTACCGGACACTCCCATGATCATTGCAGAGCAACTGCGCAAGACCTTCCCGGGCAAGGGCAAGAAGGCCGCCCCGGTCATCGCCGTGGACAACGTCAGCTTCGAGGCCCGCGACGGCCAGATCACCGGCCTGCTCGGGCCCAACGGCGCCGGCAAGACCACCACCCTGCGCATGCTGTACACCTTGATGCGCCCGGAAACCGGCAAGGTGCTGGTCGATGGCATCGACACCGTCGCCGATCCGCACGCGGTGCGTCGCGTGCTGGGCGTGCTGCCGGACGCGCGTGGCGTCTACAAGCGCCTGACCGCCCGCGAGAACATCGCCTATTTCGGGGAACTTCACGGCCTGTCGAAGGAGGTCATCGCCGAGCGCACCGCGGTGCTGGCGCGGGCCTTGCAGATGGAAGACTTCCTCGACCGCCAGACCGAAGGCTTCAGCCAGGGCCAGCGCACCAAGACCGCGATCGCGCGCGCGTTGGTGCACGATCCGAAAAACGTGATCCTCGACGAACCCACCAACGGCCTTGACGTGATGACCACCCGCGGGCTGCGCGAATTCCTGCGCCAGCTTCGAGGGGAGGGCCGCTGCGTGATCTTCTCCAGCCACATCATGCAGGAGGTCGCCGCGCTGTGCGACCGCATCGTCATCATCTCCAAGGGCCAGGCGGTGGCCGCCGGCACCGCCGACGAGCTTCGCCAGCGCGCCGGCGAAGAGAACCTGGAAGACGCCTTCGTCAAACTGATCGGCACCGAGGAGGGCCTGTTCGCATGAGCACCACCAGCACGCTTGGCACCATCCTGACCGTGGCGCGCAAGGAACTGCTCGACTTCCTGCGCGATCGCAAGACCCTGCTGATGACGCTGCTGGTGGGCCCGGTGATCATGCTCACCATGTTCACCGTCATGGGCAAGCTCGCCGACATGCGCATGAAGACCGAACTGGAGCGGCCACTGAGCATTCCCATCGTCGGTGCCGAACATGCGCCGAACCTGGTGGAGTTCCTCGCCAGCCAGGGCATCCGCAACGACGAGGCCGCGCCGCCGGACATCGACGAGGCGATCCGCTCGCAGCGCTACGACGTGGCCCTCGTGATCGATGGCACCTTCGCCGAGGAATGGAACGCCGGCAAGCCGGCACGGGTGGAAGTGGTGACCGACTCCACCCGGCGCACAGCCGAAATCCCGCTGGGGCGGGTGAACACCGCACTGACGGCCTACAGCCAGCAGGTGGGCATGCTGCGTCTGCTGGCCCGCGGCGTCAGCCCGGCCATCACCCAGGCGGTGGGGGTGGATCGACGCGACCTGGCCACGCCCGAGGCACGGCGCGGCCTGCTGGCAGCGATGCTGTTGCCGCTGCTGCTGCTGATGTTCGCCTTCGTCGGCGGTGCCCACCTGTCGATGGACACCACTGCCGGCGAACGCGAACGGCAATCGCTGGAGCCGTTGCTGGCCACGCCGGCCACCCGCGCGGCGCTGGTCAGCGGCAAGATGCTGGCGGCCTCGCTGGTGGGCATCGCCGGCCTGTTGATCATGCTGCTGACCCTGAAGGGCAGCGCGGCCTTCGTCACCGTGGGCTTCATCCGCGCGCTGGACATGAGCTTCGCCACCATGGCCGGCCTGCTGCTGGTGCTGCTGCCGCTGGTGCTGCTGGGCACCGCGGCGTTGACCCTGCTGGCGGCCGGTTCCAAGAGCATGAAGGAAGCGCAGGCCAACATGACCTGGATGATGTTCCTGCCGATGTTCCCGGTCTACGCGCTGATGGTGTATCCGATCCGCGACACCGACCTGTGGCAATACGCGGTGCCGTTCCTGTCGCAGAACCAGATGGTCGGCAAGCTCAGCCGCGGCGAGCTGCCGGCCCCGGAGCAATGGGGCGTGTACCTGGTCTGCGCCTTCGGGTTGGCTGCGATCGTCTGGGCGGCGGCGGTCTGGCGCTACGGCCAGGAGAAGCTGGCGATCTCGGCCTGAGCCAGCCGCAGCGATGCAGCAGATGACGACGCCCGGCGATGCCGGGCGTCGTCGTTTTCCGCGCCATCATCGCGATGGCCGCGTACCGAGGGCCGCGATCGATCAGCGGTTCGGATCGAAGCCGATGGTGCGACGGGTGGTCACCGGCGCATCGACCGGCTCGAAGCGCCAACGGCGCACCGCTGACAGGGTCTCGCGATCGAATGTCCGTGCCGGGGTGGCACGGATCACGCGGGCGCTGGAGACGCTGCCGTCGGGTGCGACGGTGAACTCGACCTCGACCTCGCCGGTGGTCCCGGCGCGCAGCGCTTCCGTCGGGAATCGCGGTGCCGGGGTCGAGACCGCGCGCAGTTCGGTGCCACGCGAGGCCGCGGCCGAGGCCGCCGCGGCCGTGCGCCGCTGTTCGGCAGCCCGCTCCTCGGCGGCACGTTGCTCGGCCGCACG